>CAXTXB010000150.1:0-10655 GCA_964247965.1 uncultured Dictyobacter sp. | reverse complement strand
GAAATATAACAAATTGCTTTATGATAGAATTTTACACGTATCCTGGGCCTACCTCTACTTCATTCTGTCTGACATTACTCAAGAGTGGAATGCGTTATGAAGGAAGAGAGTGAACAGTGGCGAAACTATCGCCAGCAAACTGTCTCTCGACATACTACCCACTACTTGAGCAAAGCTGAGGAGTATCAGCAGCCTGCTGCTGCAGACTACGATGCCTTAGAGAATCTGCGAAGTAATGTCTTGACGGCAGAAGAGAGAGCCTATCACATGCAACAAGGGAAATATGTCCTGCGTTTCGCCCATCTGTTGACTGGCGACGGCCCACATGGTTTTCTCCTTGTGCGAGGATACTGGAAGGAACTTCGTATCCTGCTCGAACATGCTCTGCATTTCAGTCAGTTAGAAGAAAATCAATCGGACCAAGCAATCTTTCTTCACAATATAGCGCTCCTAGAAGAGAATACAGGACGGTACGATGAAGCCAGAAGATTATATCAGCAGAGCCTAGATCTCAAAGAAATGCTAGGAGACCAAGCCGGTGTTGCACGCACACTCCATCAACTAGGAATCGTCGCCCATTATGTTGGCGACTATGATAAGGCACAGTCCTTGTATGAACGCAGTCTACACATAGACCAACATATTGGCGATCGGCAAGCCATCTCGTATACTTGGCATCAATTAGGGATACTCGAGTACATAAGAGGAAACTATGAGAAAGCGCACCATTTCTATCGACAAAGTCTGAAGATAAAAAAAGCATTAGAAGATGATGCTGGTGTGGCCAACACGCTCTTCCAATTAGGTATGTTGGCTGAATCTCAGGATGATTATGAAGAAGCTACCCGATTCTATCAAGAAAGCTTGGCTCTTTGCAAGGCTCTCGGCGATCAAGTAAACGTTGCAGCCACACTTCATGGACTCGGTATGGTCGCGCACTTTAGCGGAGAGTACACGAAAGCACATCTTTTGTATGAGCAAAGCTTGGAGATAGCGAAGGAGTTGGGTGATATTGTAGGGATTGCCGACACGTTACATCAACGAGCTATGCTGGCAGTAGATACTGATCACATCCCTGAAGCACAGCAGTTATATGAGCAAAGCCTCGCTCTCGCAAAAGAGACGGGCAATAAGCCAGGGATTGCAATAACCCTCCACGAGTTAGGAAAACTAGCACAGGATGCTGGTGAAGATGAGAAGGCACAAGAATTGTATAGACAAAGTTTGCGTTTGAGTGAAGAGATGGGAGATCAAGATCAGAAGGCTGCTACCTTAGGCCAGTTGGGTCTCTTGGCACATGCGAGGGAGGATTATCCAGAAGCACATCATTTGTATCAACAAAGTCTGGAGATCAACGAGGTATTAGGGAGTAAGTCAGGAATATCCTCAATCCTCTGCCAAATGGCGGATTTAGCGATGGATGAAGGATATTGGGACGAGGCTGAACAACTGTATCTTCGCAGTCTTATCTTCTGTCCTAAACAAGACAATGGCAAGATTGAACGAATAACGTTATTTAACTTGGCCTTGCTGTATGAGCATCAGGGACGTTTCAGTGAAGCTCTGCCGCTGTTAGAAGAGGTCGTCGACATAGACAAACGCATCTGTTCCTTTGAGTTGAAACAAGATCAACGAGTTTTGAGGCGTATACAGAGAAAACTCAAAAAGACGAAACAGAGCAAGGGAGCCCATAAAGGCTCTCTTAGTACAGCTACAGAAGGATAGTATGGGCGAATTGATTGTCTTCCCATTTTTGATACAACAGTCAAGCTTGGATGGAAGAATGTTAGAGAAGTGAGTAAGCATGAGTGCAGGACAAGAACAGAATACTCTCTCTATAAAAAATGGCAGGCATATGGTTTGTTAGAGGAGTGAATATCCTGTCGTCGTTTTGCCGCTTTTATGCAGTATTTGATAAAGCAATTGTTAATGTCTTATTATGTGTCCCGCAAACGAGCATTAGACCAGGATCTCATAGGTCAGCCAGCCTATCGTGTTCGAGGATCAGAACAGAAACGTCAAAAGAACGAACAAGCATAAGCCGGCTTTGAGAGCTTGTAGGGACCCCCATCTATCAGTAGAACCCCCTGCTGCAAGCTTGGACAACACAGATGACATCAACTAGCGGTAAAAGCGCGCTATATTGGATGTATCTTCTGCTTTTCTCTGTTTTTAGATGCAGTCATATGATGAGTGCAAAGATAAAAAACAAAGGCTTTCAGATCGAGGATTTTTCCTATAGACATTTAGTCTAAGCCTCCTCATGATTTCTCTCGCTCCGATCCTGTAAGCACGCTCTTTGTTTCTGGTTGATGCACCGATCAAATGAAGTGCATCACCTCCACATTCCCTCTGCTCTTAATAGAGCAGATCCTGATAGTGTCAAACTGAAACGAAGCATGTGGTTATTGCGGCGTCGTGTGGATTATTCATCCGTATACCAGTCAGGAACACCTCCAGCGCGATATTTTTCATCTGGTATCCCTTCCTGTCTGTATAAACACATGTTCATGTAGCATCTCCCTTTTCCGTGGTAAGATAGAGAACGATCCATGCGCTCTTGACCCTAGTTACCATCGTTTTGTCTTTTCTCCCCAACGGATGAGTAGTTCAAGAAAAGGATAAAGATGATATGGACATTACTCCTGTAATCCCTGATAGCTATACTGGGCCGATGAAGCGGCTCACCTGTAATATCTGCAAGCATATGTTCTACATCACGCAGGACGACTATCATCGCTACCCAGAGTTTCGCTTTTGTCACGAGTGTAGCCTCATTCTGCGTGAGGAGCTTGAAAAAACTACTTTGATCCCACCAACCGTTAGAGAAAAGCCGGTTGTCCGTCCCCCAACGCCATCCCTTGTTGCACCTCCTATCCAACCCATTCGCCTTCCCCAACCACGCACGATTGATCGGGAAAAGATGACGGTTGAGCAATTGCTCGAAGAGGCAAAGATGCTCCGTAAAACCTGGCGTTACAAGGAGGCATTGCACTCGTACGAAGAAGCGCTCCTGCGAGACCCTCACTGTCTCAAAGCGCTTTATGGTCGGGCAAGTATGCTCAGCACCCTCCACCGATCCAAAGAAGCTCTTTCTGTCTATGAAGAGCTATTGCACCTCGAACCTAGCGTGAAAGCCTCGAGCAGAAAAGGAGAAATGCTCATGGGATTGAGGCGCTATGATGAGGCTTTAGCGGCCTTTGATGCCGCTCTCCAACTCGACCCTTCTTCCAGGCAGGCTTCCTTTGGCAAATGGTTTGTTTTGGCACGCCTACATCGGGACGAAGAGGCAGAACAATGGTATGCGCCGAGGACAAAAAGTGCTGATGATCAGCAGGAACTTACTCAACCGTGCCACACTGCCGAAGACTATTATAGGCGAGGGAATGTTCTCCGCGCTTTAAACCGTGATGATGAGGCTCTTCGCGCCTATGAGCAGTGCCTTCGTCTTGATCCCTTCTCTTTTGATGTCTACGAACGCCTGTATCTGATGCACTATAGAAAGGACAACTGTGAGCCATTAGTAGCGATCTTCAATCGAGCCGTCCAAACTTTTCCTACCTGTGCTCAGCTCCACATCTATCGTGCGGAACTGCTGGGTCAGCTTGAGCGCTACCAGGAGGCATTAGAAGCGTGCAATCGAGCCATTGAGAGCGACTGCACATTCACAGCCGCTTACAAAGAGAAAAGTGAGCATCTGCATCATCTGAAACGTGAGAGAGAAGCGCTAGAGGCAATAGAACAAGCCATTGCTTTAGACCCGGATTCTGAAGACTTCTACAGATGGAAAGCGGAGATCCTTGCCAGCCTGAGACAAGATGAGGAGGCATTAGCTACGTATGATCAGGCAATCCGTCTCGATCCTGATAACGACTATTCTTATTGGACCAAAGCGAGATTCCTTGCGCAGCTTGGTCGTGATGAAGATGTGCTGGCAACCTATGATCAGTTTATTGAGCGTTTCCCTGCTGTTTTCAAGGGATACCAGGAGAAACTGTTTTTTCTCTCAAAGCGGAAGCGCTACGAAGACGGATTAAACACATGTGATGCCTATCTGCAACAGCATCCCCATCAGGCTCAAGCTTATGAGTGGAAAGGCCGTTTCTTGTCTCGCCTGGATCGCCCTGAAGAGGCGCTGCTCTGCTACGAGGAGGTAATTCGCTTCCAACCGCAGGACGAGGATGCTTATACAGCAAAGGCAGAACTCCTGGTGGAGCTCAAACGGTATGATGAGGCGCTAAGTACCTTCGGTCAAGCGCTTCAAGTAGCTCCTGATGAGATTGAAATCTCTAAGAAGAAAGGCAAGCTGCTGATCAAATTGAAACGCTATGAGGAAGCTTTGCCAATCTGGCAGAAAATTGCTCGTCTCGATCCAAAAGATGCAGCTCTGCAGGGTACCGTTGGTGATATTCTGAGCGAACGGGGTCGATATGAGGAAGCCATTCAGGCCTATGACTGGGCTATTCGGCTTGATCGATCATACGTCCATGCTTATAGCTCAAAGGCATCAGTTCTAGAGAAACAGGAGCGTTATCAGGAGGCACGTATAGCGTATGAAGAAGCGCTTGCTGCCCACGATAAAGCGCTTCAGTTAGAGTCAGAAGACTTCTTTTTGCATTTTTTTAGAGCAGACGTGCTCAAACATTTGCAACGCTATGATGAGGCCATGGCTGTCTATGACAAAGCGCAACAACTTGCCCCTCATCCTTTTATGGGAGTCTATTGTATTTTCGGGAAAGCACATGCCAGGAGAGCAATGGAAGCGAACGTGCGACTCCAAGCAGCAGGCAAAGAGATCAATGAGAAGACGATAGAGGCTGAGATCGCGCTCATGCAGAAAGAGGAGGAGCTCGCTCCAATGAAAAAGTCAGTCCTTTTTCAGCCTGTCTGCCAGTTCATGCTGGATATGCAGGAGTGGAGTGGGACCCCAAAGCAGTTCAAAGAACTCCTCTCTTCCCGTTTCCCCGACGTGTTCGCGACATGGTATAAGATGCCACGGAAGTTTGTTGAGGAATTAAAGGAGATCACACCAGCGCTCCAGGAAGAAGGAATAGCCGTCGGTCTACCTCCTGAGACCGCTCTCATGATGCTGATCAGCAAATCAACAAAAGAGAGACCAACTCTTGTAGATATGTGATGCCTCGTCCAAGCAAGAAAGTCGTGAGAGTGCATCCTTCAGACAGGTAAGAAACTGAGCTGTTTCCATCGCGTGCAGTTCATTAAGCCGACAGATATGCCATTCCCGTTGGCCGTCTGTTGCGTGAACATGACCAAAGGGAGTCATCATCGTCTATCCGTGCTGTTTGAGCAGCGCACAAATGGCCTCTTCTGTACGCTGACGAGAGACTATACCCGGAGAAATGTTTTTTTTATTGTTCTGCTCTCAGATGATATTGACTGAAAGAAGGTCCTCTCTGCTTTGAGTGAATGCTGATTACAACCCCTCATCGACATCGTTTGCCAGAACGGGTACGATCTCTCATGAGGCAACGCGCTATGACGGGTACGATATCTTTTGAGCAAGGAGCCTTCTTTTCGAACGTTGCCTCTCAAGAACGACCACTCCCTGAATCCATCTGATGGTTGGTGGTGCTGGAAGATGAAAGGGACAAGCTTACATGACGCTCAGGAAGTGATGGTGATCCCAAAGGCTCTCTCGGAATCTGTGTGGGTGTTCCTGCTAGTGCCACTATGATGAACGACGACACATCGTTTATCAAATCGGTGCGGCAAGCCCCGCCTCCTTCGGAGATTGGGGGATGCTGACCCCTTTGCACACCAAACATAGCCAGACAGTGAATGGAGGATCTCTGCGATGGTGGTACTGGAGCCCGTGGTGGTCATGCTGGCGATCCTCTCCCTCACATCTCATCGTCTTCCTCGTCCCACTCTGCTTCATGATTTTGGACTTCTAACAGATGCAGTGTCTGTTTTTGCAGACTCATAATCAGAGCCTCTCTATCTGGCTTCGACAAAATACTGACCCATGAAGTACCTGGATCATCTGGCCCAGTCACCCGATACCCTACGACGACACAAGGGCTACCGAAAGGAACCATGAGCATCGCCTTCTTTGCCGCAGAGACGCTCGTTAGAGACGAAATCGTATCAAGCATACAGGTCACACATTCCACCTGCTGTGCCGTAGGGGTATACGTGCCAGCCCGTTGTCGGTTCATAGCACGAGTAAGAAGTGCCTGATGTAATTCCAGGCGTCCCTCATTGATCGTCGTTGCATGCAATGTCATTCCTACAATGGCTGTGCTCTCCCAGAAATACTCGGAAAGAAAGTGTGGCTCTTGTTGGCAAATGAGACACCGTCGAGATTGTTGCTCAGTTTGTTTCAGGAGGCGGAACCACCCATAGACCACCAGAAAAGGAAACGTTGTCTGTGCTCCATCGTTGCTTCCACTCTTTGATGACTGAGCAAGCACGTTCTCTCCTGGTTCTCCATCGTAGATGGCTACTCCAAAGCAATTGGTCCCAACAGGAGCCAGATAGAACTCTTTGGGATTATCCCTAACCTTCGAGAGAGCAGGTCTCTGAGTTCTGATCTGTTGTATATACTGCGGATACGGAATCCGTTCATCGATCATATCAACCACACGCGAAAATCCTCGTGCCTGTTGCTGTTCGCTCATTGCATCCTCCACTCTCTTGTCCTCTCTTGATCTAAAAAGAAACCACCTCGTTTACAAACACGGAACCACTGGCGGTATACACCTCTGACATATCGTGCAAGTCTTCACTAGTAGAACGCATGAAGAAAAGGCTGCCAAGTTTACCGCAGGAGAAGAGTACCAAATCTTCTCCTGCGGTAAGTCAGCAATTTGTACATAAAATCGAACACGACAGCAATCCATGCGTATTGACTCACCAAAAATCGTTCCCGAGAAACTAGTCCTCTCCTTGTTCTGCTCTCACAGCGTCTGGCCTGAAAGAAGGTCTCTCCTGCCCCGAGCATATGTCTCTCATGATGACCTCGTTGGCATCGCTTGTTATGATGGGTACGATATCTTCTGAGGTAGTGCGTTCATAACCAAAGTGAAAATAGAAGTGAGAGGGCCGAGTCACTGAGCCCTCTTATCCTCGATGTGCCTCTAGCTGTATTAATGCTTCTGAGTTCGTTCAATGGTACTACCTATTCCCTCATAAGATGTCCTACCTAAAAATGTTCGCTGCTCTTAAATGCTTTCTTGTGCAAGGTGGGATCGCCTGGTTCGAACAAATTTGAGCATGACAAGTCAGCAGTAGTGCCTGACACATAGGTATGATGTTCATGAGCCAATGTGCCAGTATCTTCACATCAGATTTCCACACTTACTACAGTAATATCCATCATACTCAACCTCACGCTCGTTATATTCAGTACTACTTTGATAATATTCGAGAAAGATATTGCCGCATTTATCACAAGTCGGGATTGATTGATCTTCAATAACCTCATGATACAGTTTAATGATGGCCTCATGAAAGTTCCTCGTAGGAGTACGTCCCCATACAGCCTCTACTATTTTTCGCTGGTCTTCTTCTAGTTGATGTTGATACTTGATGGAAGAGATATCAGAGAGAAGCCGAGGTAAGGCAGTTTTGTCGAGCAAGACAGGAATAACACGAGGCACTTCTTTTTCAAGTGCTTGAGCTAATGTTGAGTGGAGTTCTTTCCTTACCCAGTTAGATTTCGCAGCGTTCTCTGACCAAAGAATAATAAAATGAGTACAATCGCTTAACCCTGAATTGATCTTCTGTACAATTGAGTCTCCAGCTGAGATAACCCATTCATCAAACCATACATTGATGCCTTCTGCGGTAAAGAAGAAAGCTATTTCACGAGCTATGTCCTTATCAGCCGCATTGCCTCACGAAAAAGCATACCCAAGAAAACGGTTCGTTTCTCATTCAGCTCTTACGTCGTGTTCTCTAAAGGAAGTCCTCTCCTGCCTTGCCTCTGTATCTCTCATGACGACTTCGTTGGTATTGTTTACCATGACGAGTATGATCTCTTTTGAGGCGATGCGATAGAAGATTTTCATGCGTTTGTGTTCTTTCATTTCTTCTTGGAAAGTTATTTCTATGTAGGTAAAGGCCAGTGAGTGTACATTGAGAAAGTCTATGAGTGAGTCCTCACGGAAGTTCCCAATTTATATACTGAAGCTCGGAATATATACAAAATCTTTAAATAGAAATGATGCTATCCACTACGTCATTTCGTTTTATACGTTGACTGACTACTACACTACTCTAGATGTACCGAAATCCAAGTAGAGAAAAAGAATACTGTGGTAACGGAATCAAACGACATTCGGAATCGGATGTATACATTGAAAGATGGAGAGTGTCATGAGCCTTACTAGTTTTTTGAAGCAATCGAGTGATATATACGTACAGCCTTACGTCAAACATGTCCCTTGCCGCGCCGTCAAGGGACATTTCCACCTCTACAAGCAGCACCACTGACGACCAACTTTGCTCTAGTAGGGCAAGCATTTGATTATCTTTTACGCTTCTATATCCAGCTGCATAACCCTCATGCACCAAAGAATGCACATTGGATCGCTGACTGGATACGTGCTGAACTTCAGGTAGATGCTGGAGATGAAGAGGGAATGTTGTTCCGAGAATATGAGCGAGCAGCGCAAGTATTCTTAGCAAGAGCTCATAATAATCATGCAACGTATTTAACAACTGGAAACATCACTGACGATTTGCCCAGTAGTTGTCTAGACCTGGCCTCCATTGATGGCCTCGTACGAGCTGGTGGAATTCGCGGTTCTTTGGGCCAAGCTGACCGGCAAGATCTCTGTGAATTGCGTAATCTCTTGGACCTTATCCCTCAAAGTCCCTTTCTGGATGGTGTTCCTTGCATGCTCAACCCAATTTTTCGGTTTCCTAGCGGAGCCGACTGCGATCTCTTGATAGGGACGACGCTTATCGAGATCAAAACAACCAAATTTTCAGAGATCAAACAGGACTACTATCAACAGCTTTTGGGGTATTATCTACTTAATCTAAGTGATCAAAGATCTCCTCGTGAAATTGAGCATATCGGGGTGTACTTTTCACGCCACGGATATGTATGGACCATTGCTATTGAAGAGATTGGCGACAAGAAAACGTTCCAGCACTTTTTGCCCGTGTGGAATGTATACGTTGAACGCTACCATCAAGTACGTCGATCAGAAGAGGGACACTCAGCACAAAGTCTTTAAGATCTTCTTACCCATGTGAATCAGTTCTCTCGCTCTTCTGCATACTTGTCTTGGCTATCAAAGCTCAGTGACATCGATTTTCTAACCTAGAAAAACTATTCCTTTGCTTCCTACTTTACTCAGAGGGCTCTTAACCAGGAAGAAAGAAGACGGACACAGAGGGAGTGACATACGGCAAACAGGAACGCTGCAAATAACGAGACGGGAGCAGTACGAAGCTCAAGAGCGAAATGAGTTTGTCTGAGTGCTCTATCACTGTTGAGCTTCGATCACGCTAAAGCCGAACAAGGGAGAACGGAGCATGGCCTCATCTCTTTCACTGTTCACTCCCAGGCGACAGCTTGAGTTTCTCCTTGTTCGTGTTCTCTACAAAAAGCGAGGAGTTACTGAGTCTCAGAAGGTCCACGTGTGTTTTCTCCAAGAGAGAGGCGATGAGATAGCTCTTGTGCACTCAATACAGGAAGTGCTTTTGCCATTCTTGGACTAAGGTAAAACGCATAGTAAAAGAGAGTAAAAGAAAGGTATAGAAAGCCAAGAGCAAAGGGAAGTGCAAAAGCACTTCTCCAAGACAGAGGAAATGAGACAAGTATCAAGGAGAGAGTCATCAAAAGGAGCAAGATGGCCAGGCTGATTTGAAACACTCGCCCCTTCCAGCCAAAAATCCACGGAAGATGTCCTTGGGCTTGTTGCATCAATCGTCGCCGACTCGACTGCCGCCGCATGTCTACGTCTTGTTGTGTCACTTGTTCTCTGCTCTCTTGCTGTAACAGAAGAAAGAGAGGAAGAGTAGCTGGTCCAGCAAGAGCACATGCACTATCAACAAGCACATATTGCCATGTGTAAAATTGTTGCCACAGGGGCCAGCAGATCAAGCTACCAATTCCATACAAAGAGATGATACTACAGCATATGGTAATGACAATGCTTTCTCGGTTGTTCTTCCTTTTCTCAGTTTCCAGTTGCTGTTGATGAAACTGATTTTCTGGATTCATATTCTGCTGTGTCAAGGAAAACATCTCCTTCCTTAATGTATCAGGATACCTTACAAGACATATAGTACGTCCTTTCCAGCTAATTATACCATCGACACCTCTATAACCTCTCTCTCATTTGCTTTATTCATACTGAGATGCCTAGCAGAGACTACCAAGCACAATCTTTTGCTTCTATGAATCTTGCAGCCGAATCCATGCTACGACACACATATAGGCATCATGGATGCGTCTGAATTGTTCAGGATCTCCACCTCTATCCGGATGATGCTGTTTCACGAGTTCGCGATAGCGCTTGTGAATGGCATCAAAAGAGGCGTTTGTGGGAAGGCCGAGGAGACGCAGCGCGTCAGCAACTTGTGCTGGCAGAACTTCTCGTTGAAACTGCTTAAGGATGTCTGCATAAACGCGCTTCATCCTCTCCAGTTCCTCTTGTTGGAGTCGCACCTCCTCC
>CAXTXB010000149.1:0-10700 GCA_964247965.1 uncultured Dictyobacter sp. | reverse complement strand
GCGCCATGACCCATATCATAAGACCGTTTTTAAGCTAGCCAATATTTGTGTAGAGCAGTATATTTTTGAATGCGACATCTGCTCCCGGTTCTACTACCAGGCCGATACTTCCAGTAGTGTTTCCATAACCGCTATTTGCAGTGCCTTGTTGTGTGCCATTGATGTAGAGGTAGTAGTTGTTGCCGGAGACTACTACGTCGATGGTTACCGTTCCTTCTATTTGCGTTTGAAGTGCCTGGGTGTGTATGAGTTGTGTCTGCCCTTTATGATAGTAGTTAGCGGTCCAGGTATTCGTTGACGGATCTATGATAAATGCATAACTGGTTGATTGCCCTGATTGATTATAGAAGATGATACCAAATGGCCCCTGTGAGTTGGATTTCAACGTCGCCTGAGTTTGAACAACATAGGTTGCGGGGATAGACTGGTTGCCTGGTAGATGATTTAAGAACGTCCCGGCTAACTGATTCCCCTGAGAACCAGTATTGGTGAGTTCTAAAGCGTCCTGACTACAGACAAGTCGGGCATTGTCTGAGTTGCTCCATTGACCACCTCGTGTATCACAGTCTTTTCCAGGTTTGGCCGTGCCATAAATTTGAGACCCGATGCCAGCGACTCCAGGGAAGGGGCCTGGAAGTTGTGTATTGCCGCTTGTAGTCGGCTGTACTTGTGGTGTGCTTATGGGAGTTGCCCGATTAGTTATGGCTGTTTGCTTTGCTGTGGGATTTGGGGTTATCACAATTTTGTTAGGAGTAGTAATCGTTGGCTGACCATGTATGTATGCTGCTACACCTCCACCGAACAGAATCAGAATAAGAGCGCTTCCAGCTAAAATCATCCAGATAGGTCGGATACTACGGCGTGATTGAGCAGGTGGAGTAGGCGCGACCTGTACAGTATGTTGTTCGACCTGGATAGGTTGAACAGGTAGCTCCGTTTGTATCCGCCCTGGCTTCTCTGTTGAAGGCAGATCCTCTGGCTTTATGGTTGCAGGTGAAGGTACTGGCTGCTCACTCGCCGGTTCTAGCTTTAGAGGCTCTGCTAGAACTGGAACGTCTGCCACCGTTGCATCAGAATGGGCAGCGAAGTTGGCCGCAACTTGTACGTGTTCTGGCTGCCTGAAAGGCAATTGTGGAGACTCCTCAGTTCGAGTACTATGTGAAGTATCTTTCATCAGCATTGTTGACATCGCAGGATCGTGTATTGCCGCCGCTGTCTGCCCGGTTTCCGTAGGCGTCTCATCCCCACTTGTGTGCTCAAGCTTGTCTTGTTCGTCTGTGCTATTTATAAGTGCGATAGGCTTGACGGGGTCAGGCTGCACCTGGGAATCTGGTAGTACCTCCGCAACCGCCTGGCGTAGTGCCTGTGCGAAAGCGCCAGCGCTCTCATAGCGCTGTGAAGGTTTCTTGGAAATTGCCTTCATCACGACCGCTTCAACACTTTTGGGGATTGAAGGATTAAAGCGTGTTGGAGGAGGTGGCTCTTCCAGAGCGTGTTTGATGGCGACCGCTACAGGCGAGGGGCCTGCGAATGGTACACGGCCGGCGAGCATTTGATAGACCATGATGCCGAGAGAATAAATATCGGTGCGATAATCGACTGCATCCCCTGTACCTTGTTCTGGGGAGAGATATTCGGGTGTGCCAATGATCGTGCCTATACTCGTGAGATGCCCATTGCTCTCATTTTCCGTAACGTCTTTCAGTACTTTTGCGAGACCAAAATCGGCCAGAAGGACGCGACCATCGGCATGAAAGAGGATATTGCCCGGCTTGAGATCGCGGTGTACAATGCTCTGGGCATGCGCACTATCCAGCCCCGCCGCAGTCTGTTCAAGAATCCGCACGACTTCAGTTAGCGAGAGCGCCCCACGTTTGTCCAGGATATCACGCAACGTGCCACCAGTCACATATGGCATAACGAGATATGCAGTATCGCCTTGCTCTCCATATTCATAGACGGGCATGATATTGATATGATCCAGAGCAGCGATAGCATCTGCTTCGCGACGAAAACGTGCCAGGAACTCAACGCGAGGTTTCTGTTCCAGCACAATACCGGGTAAAACTACTTTGACGGCCACCGTCCTTCGTGGCCGTGATTGTTGTGCTAGATAGACCGCGCCCATCCCACCGCGTCCAACAAGCCGTTTGAGTGTACACGTCCCGAGCGCTTTTCCAAGTAACTCGTTGCTATCAATTGCCACGCTCGTAAATCCTCTCACTGAAATATAGCAGAATTTTAGTATGTTGCATAAAAGCTGGGTTCTGGATACTCCCCCATTTTATGGGGTGGAAGAAAAGCTTAGAATCTGTGTTGCAATATTTTTGCCACTTCGTATACGATATCATAATTCTTTCTTTATATCGTAAAAAGTGACTTCTATTAGGAAAGTAATGCTTGCGACGATTGCTCCTCTATTATAGTGGACATTTCGGTCTCGTCAACTGTTGTGCTCATACAAAATGCCCGAAGATTTTCCGAATTTCACCAGGAGAAGAGGGAAAAAGGGCCGAAAGCATGATGGTTTTAAGCTAAAAACGATTTTATGGTTATTTTTGCTATATGTTTGCTGTGCTACCATCAAAAATAGAATTGACATTGACTTCATCTGCTGTTATTCTTTTATATAACAATTACAGAGAAGACTGACCCGCGTTGATCGAATATAGTACGAAGTGGTAGCCAACAGCGATCCGAGAAGTGGTGAGAGCTCGGGATGGTTTCAGTCACTTCAGAACCCTTTCGTGAGCGGCTGACCGAAGAAAGTTGTCTGAGATATGCAGCAGATGCATATGATAAGGCGACAAGTAGGACAGATGGGTGGCTCCGATGCAGCAGAATAGCTAGAAAAGAGTGGTCTTTCCGCCTTCGTTACAACGTGGTACGAGGATAGAGTGGGTCGCAGAGAACGCGATGTCTCTTTTGAAATGAGAAAGAAAGACAAACTGGGTGGTACCACGGAAGCATAAGGCTTTCGTCCCTTTTATTAAGTAGAAAAGAGGGATGAAGGCTTTTTTTATTGCTGTTTTAAGTATTTGTGAGGTAGATACAATGCCTACTGTTTCTATCGTAAATGTGACGAGTTATACCGGGTCGGAATTGCTACGCCTGCTTTCTCAGCATCCCAACTTTGTTGTAACCTCTGTAACTGGCCGCAGTGCGGCAGGCAAATCTCTGGTGGAGGTTTTTCCACACCTACGTGCAACGCTAGCAGTAAGTGGGACTTTGACACAGGCAGTAGACCCTGATCTTGTCATCACAGAGGAACCAGCCCAGACAGACCTTGCCTTTGTATGCCTGCCCCATGCTGCTGCGGCTGAATCTGTCGTAAAGCTGCTGCAACGGGGTATCAAGGTAGTGGACCTCTCCGCCGATTTTCGCTTGCACGATGTTGCCATCTACGAAGAGTGGTATAAACATGCACATCCAGCACCAGCCTTATTAGAAACAGCCGTCTACGGTTTGTGCGAACGCTATCGGGAGCAAGTGAAGACCGCATCTCTCGTCGCGAATCCTGGCTGTCATGCCTCAACTGCTATTCTAGCCCTGATACCTGCGTTTGCAGCTGGTATTGTTGAATCTGGTGTCATTATTGATTCAAAAACTGGTGTAAGTGGAGCTGGACGTTCTCCGTCTTTAGGGAATCACTTCCCTGAGGTGAACGAGGACGTAAGCGCGTACGGTGTGTCAGGACACCGGCACTTGCCAGAGATTACACAGGAAATTGAGGCAGCGGCTACAGCGCATCCTCTTCAGGAGAGGCTACGTATTACTTTTGTCCCTCATCTGCTACCCATGACCCGGGGCATTCTGTCGACCTCGTATGTCGATTTAAAGCAAGGCGGGCCTATTCCATCTGCAGATGAAATACTTTCCATATATCAGAGCTACTACGAGCACGAGCCATTTATACACGTAGTTGACCAGGCACCGCATACGAAATGGGCATATGGAAGCAATCATTGCTTCATCTATCCCACAGTTGACACACGCACTGGTCGCCTTGTAGTCGTCTCCTGCCTGGATAACCTGGTCAAGGGTGCTTCCGGGCAGGCGGTGCAAAACGCCAACCTACTGTATGGATTGCCAGAAACTACAGGGTTAGCCGCTCTGGGTGTGCATCCTTAATATCTTTTTCTTGACTTCTTGGAGGTTTAGATGTACATGCATCTCGTTTGAGGGACTGAAAGTAATACTTTTACTATAAGCTTGTATGCTTTTTCTTTTTTTAAATTAAGTCGAGGAGTGAATCTCATGGCAATTTCTTTTTCGAGAACATCGGACGGTGACATAATTAGCGATCATCATCTTATTGCGCAGGTGCTGGGCGAAGCGCTGCCTTATATAGATTTTTTAAAGGGGAAGACCCTGGTTGTAAAATTGGGTGGCAGTACGTTAGAGCACCAGCGCAGCATCCTACAGGATGTCATCTGGCTGCGTACATTAGGCGCTTATCCTGTCCTTGTACATGGCGGCGGTCCTTACATCAATGAATGGCTCACAAAGCTAAATATCCCCACGCGTTTTGAGAACGGCCTGCGTGTGACTGATGCTGAAACCTTAAACGTTGTAAGAATGGTTCTGCTGGGTCAGCTGAACCAGGGCCTGGTTTTGCTCGCATCACAGATGGGCGGGAAGGCTATCGGTCTTTGCGGTACCGATGGTGGTATGGTGCGCGCCCATGTGGCCGATGAACGGCTCGGCTTTGTTGGAGAGATTGACACTGTCGATCCCACTCCAGTTGAGGCATTGCTGAAAGAGGGGTACATCCCGATTATTGCACCGCTTGGCGAAGGTCCAAACGGCACGTGTCTAAACATCAACGCCGACCTGGTAGCGGCCCATCTTGCAGGCTCACTCAATGCTGAAAAACTAATTTTCCTGAGTAATGTGGCTGGCATTCGTGGTTCAGATGGCTCGCTTATTACAGAATTAAGCGAGGCTCAGGCTAGAAAATTGATCGAAGAAGGCGTAATTAGCGGCGGAATGATTCCGAAGGTTACTGCTTGCCTGGATGCCCTGGCCGCTGTGCCACGCGTTCACGTTGTGGATGGCCGTGAATCTCACATATTGCTGCGTGAGCTATTCACTGATGAGGGTGCCGGCACAATGATCATTCGCTAACCTCTACTTCTTCTGTCCGATCAGATCAATAAGTGGAGCAGAATGTTTTGAACAACGTCATCGTTTTTGATCTCGATGGAGTTATTACCAGCGAAGAGGCATATTGGGATGCAGCTGGTCTCGTACTGCACGAGTTATTGTATAGCCCACGGTATTGGAATATTGCGGGAGCGCCCGTGTATCAGCCTCCCGCAACTGCCGAAGAATGTCGTCGTATCAGCAGGGAAACGCTGCCGGAGGCGATCATTCTCGGTTTTAAGGCGCACTCCATCAACTCTAACTGGGATACCTGCTACGCATCTGTGTGCATCTGTGTGCTGGACCTATTAGCATCCTTGCCCGATCGCTCTGCCCTCCTCCCATTGCGACCATGGGATGCTCCCTGGATGGCGACCTTCAGAGCATCTCTTGCTCAGGTGACACCGCCCAAGACAATCAGTCCCTCCACTTTTCGCCGTCTGGATGCGCCGATCTTTCATAACTATGTTGGCCTGGAACTTATGCAGCTTTTTGACATCTATGCCAGTGAAGTATTCGGCCAGGTTGTGGAAGAGGTCTTCGGATATGCCGGCACTTTCTGGTTGTTCTGCCAGAATCTCTTTCAAGAAACGTACCTGGGCGATGAGCTCTATATACAAGAATATGGTCATGCACCTTCGCAGACAGGCAAGCCGGGCTGCATTCATTTTGAGCAGCCACTGTTGCCGTTGAAGGACCTGCACGCAACCCTCTCAGCTCTTAATGAGCAAGGTTATGTGCTGGGGGTAGCAACCGGGCGACCGCGTCAAGAAGCTATCGTGCCACTGAAAAACTATGGGCTGTTTGCGTATTTCGACCCCTCCCGCGTAATGACGCATGCTGAGGTCGCCCTTGCTGAGGCTACGCTGCTAACTCAAGGGTCGAAAATGGTTTCACTGGTAAAGCCAGACCCATATCAATTCCTGGCCGCATACGATCCACAGTATCAGCCATCGCAGCCTCCTCCTCCAGCCGGCAGCTTTGTTGTAATTGGAGACACGCCCAGCGATGTAAGAGGTGGCCGGGCGGCGGGAGCGATTACAATAGCTGTTTTAACGGGTGCGCGCACTGTCCAGGCAAGCACAATGCTTGAACAATCTCAGCCAGATTTTACGATAGATGATGTCACAAAAGTTCCGGCCTTGCTAGCCCAAATAGATGATTTAGCCACGATTCAACGTATGCAGTTTTCTGAGCTGCAAAAGGCTGAGCTATTGCTTCGTCGTTGGTTCGCGCTGCACATGGATCTGGTCGTAGAGAGCGTGACATTGACTCCAAAAGCCGTCTCGTTGAACTCGTTCAACGGCGTCTATCGGGTCGCTGGCGAAGAATATTTCTTCAAGACACATGTGGAAGAGCAGGGGATTGTTGAAGAGTATTATCATGCCGAACTGCTCTATAACGCTGGCTATAATATCGTACGACCCCTACGCACTCTTCATCAAAAGGGCCAGCAAATGGTAATATATCCGGTTATCTATGCGCCCGTAATGTTTGATCTTATGCGTGCCGTTGAGTTGGAGAACACTGAACAGGCAGATGCGGCATTGTTGATGGCCGCCGAAAAACGGGAATGTGAACGTTTACTTACTATCTATCGCGAAACATTAGCCTGGAGCAGCGCAGAAGAACATGCCCAGGCTCCAATTCACCAGCTTTTCTGGCACCGTCTGACTGGCGGACGTCTCAAGAGCTTTTACGCGGGGAAAAGGTTTCCTTTCCCTGAACAAGCAGGCGAACGGGTAGACAGTAAGCGGGCTAGCCTTCTCTTTGAAGATCTACTTAACTATCGCTGGGTCATCAACCATGTTGAATTGTCAGGGCCTTTGCCAACACTGGGACAGTTGCTCGAACGGGCAAAGACTGTTCTTAATCCAGCACGTGAGGGGATGACTGTTATTGGGCACGGAGACGCGCACTTTGGGAACGTCTTTCTGGAAGACCGCACAAGGTATCAATACTTTGATCCGGCATTTGCAGGGCGACATGATCCTATCCTTGATATTGTGAAACCATTCTTCCATAATGTGTATGCGACCTGGATGTACTTCCCAGATCAGGTTGCGCAAGACTTGTCCTGTTCCGTCACCATACATGGCGATAAAATTTATGTTGAGCACAACTATGTTATTTCGCCAGTGCGTCAGGCAATACTGAACACGAAAATAGAATATTTGTTACACCCGCTTGTGTCCATACTCGATGCACAACAGGCTTTATCTGAAAACTGGATTGAAGTAATGCGTCAGGCGCTTATGTGCTGTCCACTTTTGACGGTCAATCTGCTTGATAGTGAAAAACGGTCTGCCGCTATTTGCTGGCTAGGTCTTACGCAAGTAATGCAAATGGGGAATTTTCCTTTATCAGGAGCATAAGACATGATTGCAATAATAGATTACCGTGCGGGGAATATTTGGAGTATTCAGAAGGCGTTAGAGCACGTTGGAGCTCGGGTTCAGGTGACGGACGATGCCAGGGTTGTCGCGCAGTCACAAGCTGTTGTACTTCCCGGTGTTGGCTCAGGAGGGTCGGCCATGGCCCGAATAAAAGAGTGTGGGCTTGACGATGCCATTCATGAAGCAACCTTTCAGGGAAAGCCTTTCCTGGGTATTTGTCTGGGCATGCAATTGTTAGCGGATCACCATGCTGAAGGCGAAGTCGTGGGCCTGCGCCTGTTTCCAGGAACCGTGCGCCGTATTCCTCACGGTCCAAAAATCCCCCACATGGGCTGGAATCAGATCACACCTTTGGATGCAGAGCTCCCTATTTTCGCCGATATCTCACCTGATGACTATTTTTACTTCGCACACTCGTATTATGTTGAGCCGCGCGATCAATATGGCGTGGCTGCACTCACTGATTACGGTTCACCTTATTGTAGCGTCATCGCTACAGAGCAGGTATGGGGAACCCAGTTTCATCCTGAAAAGAGCGGAGCCGTTGGTCTGCGCTTGCTTAAAAACTTCGTCAAGTGGGCAAACTGATGATCATACTGCCTGCCATTGACATCAAAGACGGTCGCTGCGTGCGCCTCTATCAGGGCGATTATGCGCAAGCAACTACGTATGATACCGATCCTGTGCAAGTAGCTCTGCGCTGGCAAGCGGCAGGAGCGAGCTGGCTGCACATCGTAGATCTAGATGGAGCGGCTCAGGGACATCCGGTGAACGTTGACCTGATTGGGCATATAAAAAAGGCCACAAACCTGCACATTGAAGTTGGCGGTGGTATGCGCTCCCTTGATCATGTCCAGCAGATATTAGACCTGGGTGTTGACCGTATCGTTCTCGGCACAATCGCCATTACAGATCGTGCGTTATTAGAAGAAACATTGGCCAACTATAAAGCATCTATCGTAGTAGGGCTTGATGCACGCAACGGACAGGTTGCTATCTCTGGTTGGCGCGAGACATCAAATGTCAGAGCCATTGACCTGGCTAGAGAACTATCCGCTCTAGGTGTACAACGCTTTGTCTACACCGATATTGCGCGCGATGGAGCGTTAACTGGCCCAAATTTCGCTGCCCTGGCCGAAATGCGCCAGGCCATCTCCTCAGCCTTAATCGCCTCTGGGGGTGTTAGCTCACTTGCAGATCTACAGACACTGGCACGAAGCGGCGTTGAGGGCGCAATTGTGGGTAAAGCTATTTATACCGGCGATGTAGACCTTGCCATCGCTATACGCGAGATTGAGAGGGGGTGACCATGCTAACCAAGCGTATTATTCCTTGCCTGGACGTTATGCAAGGGCGTGTCGTGAAGGGCGTGAGCTTTCTAAACTTGCGCGATGCCGGCGACCCCGTAGAACTTGCGCGATATTATAACGAAGAGGGTGCCGATGAGATTACTTTTCTCGATATCACCGCCTCCTACGAAAACCGTGCGACCATGCTGGATGTCGTGAGGCGTACGGCGGAGCAGGTCTTCATTCCAGTAACAGTCGGTGGTGGCATTCGTTCAGTAGAGGATATTCGCGCGACACTTAGTGCAGGAGCAGACAAAACATCTTTAAATACGGCGGCGGTGCAGAATCCACAATTAATTACCGCAGGCTCTGAACAATTTGGTGCCCAATGTATTGTCCTTGCCATTGATGCACGCTCAAATGCTGAGATGCCGAGCGGCTACGAAGTCTACATTCATGGTGGTCGTACTCCTACCAACCTGGACGTTTTAGAATGGGTGCAGCAAGGCGTTGAGTTGGGTGCTGGCGAGATCCTACTGACGAGTATGGATCGCGATGGCACAAAGCAAGGCTACGACCTTGTGCTGAATGCGAAAGTATCTGAGGCTGTATCGGTGCCGGTGATTGCCTCGGGCGGAGTAGGTACGCTGGAGCATATGTATGAAGGTTTTGCCACTGGTGGCGTAGACGCCGTCCTGGCGGCATCAATCTTTCACTTTGGTGAGTTTCGTGTGCGGGATGTCAAACAGTACTTACAGGTAAAAGGGGTTGTCATACGACCATGGTAAAATTTGATAGACAAGGTCTCATCCCAGCGGTAATTGTGGATGATGCCACCGAAAATGTGTTGATGGTAGCCTTTATGAACCAGGAAGCCCTGCAGCAGACGCGTGCAACCGGCTTTACCCACTTCTTCAGTCGTTCGCGCAACAAGCTCTGGTACAAGGGTGAACAGTCGGGCAACGTCCAGGAAGTCCGCGCTATTTTTGTGAACTGTGAGGAAAACAGTCTACTTATTCGCGTGCAGCAGCGTGGTAACGCAGCCTGTCACGAGGGCTACTATAGCTGCTATTATCGCCGCCTCTTGCCTGATGATACCTATCAAACCGTCTCAGAGCGCATCTTCGATCCCTCTGAGGTTTATCAAACAGAGCCCCTGGAAATATCAAAAACGGAGATAGCCGCTCTTGTCGACGAAGGTGAAGAGTCACAATCCTCCCTTCCAATAGAGGCTGCAGAGACTGAACCTATGAGTGAAAATGAAGAGTTACAAGTTCTGCCCATGCTAGACGCAGCCCTGCACCAACTGTACGGGGTGTACCTCTACCTGCGCGATCATGATATGACTACAGAATCAAATACATCGCGCCTGCTGCACGAGAAAAGCCAGGGCTACCTGGTCTCACGCCTGGCCGACGAATTGCAAGAACTGGCGGGCGTGCAAAGCGGAGAGCATGCACACAATGGCCTGCAAGCTGATACCGCCCTTGAGGGTAGTCAGGTTGGCTACTGGCTGTTCTTGCTGGCCTCAACGAACAATATACCCTATAACAACTTCATGCCGCACATGGCTATTCTGCATGGATATACCGGACACTATAGTGAAGAAAAGTCTATTGAGTTGCGCCAGGAGTGTTTGCAACTGCTAGACACAAATGATCCAGTACGATTTGCACATGGTCTAGAGCTTGGCTTCGCTATCATCGGCTGGGCCTGCGCCTCAGCAGGTATTAGCCCCCTTGCGCCGGCTGAATTTGACCTGGATCAAATGCGCCGTAAAGGTCTGGTGCAGTAAATTTCTTCATGTCGCGGCTTCGCCGCTCTCTAAAATTTTTCAAGTATTTTAAATGAATTACTATGCACTTTCTAC
>CAXTXB010000148.1:0-10717 GCA_964247965.1 uncultured Dictyobacter sp. | reverse complement strand
CTTTTGTGCAATGCACAAAAGTGTGTGTAAATATATCAAATGTATACCCATTAAAAAATATCCTTAGACAGTGGGCTTGAGGCTTTCTCGATGACCTGGGCGATTCTTTGCGCCACGTCCTGTCGCTCGAAGTACTCGTTGTGGGTCCGTAAGCCGACTACGATGGTGAGAGGCCATTGGCGTACGAGATTGAAGAATTTTTCGAGCAGGCCCACTGGAGAGAGCAGGGTGTCCTGTATATCGATGTATCGATGGTTTCT
Organism: uncultured Dictyobacter sp.; assembly: GCA_964247965.1. Classification (GTDB taxonomy): domain Bacteria; phylum Chloroflexota; class Ktedonobacteria; order Ktedonobacterales; family Ktedonobacteraceae; genus Dictyobacter. The sequence goes on along the minus strand of CAXTXB010000148.1, from coordinate 10,457 downwards.
ATCTACTAATTGAGGTAAAAGCAGCGCAAGCGGAGAAGCAATGGGATCACCTGGGTGCATAAAGTTGTACCAGGGCAGTTTCATGCCTAGCTCGTTACGCAGACTTATGAGCAGTTTTTCCAGTCGCGGCGTGATGTCATGAGTGCTGAGCAGATGACCATGGCTATCGGTCCTGTTCTCTGTGCTCTGGTCCACGTCGATCAGGCTGAATAGGCCGAGTGGCGAGCCCATGGTGGTGGCGCTGCCCAGCATGATGCCGCTGTTGGGGGTGGGACCAACGCCAAAGAGCAGGTTACGGAGGATTTCTACGCTGTCATGCCCCGGCGTACCGGGGTTGTCCCAGCGGGCGCTAAAGAGCAAGTCGAAGAGGATGATAGTGCCAAGGCTGTGGCTGACCAGGTGCAGGCGATCTTCTTTGGGATCAAAACCCTGCAGCCCTGCAACCGTCTGCTCTTGCAGCCGATCGGCGACTTTCGCACCAATGTAGCGGCTGAGATAGAGCGCGATATCCCCGATGGATTGCAGGATGATTGTTTCACGGATAGACCTGAACCACATCCGCTTCCAATAGGGAGAGGCGCGATAGGTAGCGAGCAGTTGCTGCTCTTCTGCATTACTAATATCGCCCCAGTAGAGCACAATCTTTTTCAGCGTGCGTTCTGGAGCGAGATGATAGTTACTTTGAATGAGATTGAAAAGCGCATCGGCGTACGTTGACTGAGGATGGGTATCGCGCGTAGAGACTCCGTGATTAAAGAGAACATAATCTGTCGGCATGTATGACTATCTTCCTTTTTCTTAAAGTGTAGAGATGGTGATGAACATTAAGTTGCCAGAGGAGTAGCTTGTGATAGCTCCTCTGGCCTTTTGAGAAGAATAGCATAGAACGACAAAACGCACAAACAAGGTACCTAAACCTATTCTTTTTCGGCTATCTCTGTCTGCTTCGTATCTTCAGTCTCGATGTTTCGTCCATCCATACCTTGCCAGAAATGGGGGTCGCGCAGATGAAAGTCGTCATTGTGGCAGATAAGCCGCCACTGCAGAAGATCTGGGTCCCTGCCGTAAAAATTCCCTCTCTGCCAGTGTGTGATTGTGGTGTTTTTCGTCTCCAATTCTACAATAGCTGGAGTGACAAGTGTGGATGCACCAAAGAAGTAAAGAAAAGAACTATGAATAATACCGGCATGGCAGACCAGTACAATAGTTTTGCCTGCATGCTCGGTTGTGATTCGTTCAATTGCTCTGCTAGCTCTCAGCGTAAACTCAGGCCAGCTCTCGCCCCCTGGTGACACTCTGGCAAACGCACTGGGATCGCTCACATACTGGGCATAGCGTTCCTGATACTCCTGTGCGGATAGACCATCGGCCTCGCCGGGACGCAGCTCTTGCACTTCCTCATCTAAGAGGAGAGGTAGTTCTATAGCAGGTGCGATTATCTCTGCAGTCTGCCTGGCCCTTTGGATGGTACTCGCAATAAAAACGTCAGCCTTAATCTCTTTTGTTGCCAGCAGACGCTCCCGCAAACGCGTCGCCTGCTCTACCCCCAACTTAGAAAGTCCCGTGTCACCCTTGATACCCGCGACCCTCTCCTCCACGGCTGCTTGCGCCTGGCCGTGGCGAATGATATACAAATGAGTCATACCAACAATATCCTCTTCAAAAAATAATGTATCTCTTCAACTCCTGTTTAAATAAGAAAGAAACTTCTCAGCACCTTTCCTACTACTATAATTCTACCTGGGGACAGCGAAAAACGCCATAGCGCCCCTCCATTGCATGACAAAAGGACCGATGCTATACCAACTGTTGTATAGTGATGAAACAAAGAGTTGCTTTCAGGGAACAAAACGAGTAAGCTGTAAGCGTTATACATGTATAAATAAGGAGGGAACTCATTTCCATGCCTTTCGGAACCTGGTGGCGGGGAGATTTCTTACCTGATTTCTCGCCTCTCCCACCCTTCTCAGCTCGCCTCTCGACAGACACCCAATTGATTGCACATCTTACTCATCTCCCCGAACAGGAAATAAATGTCCGTGTTCAAGATGGAAATCATCCATATATCGCGTTTATGGACGACACCCCGGTCGCTTATGGTTGGATTGCTACACAAGAAGGAGATCTTTCAGGGTTTCATTTTTCTTTTCCAATTCCATCGAGAAGCTGTTATCTATGGGATTTTCAGACGCTTCCCCAATGGCGAGGTCATAGTATATATCCTCGCCTCCTACAGGAGATCATCTCACAGGAACAGCTCGTCGATCACTTCTGGATCGGATATGAGCCAGGGAATGAAGCTTCAGCGCGCGGCATCAAAAAGGCCGGTTTTCACCTGGAAGGTGATCTCTTTATCTCTGAAGGTCGCGTAGCAGGCCTTACTCTTTTCAACTCAGGTGAATATGCTCAGGCACTTGCCGACTTATTCCATCTTCCCATTATTGCTGGACCATAAGTTGCATAGCATTTGACATATTATCCAAAAGGATGAGCTCTAGAGACTATACTACGGAAATTTGAAGGCAGGAGAGAGCGAAAAATTTTCGGCTGCTTGCACAATCTTTTGCGCTACATCCAGACTCTTCCAGTACGAGCCGTGTGCCTCCAGGCCATGCAAGAGGGCGATTGGATGCTGGCTGATGGGTTCGGTCAGCACATCAGTCAGTCCCCTGAGAGGAATGAGAACGTCCTGGACATCAATGTATTGATTATTTTCATCCACGAGTTGAGGTAGAAGCTTCTCAAGCGGGTAGGCAATTGGATCGCCCGGATGCACAAAATTGTACCAGGGCAATTTTCGGCCTAACTCTCCACACAGGCTGGCCAGCATTTGCTCCAGGCGCGGAGTAATATCGTGGGTGCTGAGCACATGGCCATCGCCGTCAGTCGTGTTTTCCGTACTTTGATCTACATCTAACAGGCTAAAGAAGCCGATCGGCGAGCCAAGGGTCGAGATGCTTCCCAGGCGAATGCCACTTTCGGGATTGGGTCCGACGCCGAAGAAGAGGCTGCGAATGGCATCGACGCTGGCATGGCCCGGGACATAATCCGGGTCCCAACGGGCGCTAAAGAGCATATCGAAGAGAATAATTGTGCCCATGCTGTGCGTCACCAGGTGGAGACGATCCTCTTGCGGATTGAAGCCCTCCAGCCCGGCAAGCGTCTGCTCTTTCAAGGCATCGGCAATCTTCGAGCCGACATAGCGGCTGAGGTAGAGCGCTCCATCGCCCACAAACTGCATGATTGTCGTCTCACGCATCGATCTAAACCACAGCTTCTCCCAGATTGCAGAGGCTTGATAGGCTATAAGAAGTTTCTGCTCTTCAGCTTTGTTCACATCGCCCCAGTAGAGGACAATCTTCCTCAGTGTGCGCTGCGGAGTTAAATGGTAGCGACTTTGAATAAGATCAAAAAGCGAATCTGCATAGGTTGCCTGAACTTGCGTTTCACGATCATTCACACCATGATTAAAGAGAATATAATCCGTCGGCATAATGCATCATCCTCCCCTTTTCACCAACCACACATACACAGACGACATTTTTTTCGTAACCAATACCATGCTTTCTGGCACGATTACGCTGTTCTTGATCATAATAAGCATACACTATAAACAGGCGCATATGTAGTATCCAAATTGAGTATTTTTGTACTCAAAAATGATGATACTTTTGCATAGGAGTAATAAGCTGATCCGCTGATCGCCATACACCAATTGTCGATTAATATATATTATGAGTTAATCTCATCATTTTCTACCAAATCAGAAGAGACGCTACCAGGATGTTCAGTATCTCTTGCTATTTCCCTGGCATTCGAAGGATGTCTGGCTTGTATATCTTCTACCAACTGCAAAATTTCTTCCACCCGATCTTTATTGGAAGCCTCCATCGTAATCGGCATCCCATCCAGCTCTAGCATAATTTTCACCGTATCCAATTGCTTATCAATCTTTTGACCTTTTACCTCTGTCACTTTCAAGGCAACCTGAATTATCATCAATAACACTACTGTGACGGTTAAAAGAATGAATATAGACCAAATCTCAGGAGCAACACTCGACATAGACGATTTGAAAAAAGTCGTTTTTATACTAAAAAATAGACTAAAAGCAATAGTTATAAGTGTTAAAAAGATCGTGAATAGTAGGAGAAAAAATCTTCTTGTTCCCATTAAATCTCACTTTCCAATGCAAATATAGTTGTCAGAAATGTAGCTACTAGATACAAGATAACGGCAAAAACGATTATAACCCATGCTAATGATGGGTTAGGCGGAGCTGAAGTAAACATATTTGTCCCAACGTTTATTAGTATAGAAGACAATAGAAATACCAGACCTACACAGAAAGTTTGTAGTTTTAAACCTCTTCTTTTTTGCGAAGTCTTTTCTTTACTTTGGGTTAGTAAATCTCGGGTGTATTGGTAATCTTTTTTTAGTACCTCCAGCTTTACTTTTAGATCCTCCCTTTCCTCTTTTAATAGTTCCAGAGCTTTCTCTTTCCCTCCCAAATCCGTGTATACCTGTACTAATTCGTGCTCTAAGCGATGAACTCTATCTTCAAAGTGTTTCTGCCTCTCTCGCAAAATCTCTAACTGTATTCTTGATTCAGTAGAATCGTCAATTCCCATCCTTAACACCACCTCAACTTAAAAAGTTAGAAAGACAGAATGTTCTTTTGAGTATGAAAGAACTTAGTGTGACTAAGTGATCTTCATATGTAAGAATAAGATATAGGCAAGCCTATAACCATACTCAAAAATGATTATTTTTTATAGATTACAAATATAAAGGTGAACAGGATGAAAGGACATACTAACTCCATGATATACATCACATATAGGTCATTTTTCAAATGTTCAGCATGACCAATAGAAGAAAGACATCTAGCGAAGCAAAATCAATGGTGTCTATCTATGCCATCGCATAGACGCCGAGCGTGAACAATACCGTGCCAATGGAGAGCAGGAGTGTGAAAGAGATGAGAATAAGTTGATGACGCGTAGCTTGCCCATCCTCACTCCCACGCGTGGTCCACCATGCAAGAAGCATATAGACGGGAAAAACGGTGAGGTAGTAGCGCGCAATGCTATCGATCTTGCCGGAAGTCAACGGCATAAGCACGAGTACAAGCATCAACATTCCATAGATTGAGGGAAGCTTACGAAAGACAGGTATAAGTAGTGCCAGGAAAATGAGAATACAGAGCATATTGAGGGTATAGAAGTTCCACTCCTGAGGGCTGGCAGCCACAGGATGGCGTATCGAGGAGAGCAGGACAGTCAGGGGATTGCGCAGAGAGCGGTTCCAGCCATATTTCTCCGTTATGAAGTAGGCCTGAAACGTTCCTACCTTCAACTTCGCATAGAGAAAGAACAGAAAGAGGCCGATTGGCACCAGGGCCAGAGATGCAAAACCGAGCCAGGTACGCCACGACGAGAGTGAGAGCCAGAGGCCAAGGACACGCGCCCGCAACCACTCGCGAACCCCTGCCACAAAGCCGGACGTAGTTTGCAGTGGCGCAAACTGCTCGCTGCGCCACTGCCAGTACTCCCAGGCCAGTGGGACAAGTAAGACGACTCCCGTAGGGCGAGTCAGGGCAGCCAGGCCACCAAGTAGCCCGGCCAGCCACCAGAGCCGCCGACGCGCATAGTAGATAGAGCTAATCGATAGGGCGAGAAAGAGCGACTCGGGATAGATCGCAAAGAGATAAAAGCTCATGGGAAAGAGAAGCAGATAGAGCACCGCACGACCCGCCGCCCTGTCACCCAGCTCCATCTCGGTTAACTTATAGAGATAGATCGATGCCACAAGGGCGGCAACAGTAGAGACCAGGCAGACCATAAAATAATAGAGCATCCCATTTGAGCTGAATGGTGAAGCAACGAGATGAATAAGTAAGGGATAAAGAGGGAAAAAAGCCCAGTTGGTGGCCGAATGTAACGCATCCGCTCCCGTGTAGCCATCACGAGCAATCCAGAGATAGTAGCCACTATCGAAGTGCTGCCACATATGCAAGAGGAAATCGTGAAGATGCAGTGAGCGTATATCAGATCCGATTGGCAATCTACGATCCAGGAGCGGCAGTATATAGTAGAAAGTAACTAATCCAATCAGTTCTAAAAGCACACGTATGGCCAGAAAAGGCACTATCACGCGAGACCACAGAGCATTCCATACAGCATGCTTTGCCGCCGGCTGTACTACTACTGGATCGTGTACATCTACTATGTGCTCTGTAGAGCTTGCTTGATTAACCAGTTCCATACTATAAGACTCCTTATTTCATTTATACAGGCTCATATGTATCTAAATAAAGTCATATAAAAAACCGAGCAAGAGCACCGATTTCCCGTACACTACAAGTTTAAGTTATACATGTCAATATATAAACGTTTGCATTGGCTCATAAGCTCACTGGAAGTACCTTCCTCTTACAAATATCCGAAGCTGTCTGCAGCGCTATGATTGGCAAGCTCGAATATCTTGTATGGGCGGCAAAGATTGCATGAAAGATCTATTTAGTAGTGCCATAATGTTTTCTCTTTCGCTAAAAACATGCTGAGCTTTTAAACGGGATGATTCATCTGTGTCTGGCGCTATTATAACATGCTATCCAGACCTGGCACATCGTATCGTAATGGCATAATTATTGATGTATGGAGCAAGCTTATAGGTCATGCCGAACATTTGAAACACGCGATGTTCATCATTTTTCAAGTGTTCGGCATGACCTATAAGAAAAGGAAAAGTAGAGGAAAGGCCTTTGAATGTGATAGAATAAAGGTCGCAGATAGTGGGCCACTTCTTCGATGAGCCACGTCACACCCATCGTATGATACACCCAAAACACAAAATTTCACCTTCACGGGACGGAGAATATATCGAAATGTCAAAGGAGATAGCAGGTAAAATCTACGCAGCATTTGACGAGTTGAGTCAGCGCAGCACACGACCACGGAAGATTATCGCGGAACGGTTGGTCGAACTGGCTGATAATGGCGAGGATTTCACGACCGACGATCTCTGGCAGGAGCTACGCCAGAGCGAGCCGCGCATCGGGCGCGCCACCGTCTTTCGCTCGGTCGAGAAGCTGGTAGATAAGGGCCTGCTGGACCGCATCGAGTTCGCTGACGGAACGCATCACTACCGCGTCTGTGGTGGGAAGCACCATCACCACCTGACCTGCACACAATGCCACCGCGTGATCGAGGTTGATCTCTGCCTGCCCAACGAGCAATTGAATGCCCTTGGAGATCAGAACAACTTTTCAATAGAAGGTCATTCGCTCTCGATCTTTGGCCGCTGCAAAACCTGCCAATAGTATGACTAATCAGGCTAATGTTGACTCTCTTCTCCATTGCTCATGGGGCTTTCTCTTGTGCTCGACGAGTGGCTAGCACAGCCTTCAGACATCGTTGCAGTTTGGCTTGTGTCGCGGCATTGGGGGTATAGATCATGATTCTGACATCAGGATCACTAGGAATCTGCAAGGTCACGTGTTCAAACTCCAGGAGCCCCAGCGTGAGGTGCTCCATGACTTTGTGACCATCCATTGAGAGAGGAGCATCATGATGGGGCCACCACTGACAAAATTCGGGGCTGATCTCTTTGAGATCCTCAATCAGCTCCTCAAACCAGGCGTCCCCAGGATAGCGAGCACTGGCTGTGTGAAACTCCACTAAGACACCTCGCGCTGTTCGTTCCCAATCGGGATAACGTGCCTTGCTGATAGGGCTGGTGAAGAGCTGCCAGATCAGATTACGTGTGTGAGGAAGCACGGGCTGAGCGATGGAAAAGACACGCTCGGCAGCGCTATTCCAGGCCAGATAGTCCCAACGTCGTCCCAGAACATAAGCAGGAGCCGGGTCCAGATGAGAAAGGACCTGTCGGAGCGTCGGACTGACTTGCTCCTCCACGGGGAGGACACGAGGAGGAAGGGGCTGTCCGGCAAGCAGAAAAAGATGTCGACGTTCATTCAGCGTGAGTCTGAACACACGCGCAAGACTCTCCAACACCTGCGCCGAAGGGTGGACATTGCGCCCCTGTTCCAGCCAGATATACCAGGAGATGCCGATATTGGCAAGCTGTGCGACCTCTTCACGGCGTAATCCAGGAGTTCGCCGGTGGCTGCCTGCTGGTAACCCTACCTCTGCCGGTGACAGACATATGCGCCGCTTTCGTAAAAAATCGGCGAGAGCCTGCCGACGTTCACTCTCGTTCATGGTGTTTGCTCCTTCATCCTGGTAGCGAGAGACATATGATCAAGCAACCCTGGTAACGGGCTCGTCAGCATAGCATACTCAAGTTGAGCATCCTGGTCAAGCTCATACCAAAGCAGGCGCGACTCTCAGAAACAGGAGAGATCGCACCACCGAGGCCAGGCACACCTATCTCTCACTCTCTATCAAGGAGCATTACTATGACACAGAATTCTCTCTCAACCGGCCTCCTCGCGAACAAGGTGGCCCTGATCACCGGGGCTGGGCGAGGCATCGGGGCTGCGGCTGCCCAGCTGTTTGCCCGCGAGGGCGCTGCGGTAATACTGGCATCGCGTACCGAGTCTGAACTCAGCACAGTAGCCAGGGAGATCAAGGATGCAGGCGGGACTGCCGACTATGTGGTCACGGACCTTGCCGACGCAGCCAGTATTCACCATGCTGTCCAGACCGTCGTGGATCGCCATGGTCGCCTTGACATCGCCTTCAATAACGCTGGAGTCTCCATTCCCCAAGTGCCACTGGCCGCCATACCTGAGACCAACTTCGACGTGATTACCGCCATCAACTACAAGGGCGTCTGGCTCTCCATGGTTGCGGAAATACGCGCAATCCAGGCCACTGTTGGGACCGGCGCTATTGTCAACAACAGCAGTGTTGGCAGCTTCCGGGGCAATCCGAGACTTGGAGCGTATGCTGCTGCAAAGCGGGCCGTCAATAGCCTCACCGAGACCGCCGCCATAGAGTACGGGCCGGAGGGCATCCGAGTCAATGCGGTCGCTCCTGGCACCACCATGACCGCGATGATACAGAAGTGGGCTTCGCGGGAGCCTGACATTGTTGAGCGACTTAATGCCAACACCCCTCTCCGACGCGCAGCCAGTCCGGAAGAGATTGCTCAGGCAGCCGCCTGGCTCCTGAGTGATCGCGCCTCCTACATCACTGGAGTCATCTTACCAGTCGATGGGGGCATGCGGGCCTAAACGAGAGTCCAGCAGATTCTCTCTGGAAAGCAAGGAAAAGCGCGTTTGCCGAGCACCCGCGTACTGCCGACAAACACGAGCGTTAACACTTGCGCTTGTGTCTGACTATTGTATTGGTTGACCCTCGCGCACCGGGCTGGAGAACCTCCCCCGCCTGGTGCGCTCGTTGTTGTTCTGTTACAAGAGAACCTGACAGCCTGCGTACTCAATTGACACGAATCGACTCACCTGGACGTGAAAGATAACAAGAAGTACTCGCTTGTGGCTGAGTGTGCTTTCATTGGAAAGGTAAGTGGTAGCATCATGGAGCATGAAAAAGGACAAACGGTTGGGCAGTTGACGGGTGAGCATGTGATGGGAGTGCATAAGATAGCGGTTTTGCGGGCCAATGCGCTGGGCGATTTTATTTTTACACTGCCCGCATTGGATGCGCTGCGCGCTGCTTATCCACAGGCTGAGATCGTGTTGCTTGGCAAGGCATGGCATAAAGAATTTTTGGCGAATAGGCGATCGCCGATTGACCGCGTGATTGTGGTGCCGCGCTACGGTGGGGTCGGGGAGGAGCCGGGGATTGAGGAGGACGCAGAGGAGCTGGAGCACTTTTTTCTGGAAATGGTGCGCGAACGCTTCGACCTCGCGCTCCAGATGCATGGCGGAGGCCGCTACTCAAATGTTTTCACACTTCGTCTGGGCGCACGCATGACAGCCGGATCGCAGACGCCGGACGCGCTTCCGCTGGATCGCAATCTGCGCTATATCTACTTCCAGCATGAAGTTCTGCGTTACAAAGAGATAGCCTCGCTGGTCGGGGCAAGCAACGGGATAGTCGAGCCGCGCATAGCATTGATTAAAGCTGATATGGATGAGGCGCAGCGCGTGATACCAGAGGGAAACGAGCCGCTGGTAGCCCTGCATCCTGGAGCGAGCGATGCGAGGAGGCGCTGGCCGACAGAGAAGTTTGCGCAGGTAGGCGATGCATTGGCGGCGGCAGGGGCAAAGGTGGTGGTGACGGGTACGAGTGAGGAGCAAGAGTTGGTGGAGGCGGTGGTGGAACAGATGAGCGAGCAGGCGATGGGGCTGGCAGGAAAGCTCTCGCTGGACGGACTGGCTGGGCTGCTGGCGCGCTGCCGCGTGGTGGTCTCCAACGACACGGGCTCCAGGCACCTGGCGGCGGCGGTGGGGGCGGCAACGGTGGGCATCTACTGGTGCGTCAACCTTGTCAATGCCAGCCCGCTCACACGCATGCGCCACCGAC
>CAXTXB010000147.1:5468-10756 GCA_964247965.1 uncultured Dictyobacter sp. | reverse complement strand
AAAGTATGCGGAAATGCAAAACAACTATATCATTTAAAAAATCAAAAATTAAACAGAATAAATGTATGCCGAAGGCATGTAGATGAACAAGAAAAAAGAGAAAAACGCGCTGTTAGTGATGGAACAGGCGAACGCCCGTAAAGGCCATCACCATATCATAACTATTACACGCCTCGATCACCTCTTCATCGCGTAGAGAGCCTCCAGGCTGAGCAACGTATTTCACACCATAGAGCGCGCCACAATCAATCGAATCGCGAAAAGGAATGAACGCATCAGAGCCAAGCGCAACGCCCTGTAAGCCTTGCAGCCAGGCCTGCTTCTCTTGCGCAGAGAGCCTGGGCGGAACCACCTCGAAGAACTCCTCCCACTGCTGAATCTCGATCGGCGTAGTATCATCGCGCAAGTACAGATCAATCGCGTTAACCTGGTCCTGCCGCTTCACGCCCGGCTTCCAGCGCAGCTCGGATATACTAGGATGCTGGCGCAGATACCACAGCCCCGCCTTCGCCGCCGCCAACCGCGTACACTGAATACGCGACTGCTGCCCGGCTCCGATACCAATACACTGCCCATCCACAGCGAAGCACATCGAATTGGACTGCGTATACTTAAGCGCAATAAGCGAGATGAGCAGATCCCGCTGCGCCTCCTCAGTCAACTCGCGGTTCCGTGTAGGAATATGCTCAAACCATGCCGGACCAGCTAGAGCAGTAGTACGCTTTTGCTCAAACGTAATGCCAAAGACCTGGCGGCGCTCAATCTCCTCCGGTTCATAATTTGGATCAATCTGCAGGATAATATAACGACCCTTCTGCTTTTTACGTAGAATCTCAAGGGCTTCAGCCTCATAGCCAGGAGCAATAACGCCATCGGACACCTCGCGGCTAATCAAGCGAGCGGTAGAGACATCCACCACATCGCTGAGCGCCGCCCAATCTCCAAACGAAGCCAGACGATCAGCGCCACGCGCACGTGCATAGGCACAGGCCAGCGGAGAAAGTTCTAGATCCTCAACGCCATACGCCTTTCTAAGCACATCATTGAGCGGCAAGCCCACCGCAGCACCAGCAGGACTCACATGCTTAAAGGATGCAGCGCCAGGAAGATCAAGCACCTGCCTGAGCTCCTTAACCAACTGCCACGAATTGAGCGCATCAAGCAGATTGATATAGCCAGGAGCGCCATTAAGCACCGTAAATGGCAGGTCTCCATTCTGCATAAAAACCCTCGCCGGCGTCTGGTATGGATTGCAGCCATAGCGTAAGGGCAGTTCATTGTTGTTTGCTATTTTCATTTCCTATAGCCTTTCCTTTTATCAGTATGCAAGTTGCTGAACGATAGCGAGATCCAGCTCTGGATAGAGAGGATACTTGTTGAGCAGGCCTTGTACGCGTTCTTGCGCCTGCCTCAGGATTGATGCTTCCAGAGCATATTTCGTCAGACTCTGTTTGCCGCTGGCTGTTGTGTTGAGCGTGAGATGAGAGAGCACTAATTTGATGATGCGCGCGATCTTAGGAGATATAGAGTGAACCTGGTCGAGAGAAGCGTAAAAGGCAGCGGCGGCAGAGTTGGGAGGATTGCCACCAAGACTATTGAGATAATTGATCAAGAAAGACTGCTGGAGGGTTATCATACTCATAGTAATCGCTCCTTTGCTTGTGCTTGAATAGAAGAATAAGACGCCGCAAAACGTTGCTTATTGCCTATTCCAGCCCAGGCGAGCGACTGTTGTATTCTCTTCTTCCAGCTTCCTTGTGGTTACTCCACTCGATCGCCAGTTGCCGGAAGAGATATTGAATTGTCACTGCATCTCTCAGTAGAGAATTGTTACGAAACCTCTTCATTCCCCAACCCCTTCTCCAAAAAAAACACCACCACCGAGAGATCACTAACTACATCTACTATACCATAATTGTTAGCTGGATGCAAGGGTTTTGTTAGCTGCTTCTGGCTCAAACTTTTAAAAAATGATAAACATGGTATTTTACCTGCTCTTTTTATTGCCGGAGGCAATAAAAAGAGCAGGTAAAATACCCTGTTTATCATTTTTTAAAAGTTTGAGCCAGAAGCAGCTGGAAGTTCTGCTACGTCGGCCAGAGTGTGATCTAGTAGTTCGGTGGCCTCGTCGATGTCGGTGGTTGTGAGGATCAAGGGTGGAATCATGCGTAGGGTGTCGGGAGCAGTGCTATTGAGCAGCAGGCCATTTTGGATCGCCTTCTGGACGATGACTGAACCAAGAGAATGTTTGACGTGGAGGGCGCGCATCAGGCCGATGCCACGGGGGCTGTCGATGAAATCGTACTTTGCGCAGAGCTGTTCTAGCTTGCTAGCCCAGTAGTCGCCCATGCGGGTGGCGTTCTCAAGCAGGTTTTGCTCCTGGATAGTTTTGATGGTTGCAATGCCGGCGGCACAGGCGATGGGATTACCACCAAAGGTAGTGCCGTGATCGCCGGGTGTGAAGAGATCGGTGCGCGGGTCTGTCAGCATTGCTCCGATGGGGACGCCGCCGGCCAGGCCTTTTGCCATCGTCACGATATCTGGTCGGACGTAGTGTTCCCAGCTAAAGAATTTGCCTGTGCGACCCATGCCGGCCTGTATCTCATCGCAGATCAGCACCAGGTTCTGCTCATCGCACCATGCGCGCAGGCCCTGCATAAATTCTTGTGTCGCGGGCCAGATGCCGCCCTCGCCCTGAACGGGCTCGACCAGAATAGCGACCGTCTTCGCGCTGGTCGCCTCTTTCACTGCTTGCAGATTGTTGAAGGGAACCTGCTTGAAGCCGTCGGGGATTGGTGCCCAGGTTGCCTGGTAGGAGGGTTGCCCGGTCGCGGCCGTGGTGGCCAGGGTACGGCCGTGGAAGCTGTTGTCCATGCTGATAATTTCAAAGGCTCCATTGCGGTTCGTGCGCCCATATTTGCGCGCCAGCTTGATCGCGCCTTCGTTTGCTTCTGCACCACTGTTGGAGAAGAAGGAACGCATGCCGTTGCTCTGATGGGCGAGCAGCTCTGCCAATTCAATCTGCCTGGTGTTATAGTAGAGATTGGAAACATGAACCAGTTGTGTCACCTGCTGCTGCACCGCCTCTACAACGGCCGGATGGCAATGTCCAAGCACATTGACTGCGATACCCGCGACGAAATCGAGATAGACCTTGCCATCGCTATCCCAGACGCGCGTCCCCTCGCCGCGAACGAGCGTGAGAGGTTGTCGTTTAAATGCTCCCTGGTAGTACTGGTGTTCAAGCGCGACCCAGTCGCGTTGGTTTAAGCCTGTTGTTGTCATAACTCTTCCTGCCTCCTGCTAAATAGAAAAGAAGCTCCAGTAGCTGCTTATAAGTCTGTGAGTCGATTTCCTTTTAGCAAGGAAACGAAGCGCCTGGAACTCCTGCCTGTCTTGATTATACTATATATCGCCTTTCGATATCTTACGCAAGCTTGCCCTACTTCTACAAAGTTTCCTTGTTTCTCTTATACGTATAGGGTGGTTGAATTTGTGGTGTTATCTGATACGTTGATCCTGGCAGAAGCAAGTGCTGATGATCATTGTTAGTAGGGTTAACGCCAGGCATGCCAGCCAGGACCGATGGTGAGTCGTCCTGTTCATCATTGACAGGTTGGTTGAAGAGTTGTTCGAAGCCAGGGCCCTCAAGGGTCTCCTCTTTTATCAGGCGTTCACTGATCATGATCAAGCGCGTTTTGTGCTGGAGCAGAATATTATAGGCTTTATCAAAGGCCTCTTGAATGAAGCGGCGCGTCTCCTCATCAATCTCGCGGGCCGTCTCCTCGCTGTAATTGCGCTGCTCGCCAAAGTCGCGGCCCAGGAATACCAGTTCGTCTTTATGGTCGAGTGCCACAGGACCGATACGAGCGCTCATGCCATATTCTGTCACCATCGAGCGGGCAATCCTGGTGGCCTGTTCGATATCGTTGGACGCGCCTGTCGTAACCTCACCGAAGATGATCATTTCAGCCGCGTGACCGCCGAGTGCATAGGCCAGCGTATCCTCGAATTGAGGTTTGCTCCATAGATAGCGATCTTCAGCCGGAAGGAGCATCGTGAAGCCGCCAGTCTGACCATGAGCAACAATAGATACCTTGTGTACGGGGTCAGTATTATGCAGCATACGTGCCACCAGAGCGTGACCAATTTCATGATAGGCGGTAATTGACTTCTCGCGCTCGCTGATAATGCGACTATTTCTAGCCGGCCTGGCAACGACGCGGGTAACAGCTTCCTCCAGCTCGCTCATCCCGATGGATTGCTTGTTCCGACGTGCTGACAGGATAGCAGCCTCGTTGAGCAAATTTGCAATATCGGCACCTGAAAAGCCAGGAGTTTGCCCTGCCAGAACCTCCAGAGACACGTCTGGCTCAAGAGGTTTCCCTCGCGCATGAATCTGTAGGATAGCAATGCGACCACGAATATCGGGCTTATCCAGTACAATCTGGCGATCAAAACGGCCCGGACGAAGTAAAGCTGGATCAAGCACATCAGGACGACTAGTAGCTGCAATAACAATCACATTCGTGTCGGTATCGAAACCATCCATCTCGACCAGGATCTGGTTCAAGGTCTGTTCACGCTTATCGTGAGAACCCCCCGCCCCGCGCTGGCGACCCACTGCATCAATTTCATCCATAAAGACGATACAGGGACTATGACGCCTCGCCTGTTCAAAAAGATCGTGCACACCGCTTGCCCCAACGCTCACAAACATCTCTACGAACTGAGAACCGTTGATGCTGAAGAATGGCACACCCGCCTCACCAGCAACAGCACGTGAGATCAGTGCCTTCCCCGTCCCCAGTGGGCCCACAAGAAGCAGACCCTTTGGTATGCGGGCTCCCAGCGCCGCAAACTTCTTGGGATACTTCAAAAACTCCACAATCTCCTGCATCTCCTGCTTAGCCTCTTCCGCCCCTGCCACATCTGCAAATGTCACCGAAGACTTGCTGCCCGCAAACATACGGGCACGGCTTTTCCCAAATGACAGAGCTTGATGGTTGCTTCCTTGAGGCTGACGCAACATAAAAAGCAAAAGGGCCACAAAAAGAAGAAAAGGGATAAAATCAGTTAGCACGCTCAGCCAGCCCCAGGCAGGGCTTGGAGCTTCGTATTGGAGCTTGAGCACACGGTTGTTCGTATAGTCGATATTATTATCTTTAAGTACTTTTGTGATATCGAAGCTCTCATTAATTGTTGCAGTTTCCTGAAGTGAGCTTGCAACCTGGCCTCTCGTCAGGGTGAGAGTTTCACTTGAACTTGTAAGTGTATCGACCTGGCCT
>CAXTXB010000147.1:0-5381 GCA_964247965.1 uncultured Dictyobacter sp. | reverse complement strand
ATATCAGACTTGAGATCGCTCATGAGTGTAGATATCATAACACAACTTAAAAAAAAAAAAAAAAGAAAAACGAAAACAATGGTCAGAGCAGCAATGAGCAATATTAGGAGCCAGAAAAAGCTCGTTCTAAGCTGTTTTCCTCTTATTGACATGGAAGGCTCCTCTCTTCATTGAGAGCCTGTATAAGCAGCATTGAGGTAAACGTAGTAGTTCTGTAAATGATTACTATCATATTATCTTTTTCCTGTACAGGTGAAGTCTGTTATACCAGGACGTATATAAGCAGCGATCTCTTTTCTGACACTTCACGTACAATTTTTAGAATGTGTTAATCAAGTGGACAACTGCGCTATGATTCTCGTGTCCTATTATAGCATACGCAGGCACCATGCTTCTGTAAAAAATCAAGTAGAAAAGATATTACCGGTAAGAAGATAGCTATGTTTATTTATAGGAAACTACACGGGTCGTGCCAGTGCCAGGCCCCATACTTCGCTTACACCTGCTAGAAATAGAGGAACTGCGCAGGCGGCCAATGTAGAGCCAGTTGTACATACATCATCAACGATAATTACTCTACGATGAGCAAGCAGCCTTGTTGTCCGCGCCTGATCGCATTGAAATGCGGCGAGGACATTCTGCTGGCGATCTTGCCAGGAAAGATGAACCTGGGAGCGGGTTGGGCGAACTCGCTGTAAAAGCGTTGTATAGACTGGTAGATCCAGGGATGCGGCGCAGGCCTGTGCCAAGACTTGCGCCTGATTATAACCTCGCTCTTGCTCGCGCTCTGGATGGAGTGGGACAGGGATAATGCAGTCGGCTTGCATGCTATATGTTTTATAAGCCTGGGCGAGTAGCATGCCTAGAGGAACTCCCAGGCGTTTATTGCGACCATACTTGAACATATGGATATAAGAGCGCAATGGTTCCTGATAGTTGCTGACGATGCGCAGTCCATTCAATGGCAATGGATGGGAATAGCAGCGTTGACAAAATCCCCACTCTCTAAGAGGTGTGCAACACTTCCAGCATAGTGGTGGACGAAGTGGCTCAACCAGAGCCAGGCACGAGGGGCAGAGAACATTGCCGCTTTTCTTACATCTCACACAAAAAGGGGGAAAAAGAAAATCTAATAGATACTGAGCGATTGTTCCAAACTGCTGCATACACTACCAACCTCCTCAACGTTTCTCATCCATCATACCATATTTCTACGTCGTATGGCTCTCTTTCCGTCGAAAGAAGCGTCTTCTGTCAACTACCCTTAGCCTAAAGGCAAAAGGGCTTGTCCCTAAGCCAAAGCTTGAGACGATAGGCTCATTGACTGAAGCCCATCATTCGAGGATCTACCAGGACCGACAAGAGACGAGAGATATTTCTCTCGAATGTTCTTTGCAGCATTATAATCTGCATTTAAGGAGTAGGCACATTCATGGCACTTGACGTCTTGTAGCCAACGTACTGCAGAAGGTGGTGAGGAACCGTGAAGTCCAGTTCAATACGTCCGTTCGTGGTGACAAGGCTACATCGCTTTTCCTTCCACCCCCTAGAACAGGGTGGGTATCCACACGCGATTTCTCTATGAGATAATGCAGTGATACCGTCGCTTTCAGAAGAAAGGAACATGATAGCATGCGATCTCTCAACGAGCCATTGGTCAGTAATGGCTTTACCCTGGGCAGTGCACCAGAGAGATTGGGCTGGCTTGAGCCGACCGAGGCGGGCTTACCGCCGAAAAAGTTGTGGGAAACGTATCGCCAACAAGGCTACCTCTGGCTAAAGGGGTTCTTTGAGCGCAACGTCATTCTCGATTTCCGTCAGTATTTCTTTGATATGATATTTTCTGGCGCGAAAACGTTCTTTGATCTTGTCGGTTCGCAGGAGTACGAGGATTTCTGTACCATGCCTCGCCTCTGGAACTTCTACCAGGCGTTTTTAGAGGGACAGCCCTACTTACATAAGCGCAAGATTATCCGCTTCACCCATCCAGGCGAAGATCATTGTACAGGCGGACACTACGACTTGATCTATCTGCGCGCCGGGACCGACCGACTTTGTACCAGCTGGATACCGTTTGGGGATGTCCCAGTCGAAATGGGAGGTCTGATCTACCTGGAGCGCTCAGACGCGGTGGGCCGCCAGATGGAGGCGGAGTTTCGTATGAAGAACAGCCATCTTCCTCCGCAAGAGCGCATCAGTGCATACAACCGCAACATGCGCGAAAATGGCTGGATCAGCACCAACCTTGTAGACATGGCTGATCGCTTCAAGAGCCGCTGGCTGATCGCCGATTATGAGGCCGGAGACATGCTCATCCACAGTCCCTATATGATCCATGCCGCCACCCAGAACCGCGATTCCCTGAACAGGATGAGGCTCTCCACCGACCTTCGTTTTCAGCGTACTGATGATACTATCGATCCCCGCTGGACCAAAAGCTGGGTCCCCGACGACAATTTATAATCGCCGCAACGAAAAACGAAAGCGTGCCAAGCAGGAAGGGGAGTTTTATCCATAGTGAGACAAAAAGAGAGACAGCTACCCCTACAAAGGAGGGCAAGCATGTCCAAAAAAGAAAAAGCTTCACGGAAGGCCCTGGGAACTATAGCTCTGGGCATTGGGAGCTTGCTTACCATACCAGTAGCTCTGGAAGTCCGGGTGAAGCAGGCAACACAACCTCTAACGGATGCGTGGCAGCATGCGCCTATCGAGCCTCGCCGCTCCACTTTGCTCGGCCTGAGCTTTCGACCACTGCAGGCTGCCGCGCTTGGACTAGATGCACGAACGACCCTGCAAGCCTTGCTCACCTATCCATTTCAGCTCATCCGATTAGCAGCCTACTGGAATCAAATGGAACCAGAACCAGGAACATTTTATACTGATGAGCTTGATTGGCAGATCGACGCCGCCGAACGGGCAGGAAAGCAGATCATCCTGTGTGTTGGTCCTCTGAAAACCTTTGGCTATCCTGAGTTCTTTGTACCAGAACACCATCTGAGTTCACCTTTTCCAGAGCACACTCTCATCAAGCCATCTCAGTATCCTTCACTCCTGACCGCTGCCACAGCACTCATCACTCGTCTCGTGGAGCGATATAAACAGCGGAAAAGCATTGTCGCCTGGCAACTGGAACACGAAGCCGTTGATCCACTTGGGATAGAGCATAGCTGGCGTCTGGATGCTGCCTTTGTCAAAAAAGAAGTGGAAGCGCTCAGAAAAGCTGATCCCACCAGACCTATTATGATGAACGGCTTTTTGCCGACTTCTCTGCCAGTGAGTCTTTCCCAATGGTGGCAGACACGTGATCAGGGTGATTCACTAGCAGTAGCGCAGCGCATAGCAGACGTAGTTGGCATCGACTACTACCCGCGTCACGCACTAACGGCTGTTGGGACTAAAACGCTGTATCTGGATGGAAGGAAGAGCCCCTGGCAACAGCAGAGATGGAGGAAATTGTTCACATCGACCCATGCTCATGGCCAAAAACTGATGATTGCTGAGGGACAGGCAGAGCCCTGGGAGACAGTGACAACTCCGCCTAATCCCTCCAAACAGGGCATGTACAGTTGCTTGCCAGAACACGTCATCATCAACTATAACACCTGCATGAGCTGGTCTCAACGAGAAGATCCCCTGTATGCGTATCTCTTTTGGGGCGCAGAGTATTGGATGCTGCGAAAGCAACATGCAGATGCAAGCTACATACAGGCGTTTGCTCGTATCCTTGAACATGCCTGACAATAAGTGCCTGAAAGAAAAGAATTGAGTAATTTTGATCGCCGCAAGCTGCGTTTTACTGCTCTTCTGCCGCTTTACGCAGTGTAGGGAAGAGAATGACATCGCGGATCGACTCCTGGTCAGTCATCAGCATAGCGAGGCGATCGATGCCAAGCCCCACGCCACTTGTTGGAGGCATACCAATTTCCAGAGCTTCCAGGAAATCCTCGTCGAGTACCTGAGCCTCCTCATCGCCCTGCGCACGCTGACGAGCCTGGTCCTCGAAGCGAGCGCGTTGATCGAGAGGATCATTCAGTTCAGTATAAGCGTTGCCACATTCTAAAGAGCCGATAAATGGCTGGAAGCGTTCAACGAAGCCAGGAATTTCGCGATGCTGCTTCGTAAGAGGAGAGACATCGAGAGGGTAGTCAATCAAAAACAAAGCCTGGCGCAATTCTGGAATACCCTGTCGGAACATCGCCTTCATAAGATCATCGATCAGCCGACCATAACCAACCTTAGGATCGACCTCGTAATTCTTCGCACGCATCTCCGCCGCCAGGCTATCCCTATCTGGGAAATGCCGCACATCAATGCTTGTAAACTCAGTGATTGCATCAAGCAATGGATACCGTTTCCAGGGTGGAGTCAGATCAATCTCGGTACCTTGATACTGTATGCGAGGAGCTCCGTTCAGTTCCTGAGCTATAAATGCAATCATCTCTTCAACCAACCGCATCGTATCATTATAATCCGCGTAGGCCATATAAAACTCTATCATCGTAAATTCTGGATTATGGCTACGATCAACCCCCTCATTGCGGAAGTTGCGGCCGATCTCGTATACACGTTCAAAGCCGCCCACAATCAGTCGCTTATGATAAAGCTCTTCAGCAATACGTAAGAACAGATCGCGATCCAGAGTATTGTGATGGGTTATAAATGGGCGTGCGGTCGCGCCACCATAGAGAGTTTGTAGAATGGGCGTCTCAACTTCAAGAAAGCGATGATCATCCAAAAAGCGGCGCATAGCAGTAATCATACGGCTACGCTTGATAAAAACTTGCTTCACCTCATCGCCGTTGGCGATCAGATCCAGGTAGCGCTTGCGTTGGCGAAGATCTTTATCTTCAAGGCCATGATATTTCTCTGGTAAAGGACGTAATCCCTTAGAGAGAAGGCGATAGTGGCGCACGTGAAGCGTACGCTCGCCCGTGCGGGTAACAAACAAGAAGCCGCTGACTTGAATGAAATCGCCCAGGTCCAAAAGTTTAAGCGCGCGATACTGTTCCGCGCCGATGTCGTTGACACGGAAATAGACCTGAACACTCGCCGTGCCATCCTCAATTTTAGCGAAAGCCGCCTTTCCCATCTCGCGGAGTAAGCGGATACGACCGACCAGAGTAAAAGAGCCCTCGGGGCCAGTCAGTTCATCGAACTGTGCGAGAACTTCTGCGATAGTATGAGTGCGCTCAGCAGAATTAGGATAGGGATTTATCCCCTCCTCTTGTAATGCTTGCAAGCGTTGAATACGTATTTCCCGTTCGTCTGCCATAGTTCCTTTTCTTAATCCTCTTATCCACTTAATCGCGGCATCCCCCATAGCGACAATTCCTCGCGGTTGTCGTTGATAGCAAGATCGAAAATTTGCATAGGCCCAACTA
>CAXTXB010000146.1:0-10756 GCA_964247965.1 uncultured Dictyobacter sp. | reverse complement strand
TCTGCCCAAAGACCAGACCATAGCCCAGCTCAAACAGAGGCTTCGTCTCGTCTTTGGTCTGCTCTTCCTCAACGTTTGCGTCTCCATCTCCTTCTCCGACAAAACCATAGGCATGATTGATCTCTTCCACTTCAGTCACGCGTAGTTGCCCGATGGTGACAGGTTTGCCGGTGAGCGGATGGTTTATCTGTACTGGAACGTTGCCGTAACGCAGCTCGGAGATTGTTGGATGAACGGCACCGTAGCCACGCAAAGAGCTATAGCCAAAGGCAACCATGGCTCCCGATTCTCCACGAGCCATTATCTGTAGCCTTGCGGAGCGGCTGGCTGGGAAGTGCAGCGACTGGCGCGTGATGTCGAATGGCTCATCCGTCTGTGGCTCCAGCGGTCCTACCAGCCCTTCTTCCCGCAACACGTCGGAGACTCTATGAAATTGAGGTGGAGCATCCTCGTCGTTCTGCCCGGGCTCTTGAGCTCCCTGTGCCGCTTGTCGATCAAAGGAGCCATCGTCGAGCAAGCGCTGAGTATAATCGCGCGTCCGCCCTAAGAGCTGCCCTCCTGGAATGTTTTTAAATGCGCTAGAGATACGGCGCAGCACCAGCATCTCATCGGTCGCAACAGGCAGCGAATAGCCAGCTCGTTCCAGCGTTGATTTGTATGCCCGCAATAAAAAGACGGCTTCGGTGATATCCCCCTCCGCCTGCTTAAAGGCCAGGGCGGCAAGCCTTTCGCTATAGAGGCCAGCTTCACCCATAATTTGGTCCACGACCAGGCGCTGCTGCTCAATAATCTGCTCCAGTTGGAGCGGCTGACTCTCTCCATTAGAGCTGTGGATCAACTTTTCGGCAGCCAGAATAGCGTCCAGACCACCTTTGACTGCAACATATCCCATCTTCTTTCCTCTTGGCTTCTAACTCTTCCCGGCAACTTTATCCTTTGAGTATTGTAAGCTGGCTACTCCTGGGCAGGCCGACAACGCGACCCGACGCAGCGATGCAGATGATATCAATACCCAATGGATAGCGAGCATTCACTGCACTCAGGGCGTTAAAAAAGGCGGCATCGATATCTGCTACCCATACCATCTGTCTCTCTGCGACACCAGGTCCTTCTAACGCAAGCAGCGTGCCGTTGTGCTGACCTGGAGAACTAGTAGCCAGATCAGAGACCAGGCAGATGAGGGTTGTAGAGGTATCAGGATAGAGCAGATTCCCAGAATTGAGCTGAGATACCAGCGAGGCAGTAGGAGCTTGCAAAGAGACAACGTAGTTTGCCTGCTCACGATCAGCACTATGACTGGAAGTCAGGTCGGCGATCTGCGCATTAAGCTCATATACAGCATCATCCTGCCCGAGCAGACAAAAGGTTACCTCGTGATCCAGCAGGGTTGCCAGCACTGCACCCAGCGCCTGGAACTGGTCGAACGCTGAAGAACGAGTTCGTGCGCTACCAAAAACAAAACCTACACGAGGAAGTTCGTAGAGCTTGCCAGGATGCGATAGGGCATCCAATAGAACACGGAAGACTTTTTGTGTATCGCGTACAGCATCGAAACGTACGGAAGTAAGTGGCATAATGCTCAAGCCTCCATTTCATCAAAAGCCACAGTCGTTGGAGCAACCCTGGCCCACTCAGCGGCAACTTGCTCTCGCTGAAAACGCTGCATCGCCGCAAGGGTCTCTAGAATAGCACCGCGACCGCGATGGCCGGCCTCCAGAGCAGCATCGCAGATTGCCCCTGCCAGCGCGTGCATCTGGTCATCACCGAGTATAAGCATATACCCGGTCTGCCCGTAGAAGCGGACCTCAGCCTCAGTGACCAGCGCCTCGCCAAAGTTAAAGATTTCACCCTGTGCCGTATCGCGTGCGCGCACCATCAATACCGCCGCCTTTGGCTCCTTGATGATCTCCAGGCGACCCTCACCCTTCTCATCACCCTCTTCTTCCAGCAATCTATCCACCAGCGCCACCAGGGGCTCACGCGGCCCCTGCGCCATAATCTCAAACCATTCTTCTCTTTCCATACAATTTCCCTCGCAGACTCACTCCGCGTAGCGACAATCCCTCGCGGTCGTCGTGGGAGCTGGCCTCATTGCTCGCCTCCACGACGACCGCGAGGGATTGTCGCTACGCGGAGTAAGTTACCCGCTAAATGAAGTGAGTCAGTCCAGTCCAGGCTCAACAAATCACTTGCGTAAACGTTTACGCAAGTCAGTTATACCATTGATAAAAGGAGCTTGTCAAGGTTAAAGGGAGTCGGATAGGACGCTTCAACGCCTTTTTCGATCATAATAGGTCATCGCGAATTTTTGAAAAGTTCGCGATGACCTATTATGATCGAAAAAGGAGCATGGATGGGGCGTAGTATGCACTTCAGCGTTTCCATAACATTTCACCTCTTCCTCTCTTCCAACAGCAATCCTATGTCAGGAACCTTCTGTTAAAGACTATACCAGATCGCTCTATGATTTAGAAGGCCATCCAGGGATCAATCAGGGGACAACTTCTGTTGGCACACTACATTGTGAGACCTGATATAATGCTTTGCATGGAACAGATGAGGAAAGAAAAGGAAAGTGATCAGCAGCGCTTAGTGCTGGCCATCAACCCGGTAACGCGACATGATTTTGCGCGACCGGAGGTGGATGTTGATGCGCTGAAGAGGTACTTGAGCGCGGCGCTGGGCGTAGAAGTTGCGGTGGAGCTGCGCGAAAATTACGAGGAGACTCTGGCGGGAATGGAGCGTGGAGAGATTGATGTTGCCCGCCTGGGGCCGTATGCCTTTGTGTTGGCCCAGACCCGCTTTGGCGCACGTGCTCTGGCAAATACTATTGATATCGTTCCATCGAGTGACTCGCCGACCGTCCCTTATCGCAGCGTGATCATTACACGTGCGGATAGTGGAATTAAAAGCCTGATCGAGTTAAAGGGGCAAGCCTTTGGCTTTGTAGACCGTAACTCGACCACTGGTTACCTTGTTGCAACGTTTCTGTTGCAACAAGCGGGCCTGGACCCGGTCCAGGATATTCGGCCAGTTTTTCTGCTCAGCCACAGTGCCGTCATCGAGGCTGTAGAGCGAGGGGAGGTCGCGGCGGGAGCGGTGATGCAGAGCCAATATGTCCACTCTAGTGAGCAAAAAGAGAAGTCAGCGCTGGTGCTTCTCGACTCTTCAGCATTGCTCTCGCGAGGACCAATCGCCATCCGTCCGAACTTACCAGCACAGTTAGAGCGCAAATTGCTCTCGGCCCTGCTGCAGGTCCACCAGGCCGCCCCCGATGCCGCCCGGCTCCTGCTTGCCTCAACACAGCGCTTCACGCCAGCCTCGCAGCGTGAAATGACGCTAAAAACCATAGCAGAACTGGTGGGGGTGAGCTATGCCACCGTTTCGCGCGCAATCAATGGACACGGTCGGATCGCGCCCGCGACCATGGCCCGCATCCTCAAGCTTGTCGAAGAGCTGGGCTACCGTCCCAACGCCAGCGCCCGCGACCTGCATAAATCGCGTGGAGACCTCGTGGGCCTCCTCATTCCAAGCTTAAATTATCCTGGTCTGGATGCTATTGTGAACGGTATTCAGGAAAGACTGGAGCAGGCACAGATGCAACTGGTGATCTGTCCAGTTCAAAGTACTACTCTTGATAGCGGGGGCGAGCGACAGAAGGCATATTTTGACCTTCTCTACAACAACCGAATCGAGGGCCTCCTCCTCACGCAGTGGAGCGCCAGCCAGCCCGAAGCGCTTGAGCTAATCCAGAGCGGACGACCTACAGCGCTACTAGAACAGGATCTACTATCTCAGGGCTTGCACACTGCCATCGACTGGTTTCAGCGGCAAGGGCGTAAACGTCTATTACTAGTCACGAGCCAGGCTAGCGATAGCTTACTCGAACCGGCTCTTACACGCAGCATGTTCAAGCAACTCACAGGCACGAACGGCATAAGTCTTGACGCTCTAGATGACCTGATTCACATCCTGGAGCAATTTGAGACGGATACTCCAGGCATCCTCTGCACCAATGATCAGGCAGCACTAGAGCTACGAGAGTGTCTTGTGAAGCAGGATTTGCGCCCATTAATTATGGGCATTGGAAACAGTACACTTGCACGCTGGGCCAACATTCCCAGCCTGGCCTTTGATGGTTCTCAACTTGGTCAGCTAGCGGCTCAACGCCTGCTCAAAAAGCTCAATATCGACATGCCAGAAATAAGGCTGCACACCTGGGTAGAAACTGGACCGGACAGATGGCAACATTTCATCCTGCCGGAGCAGTTATAGTTGAGCTATTAATGATCGGCGTAGAAGGCACTGCAGCCGTGGCCTGTGGTCCTTCTACCCGGGTAGGGATAATAACTGCAGTAGGAGCACGTTCTGCGCCCGACGTAGTGGGAGAAAGAGGTGGAGTTGGAGTGGGGCCACCCACGGGTATGACCACCGTTGGCGTCACTTCTACTCCACCCGTGGGAGGTGTTACGACTATCGTGGGTGGTGGAGACAGTGTTGAGACTGGCGTCGGTGTTCCATTTATACTCGCTGGCAACGTTGCTCTGGGCGTCGCCGCGACGGATGGAGCTGACGTTACAGCCGTATGCGATGGTGTATCATGCTTAACAGGGGGGTAAACTTCCTTCGATGCAGGGCTTGTATCTGTCGGAGCTATATTTGTCGTTCCGATATAAGCACTACCATCAATACCGGGATCGATGACAATACCTGGCCCGGGCAAAGAAGTAGGGATAGGAGTGGGGGAATAGTGTGTAGCGCTGCCCTCCGTTGATGCTGGAATTGGCGTTTGCAAAGGAGAATTTTTTGTATCGCTAGTCTGTGCTGGTGTCGGAACGGCTATCGCTTGTACGCTACCAGTGGCATGAGGATTTATTGCTACGCTTTTCTTAGATTGCTTCTCCAGGCCACCATGACTTGAAGCAGCAGACCGCGGCGAGAACGTGGGCAAGCTAAGCACAACAAAGAGAAATACACTTACGCCCACCACAAGAACAGCGACAAATACCGGCGCTACCTTTTCTCTCCAGGTTGCATTCCACAAAGCCATAAGTGTATCAACGAGTGCATTGAACATAAAACCTCCAAACATCCCCTACATCCATCTACATTTGTTACAAAGATTTGCTCGCCAGCTTCACCAGTTTTTGTGTATCATCGCTATCCTCATCGGCCGTAGGCGTCAAGCACAACTGATCCAACGAAAGTTTGAGTGTTTCACCCTCTCCCCTGGAGTATGACTTTTGATAAAGCTTACCTGATGAAACAGCCGGAGAGCGAGACAGAGACAACATAGCCTGGCTTATGATCTCCTGACTGTATTGAGGCGCATCCTCTAAAAGACATTTTAGATAGAAGGAGCACTCCAGAGGGCGGCGCATCTCAAAAAATTGACGTTGGGAAACATACTCAATATCGAGAGCAACCGCGCCAGGCAAACAAGAGATCTGCACAATCTTCTCGTACCCGAGAATAATCTGCCGCTTGCGACCAAGATAGATAAAGCGCTTATTCGTCAAAACAAGCTTACCCCGGTCTTTTACCCTGCGTTTCCTGCGTGGAGACAGTGAAATGGACTCAATGCACAAGTTTGCCTCAATGCTATAGTGGGCAGTTTCCCCGGCAAACAAACGGAGAGGAGCTAGAACCAGTGGCAGAGGGCCATCATAGAAACGTTGAGATAAAGCTTGAACATCGTAACCATAAATTCTCAGCTCGCGCTCCGCCTCTAAACGCCTGAGTCGGTGTACCCGCTCGCTATACAACATAGCAGGCCACGGCTCTCCGTGAGGAACAGGATTCACCGATAGAGCAGATTGCAAAGCCTGAAACGATGAACGCGCAGGAAGACCAGTATGCGGAAAAGTCGGTATCGCTTCTACAGTTGTGGGCATATCATTTGCATCATATTCCCAAAAGTAGTGTATCGTAGGCAGAAGAGAGCCATTTTCGTGTTCGGGAAGCTGCTTAAACGTCGTTTGATCGCACGCATTTCGCACAGTCTCTGCCTCAATAGCCTCCGTCACTGCATTCCAACGTGTGATATACTCAACAATCTTTTGAGCCAGGGGCACATCTGCAATACCCGGTATAATCAAACACTGCTTTCTGAATTGCAATTCGAGCCGGGCTGAGGACACACCAAGCACACGGTGATACGTTGGATAGACCCGCTCAAGCTCACTCAGTGCGTAAAAGACTCCCTCCACACGCAAGCCATCCTGAGACAGGCACAGCACCTGACCCCAGCCATATCTACATTCCACGATTGGTGTATACGACATCATGCTCATCCTCTCCCCCTCCACATAACATAATATGCTAACAATTATATAACGAGCAGTAGAATAGGAAATAACATAAATTGATACATCCGTATATATATAGACTTACCTTGTTCTCTTCTGCACGCGATTCACAATTGAGCGCAACAGGAGGGTGCGCAGATCAGGCCACATCTGTTCGGCCACTGCCTCATCCTGCATCTGCGGAACATGGACGGGTGAGCCCCAGCGGTCTCTCACAAACAGCTCGGTTAAATGCGAGAGGAGAGGCGCTTTTTGGGGAAAGTGCTGGCTCAGGACGCGGCTATATTCGTAGGGCGTCTGCCATTTCTTGGGGCCGATTCCAGCCCAACTGGCAATACGGCAGACGCGCCAGAAGAGCCCCGAAACAATGGTGCTATTGGCATATTGATTGCGCCACCAGCGAATGAAGACAGCGACCAGGAAGAAGAGTAGGGCTGCAAACAAAAGCACAAGTGCAATTGGCAAGAGAAGAGCACTATAGTCGGTTACATTCTGAGCAGGAATGGGTGTATGTAACACGTGAGAAGGCTGGGCAGGTTTTGTGGCTACAGGCTTTGGGGCTGGCTTTGCGGCCGCAGTTGCAGCGGCGGCCGGCTGTGGAGTTGGTTTTGAAACAACTGAAGGTGGAGTGATCTGTGCGGCCTTGTTGGTGAGCGCGAAACCTGGCGTCGGATCGAAATTAATCCAGCCATAATTGGGGAAATAGGCCTGCACCCAGCTATGGGCATCACTTCCCGCCACAGACCAGACCTTACGATCCAACATAAAATGGCCGGAACTAAAACCAATCACGACCCTCGTAGGTATGTGTAGCATACGGCCCATCACCGCCATCGCACTAGCATAATGCGTACAATAGCCACTCTGGGAATTCAGCAACCAATCGACGACATCCTGGTTTGCAGGGATCGGTGGATTATCAACCGAATATTTGAAATGATTCTGGTCACTCAAATGCCCTTCGAGCCTCTGCAGCGCCTCATAAGTATTTTTAGAGCCGCCCGTCCACTCCTGCAATGTTTTCTGTACGCGAGGAGACATGCCGCGCGGAATCTGGAGATAGGACGAGTTTGGAGCAGAGTAGGCGGCATCCGGGCTTTGAGTCCAGAAGGTTTGATTTTCAGATGGCAGGGGAACCGTGGATAAGCTCTGTGCATCCGAAATAGGGAGGGTAGATGTCACTGTATACGCAGCCTTTTGCGCAAAAGGCCTTGTTGTTGTCCAGGCAGTAGTCGAGGTTGTGTTATTTGTATCGTGATAGGTAACGGTCTCAACGCTAAATCTTTCCGGCTGAGCTGGACCAAAGATATAATTTTTTGTGCCATCCAGCGGCTGCGCTAATGTCACATCTGTTGTCACCTCGCGATTATCACGCAAGGCAACATCGGGAGGAAGCTGTTCATTCGCTCCATACATCTGCGCGCTATCGGCCGTCACCGACGAGGTCCAGGTATGACCATCAAACCGATTATACGTAAAGCCTTCGAGATAGTGCGACTGCTCGTCAGAGCTATGGTAGGACAGGACCTCCCCAGTCATCAGATGAACGCTACCAGTTACGGTGAGCTGGTCAGAAAAAAAGTTCGTTGGAGGCTGATAGGGGGCTGCGAGCGATCCAATATCTTGCCATGATACGCGCCCATTTACAATATTTGACCAGCTATTATCCAGACGATCCCAAAAAGCTTTTCCACTATCCGGTTGCGGCTGCGAAGGCAATAACCAGCTCGCAACTAACACAAGCAGGGTAATACCGCAGGCCACCTGCATACAGCGGCGATTGATCGTCCGCAACCAGACACCATCCGTGTACAAACCCTCGCTCGTCCACTGAAAGATCTGAGAAGCCAGGTGCAGACGCGCAACCAGCAGAACCAGGGCACCTAGCATAATAATAACTAAATAGCTTAGATCACGCACAACATAATTCAGGTTCACCAGCATAATAGAACAATAGACCAGAGCAACAAGCCACGGAAGGCGAGCACGATAGACCAACCAGCTCCCAAAATAGCCTAGAAAGAAACAGAGGAACATCAGATAGAAAAAGAAGACAAGCTCGCTAGTCGCAGCACCTTCATTGGAGATGCGCCCGGTAAAGGCAAGGCGTAAGCCATTGATGAGCACACGCCACGGCACATGAAAAGCCAGCGCACTCGTCAACCACACCGCCAGCAAGAAACCAAAGAGACAAGCCGTGAGATGAAGAAGTGCTTGTGGAATATGAGGAAATTTGGCAATGGCAAAACCAATTAGCAGGCCTATAGCAGGCGTCACAACCAGGAAAGAGCTGTGATGCACCCAGTTGGCAGCAATAATAGCATACACCACACAATAGAGAGCAATAGCCAGCAGAACAAGCGCAAACCAACCCTCAGTAGGGGCCGGAAGAGAAAGAGGCAACGATACCTTGGACGACGCAAGCTGAGATTGTATGCCTGGCGTAAAAGTATCTAATTTTGAAATACGACTGGCAGGCCTCGCATCTTGTAGTCCTGACACACGTTTGTCATCAATGAGACTTGACCGCATCAAACACTCCTCATATACAACAAAAAACCACCCAACTTCACAACACCTTGCAATATATAAGTATACAATGAACATGTAGTAAAGAACGCAAATTGCTTCATATCTGGGACCAAATATTCATATCTATGGCTGAAACACCTGCATTACAACATAAGTACATGGCGCATTTATATAGCGCATTCATGTTACAACATTTACTCCAGGCAAGAACTCAGAGAGTGTCGGACCCCCGTCACCTCTATCTGCTCAGCTGATGAGTTGACACAGCTTCATTGCGCGATACACTTCTTTCTTATATTTTTGCTTTTTCTACATTTTTCGGGCTCGGCCCGAAAAATGTAGAAAAAGCAAAAATATAAGAAATGGGACGAGCGCCGAAGGTGCGAGAACGCAAAGGGTTTCCGACACACTCTCAGAGTCCATACAGTCAGGCCTTCTTCTTTCCAAAAAACGCCAGCAGTAGACTAGGAGAAACCAGAAGGCAGAAGGCTCCAAAGAAAAAAGAGGTAGCCAGATTTACGTTTGTCTGCAACCAGCCTGCAATTGTTGGCCCGATACTAAAACCGACGCTCCAGGTAACGGAATAGAGGCCAGCCAGGGTAGCCCGTAGTTTGGGAGGTACTTGCTCCATCTCAAACGCGGCATAGACAGGATCAATCAATGTGCGCAAAAACGAACGTGTATACTCACCAGCAATGGCTACTGGCAATGTTGGCGATAAACCGATGAGAACCATCAACGGCGCACTGATGTATTGGACCGTCGTCACGATGCGCAGCTTACTCCAACGACGCACAAAAAGAGGAGCTGTCAGGGATAGCACTCCCCCCAAAATTCCGGAGATAGTAAAAATTATCCCTAAAGGCCCCGGCATAAGTTGAAAACGCAACACAAAATAGACCTGAATCAAGGCTACCACCGCCCCTTCCCCCATGTTAAATATCAGATCGGGAAGTAGCAGCTTTGTGAACAAAAGAAGAGGAATCTTCTCCTTCACTACTGGCTGCGCGCTCTCCTGCTGCACAATTTTCGCCGCGCCCGCTCCTGCCGCTCCTTCTGCAGCATTCTGGACTATGGATGCCTCCTCTATCGCCTGTGCCTCCTGTGATTTTGACAAGTGCCGGTCGGGTCGCGTGGGCTCACGCAAGAGCCAGAGTGGAAGCCCAAATATAAACGTAAAGAGGGCTGCAGCGAACACACCCCAACGCAGAGGCAGAGTACTGCCGGCCGAGACATGTAAGATACCAGCCACATACTCCGGAATTGCTCCACCTAAAAGATTGCCCAACGCCCCAACACCTAGAAGAAGAAAGCTGTTGAGCGCGAGCACACCCACACGCTGCCTCTCACTCGTGCTTTCCGTAAGCAAAGGAAGATTAGTTACCCAATAAGCAGTAGACACTAGCCCCTGTAGAAAGCTCATCCCAAGGAGAATTGGGGCCGATGTAGCCAGGGCAACCAGGGCCAAAAGCAGCGGAGTCAAGAACGCTGTGAGCAGCAAAACAGGCTTGCGACCAATACGATCAGCCAGCATACCCGTGGGCACAGCCCCTATAAGCGCTCCAATAGCAGGCATAGCGCTAAATAAGCCAATAAAGTCCGGCCGATAGCCCAGGCTGTGGACATAGAGATTAAGTGTAAGGGCAGCTATACTTAGCTGAAAACCCTTACCAAGGGTAAAAATTAGCAAGAGGTAGACATTTCGTGGCAACTTCAAAGACGGTGGGCCAGATTGATGTTTTTTTTGTCTTACTGTATGCGCTTGATTTATAGTAGATGAATGCAAGGAACCAGAGACCGAGGGCATAATAGAGCAACTCCTGACAACACATTTCCATCCTCTACATAGAGTACCATATTGGTCACTGGTCGACAATGTACAAATGGACAGCGAAGCTGCGCTCTATTGACTTATA
>CAXTXB010000145.1:0-10811 GCA_964247965.1 uncultured Dictyobacter sp. | reverse complement strand
GAAGTAAATCGCGATGGAGACCAAACACTGTCTCAGCCTTTTCGCGGACTGAAAACATAGCTCTCATCTTGATGTATGAAATGTACATAGTAGTCCTCTAGCATCATCACATAAGCGCTATAACATCTCTCACTGCCCTTGACGTAGCAGTATTTGGATGGTATACTAATTCAAATCCTTGAAATCGTTGCAAGAAATTGCACTCATGCTTGCTTTTAGGGGGCGCTATGAGCAACGGACGAATTGCAGGGAAGCGGGCGATCATTACGGGTGCAGGCCATGGCATTGGTCGCGCCACGGCCATCCGCTTCTCTCAAGATGGGGCCAGGGTCGGTCTCATTGATATCAACCAGGCTGCCATTGAAGAAGTCAGCGCACTCATTCACGCCGCTGGTGGTGAGGCGCTCTCTCTGGTCACTGATGTGGCTGACGAGGCTCAGATGGCACATGCAGTTGAACAAGCCACTAATCAATGGGGGGGCTTGGATATTGTGGTGGCGAACGCAGGTATCGAACTTGTCGGTGAAGATGCGCGCGCTCATGAGTTGACGAAAGAGGTTTGGGACCGCACCATCGCAGTCAACCTCACTGGTAATTTCCTCACGTGTAAGTATGGCATTCGCGCGCTCCTTGCTACTGGTGGTGGTAGCGTTATTTGTACTGCCTCTCCTACCGGTCTCTTTGGTTGCGCCCCCGGCTACTCGGCCTATAGCGCGAGCAAAGCTGGCGTCTACGGTCTGACACGCGTGATGGCAAACGACTATGCACGTTCTGGCATCCGGGTGAACGCAGTCATCCCTGGTTTTACCAATACCCCAATGACCAAATATTTCGTAGAGGACGACGAAGAGCGCGAAGGTTTACTACGCAGCATCCCGCTGGGACGCCCTGGCCTACCGGAAGAGGTGGCAGCGGTGATACTCTTCCTGGCTTCGGACGAAGCAGCTTATGTCACTGGTGCAGCCTGGGCCTCAGATGGAGGCATGACAGCGATCTAACCCATGTGGCCTACAACACGGCCTAGAGGAGATTGCCATGACGCATATAGATAAGCCTGTAGCCATCGTAACCGGCGCAGGCTCCGGCATTGGTGCCGCCGTCGCCCATCAGTTGGCGGAGCGTGGAATGCTCGTCGTGCTAGTCGGTCGGCATGAAAGCAAGCTAGCGAACGTTAGGCAGCAGATTGAGCAGGCTGGGGGCCAGGCACTGTTGTTAACGGCTGATCTTGCGCAAGCCAACGCGGCACAAGAGGTCGTGACTCATGTTCTTGACCATTTTGGGCGCATCGATGTGCTTATCAATAATGCTGCAGGCCTGATCGCTAAACCATTCGACCAATTTACGCTGACCGAATTTGACGAGCTGTTCGCAACCAATGTTCGCGGCGTCTTCTTTTTGACACAGGCCGTACTACCCGCACTGCGTAGTTCCCCCGTGCGAGCTATTGTTAACCTGAGTTCCTCAGTTGGCTCATGGGTTCGCCTGGAAAATGCGTTGTATTCTATAACCAAAGCATCCATTGAACATCTCACGCGCTGCCTGGCCGCCGAGCTGGCAAAAGATGGCATTCGAGTCAATGCTATCGCACCCGGGCCGACTGCCACGGAGATCCTTAGCGTCCTGGGCGATGACATCGCTACAGTCCATGCCGAGCTGACGGCGTCAGTTCCTCTGGGACGTATGGGCAGCCCGGAGGAGTTGGCCTGGTGGATCGTGCAACTCGTCGATCCACATGCAGCCTGGGTGACGGGCGCGATCATCCCTATCGATGGCGGTCAGACTCTGGGCGTTGGTCGGCAACGCTAGTGGTGTGCCTTTTGTAATTCAGCTTGAGAGAATTTGGCCGTATGGATAAATCAGACATTGATTTCCTGGTGGACCTGGCGACGCGCTTTTTCATCCTTGGTCAGACGCAAGCGCACATTGCCCGCGAATTAGAGGTTGACCCCGCAACTGTCTCCAGACAGTTGAAGAAGGCACGCGATGAAGGGATCGTGCGTATCGAAATTCGCCGCCCGCGCAGCCTGCACCTGGATCTCGGTCGCAAACTGGCAGAATCCTATCACATTAAACGTGCTGTCGTGGTGTCAAACGAGGATGGAGGTAGCACTGGCGTTGCCGCTGCGGCTGCTGAGTATTTCGGCAGCTTGCTCACCAATAACGTGCGGCTCGGACTCTCCTTCGGCCGTATGCTGTCCGCCATGCTGCCCATGCTCTCTGCGAATACTGTTTCTCACCTGGATATCTCTATGCTGCTGGGAGGCTTTGGCCGCGCTATGCCAGGTATTCAGGGCCATGAGCTCGCCAGGCACCTCGCCTCGCTCTATCCACATAGCCGCATTCACTATCTACAAGCTCCGTTACTCGTTGATTCGCCCGATATCAGGGAGGCAATGCTGCGCGATGGCTCTATTCAGGAGGCATTGCAGAGCGCTGCACGCACTGAATTAGCCCTGGTGGGCATTGGCAATCTGGACGATAATGCGCCCCTGATACGCTATGGTCATTTGAGCAGCGAGGATCAGGGGAAGCTCGTGCAATTCGGTGCCGTTGGCGATGTCTGCGCACGCTTCTTTAACGTAAACGGACAGCCTGTAGCCGTCCTTGACAACCGGCTGATCGCTATTGAGCGAGATGCGTTATCATGCATTCCTACTGTCGTGGCTGTTGCCGCCGGCCTTGAAAAGCAGATCGCCATCCGAGGAGCACTGCGCACCGGATATGTCGATGTCTTAATAACCGATGAGGCAACAGCCAGCATGCTCATAGAAGAGGCAGATTGACCATGCTAACAGAAAAACTGAACTGAAAGGAGGGAGAAAGCACTTTAAGACGGATTCATTCCAGAAAGTTGCGGTGCGACGAACAAGGTCCTAATTCCGCTAAATCGCGGCATCATCATAGATTTGTCGCCACGCGCTCGTCCCTTTGTTTTGACAAATATAGTTTAACAGATCGACGCCCTGAAACGAGGATGAGTATGTCCACTAAAAATTTCACCTCAAAGAATGATGATAATCTGCGCTCTGTGCCGACCAGTACGGAGGTGTCAACAACCAGACTAAAGGCTGGCGTGTTGACCCAGGCTGAAGTGCTCATGCAGAGTGTTACAACCATCTCGCCGGCCATCGCAGCCTTGTTTTTTACACCCGCCGTCGTCGGTTTCGCCGGCCTGGCTTCCCCGCTTGCCTATCCAATCGCGTTTGTCATCACCCTTATACTAGGTATTGTGCTGGTCCAATTCACTAAAAAGATGTCGGCCGCCGGTGGCTACTATACATTTATCAGCCGCAGCCTGCACCCGCGCCTTGGCTGGATTGTTGCCTGGTTATTCGTATTGTACGCCCCCACAGTAGGTGGCATTGTGTCACTCTATATGGGGAATATCGTGCAGCAGGAATTACAGACAAACTGGAACATCAACTGGCCCTGGTTCTCTACTGTATTTATGATTATCGTGGTCGTAGGCGTCGGGCTACTGCAGTACCGTGGGGCCGCGATCTCCGGTCGAACACTCCTCATTATGGGACTTATCGAGATTGGCATTGTCGTCCTGCTTGCTCTCTGGTCTATTGGCAACCCTGGTCCAGGTGGAGTAAACCTTGCATCTTATAACCCGGGCAATATTTCCAGCGTGAGTGGTTTTGCCCTTGCCATCGTCTTCTCTATACAAGCATTTACTGGTTGGGACGGAGCCGCTCCACTGGCGGAGGAAACAGCCAACCCAACCCGTAATATCTCACGTGCAGTTATTGGCTCGATCATCTTGCTAGGCGTCTTCTTGATTGTTGTAACCTGGGCGATCATTATCGGCTGGGGCACTAACAAAATTGGCAGCTTAGCAGGCTCAACAGAGCTGCCCGCTATCGTGGTTGCCAAACGTGTATGGGGGCCGATCTGGTGGCTTATCCTGCTCGCACTCTTGAACTCAACGTTCGCCGTCGCATTGGCGTGTAGCAACATGGGGTCGCGCATGTGGTTCGCTATGGCGCGCTCCGGCTCACTGCCAGCTATTCTGGCGAAAGTACATCCGGTATACAGAACGCCGGTTAACACGATTATCTTGCAGACAGCCGTCAACCTTGTGAGCGGCCTTGGGCTGCTCTGGTGGCTGGGTGCTGTGAATGGTTACTTCTACGAGAGCCTGGTGCTGGCAATAGCGGTGATCTTCGTTTACGCGATGGGGAACATTGGCGTTTTCTTCCTTTACTGGCGTCAGTATCGGAGCGAGTTCAACGTTTTCTATCACGCCATATTCCCCGCAATTTCCCTTATTGCATTGGCCTGGCTGACCTATGAACTGTTCAATCCGTTCCCAGCAGCGCCTATCTCCTACGCTATTCCAACCGTGGGCATCTGGCTCCTCATCGGCATTGTGATACTTGTCGTGATGGCTGTCAGAGGTAACGAAGAATGGCTCACCAGGGCCGGTGATAGTGCCTTTGACCTGCCAGAGGTTGCCGAAGCTGGCGATTAGATCAATAAGCAGTCCACTGACAGATAGTGAGCGCTTCATATTGTAGCCGTGTTAAAATTATTTGTAGAGGTGTGGAATTATATATGTGTTAAAGCTTTCCCTATAGATGAAGCACCTCTACATGTTTTATTACATACATCATTACATATAAAGGAGTGATTCATGGCACACGATTTGGGTTCCTTCAAGGGTGTTGCGATCACCCAGATTGGCATGGTAGTCCGCGATGTGAAGAGTATGGTGGAACTCTACCATAAAACGCTCGGCTGGGGACCATGGAATATCTATGTTGCGGAGCCACCGCTGCTACATAGTACCTATCTGCGCGGCAAGCCGACAGAATTTACCTTTATGAATGCCGAGACCCACGTGGGGTCAATCGATTTCGAGTTTATTCAGCCGCTAGAGGGGCCAAGCATCTATAAAGAGTTTCTGGAGCAGCATGGGGAAGGTATTCATCATATCGCTTGCATGGGTACTGGCACGAATTATGAGGAGAACCTTGAGAACTTCGAAAAGATGGGCTTACAAGTGCTGATGAGCGGAGCCATTGGTGATAGTATCAAGTTCTACTACCTTGAGTCAGAGCCAACGTTCAAGCTTGTCCTGGAATCAGGGAGTGGACACATGATCTCTATTAAACCGACGTCGACATATCCGTAATACGCCTTACCCCTCCTACTTCTAGGATTTTAGTACCAAAACAAGGAAAAGCACGGAGAGAGGAAAGGATAGGCTTATATGGATAGCGACGAGTTCGCGGGAAAGGCTGTCATCGTGACAGGTGCCGCTCAGGGCATTGGCCGCACGATTGCAGAGCAGTGTATTCAGCGTGGCGCGCGTGTGTTGATCTTTGATCTGGACGCAGAGCTGGCGGCAAAGACCGCACGCGAACTGTCTCCTGATCTGGCTGTGAGTGTGGGCGGCGATGTGAGTAAGCGCGCGGATGTACGACATGCGGTACAGACCTGTCTCGAACGCTTTGGTCGGCTTGATGTGATGGTAGCCCACGCGGGTATCGCGGATGCAGTGCCGTTGCTAGAGATCGACGATGCCAGTTGGCAGCGAATTATGGATGTCAATCTCACAGGTGTCTTCCTCTGCACACAGGAGGCCGGCCTTGTCATGGCGCACTCAGGTGGTGGCACGATTGTGGTGACGGCCTCGACCAATGCCTTCTGGGTCGAGTCAAACCTGGCTCACTATAATACGTCTAAAGGGGGCGTGGTTGCTTTTGTACGCTCCGCCGCCATGGATCTCGCTCGCTATAAAATCCGTGTGAATGCCGTGGCACCCGGCGTGGTTCTCACGAGAATCGCAGCATGGGTGACTGAAGATCCAGCACTGGCCGCCAATTACTTGCAGCATATTCCACTCAACCGCTTTGCTGAGACGATCGATGTGGCAAAGGCCGTACTCTTCCTGGCATCCAACGACTCTGCGTATATCACGGGGCAGACGTTGGTCGTCGATGGTGGTCAGACGCTAGGCATCCAGGTGGATGCACCTGCTGAGCCTCTGCCTGGTATCGAACGTCCCACCGTCAATATACATAGCAACGACGTGGATAAAAAGGATAGTTGAAAAGTAACGCATGAATTCTATAAGATGAGGCAATGATGCATACATTATCAACATATCAGGCATGGTATGGCGTTGATAGGCCACCGCCAACGACTTATGAGCTCAACGCGGGTCCACTTACGATGCTATTGGATGGGATCGATCTTCGCTATGTGCGCTCCGGTTCATTAGAGGTTGTACGTCGCGTGTATGTAGCTGTGCGCGATCAGAACTGGAATACTATAGCAGGACAACATACGATTACCAACATTGTGCAGCGACAGGATAGCTTTGAGGTTGAGTTTGACGTTGAGCATAAGAATCATGACATCGATTTCGCATGGCATGGTCACATTATCGGCACTCCAGATGGACAGATACGCTATGAAATGGATGGCCTGGCAAGGTCGAATTTTCGGTACAACCGCATCGGGTTCTGCATCCTGCATCCCTTCAAAGAATTGATGGGGCGGCTCTACAAGGCGCAAACGCAGCAGGGCGAAGTCAGCGGCCACCTGCCGGATTTAATTGGCCCACAAGGCTTTGAAGATGGCGTGTACGTTCCGCTTTTTCCCGCCTTCAACCAATTGAGCATCGATCTCGCAGATGCAGTGCGCGCACATTTCACCTTTGAGGGTGATTTCTTCGAGACTGAGGATCAACGCAACTGGACGGACGCTTCCTTGAAAACCTATTGCACACCGCTATCACTTGGCTTCCCATATCAGGCCAGCCCGGGTTCGCGTATCGCGCAGGCATTTACTATCGTGGTAGAAGGTGGTGAGACACCAACACGCGTACAGGAGGCTGACGCAACACACCTATCACTGGAAACCGGGCGTGGACAAAAGCTGCCATATATCGGCTTCGGTATGAATAGCGACGGACCGCTGCCCACCACAGACGAGATTTCGCGCCTGCTCGCTCTGAAGCCCGATCACTTACGCGTTGAGATCCATCTCAATACGACATATACATCCACACTCGAACGTGCCATTACAACCTGTCAGGCATTGAACTGTGCGCTAGAAGTAGCAGTCTTTCTGAATATAGGAATGGAACAACAGCTAGCAGCCCTGGCGACGCAGCTACAAGAGAGTGAGGCAAAAGTTGTCCGTATCCTCGTCTTTCAAGAGGGCGCACAGACGGCTCATTCTGAGGAGACTACTGCACCAGAACTGGTGAGAATGGCACGACAGTATCTGCAGCAAGTGATCCCTGACGCCGCGTTTGCAGGTGGTACTGATATGTATTTCTGCGAACTGAATCGGACACGCCCACAGGTGGAGGCGATGGATGCAATCTCGTATACTATCATTCCGCAGGAGCATGCCTTCGACGAGCGTTCGTTGGCCGAGACTTTGGAAGCACAGGGTGAGACTGTCAGGAGTGGGCTGGCGTTCGCTGATGGGCGTCCTATCATTATTAGCCCGATCACTTTAAAGCGGCGTTATAATCCCCACGCAGTCGTGGCGGAAACCGAGCAGGCACCGAACGAGTTGCCCGATTCCGTTGATCCACGCCAGGCATCCCTCTTTGGTGCGGCCTGGACGGCGGGCAGCATCAAATATCTGGCGGAGAGCGGTGCCACTTCGCTCACATACTACGAACTCATGGGCTGGCGCGGCTTGCTAGAACGTGAGACGGGTTCGCAACTTCCTGAGCTCTTCCCCTCAATGTCTGGCATGGTCTTTCCGCTCTACCATGTCTTCGCAGATATTGCTGAGTGGAAAAACTGTACTATCGTGCCATGTAGTTCGGATCAACCGCTTACGGCCGCCGCATTAGCACTAACAAGTAAGGACGTGCCAGGGCCTCATCTGCTGGTCTTCAATCTGCAGGCGAATCAACAGCGTGTCGTAATCGGCCCGCTTCATGCTACTTCGCTCTCGGTGCGCACATTGGATGAACACAGCATACGTGAGGCCACCCTGACGCCCGAGACCTTTCGGCAACATCGGCAGCAAGTGCAGACTCAGGGAGGAGAGCTTGTACTCGACCTGGCTCCCTATGCAATCATTCGTATCGATGCGTGAAACGGATATAGTTGTCTCATTAGCATTCGGTTTCAGAAGGGATCAGTTATCGTGAAGATACTGGCAGTAGGCGATTCTTTTGTACCCACACATATGTTTGAAACTGGCCTGACAAATCTCAAGCAGCAGATTCGCTATCTCCAACTTGATATGGATGCACCGTTTGTGCCTGTGACAGCATCTGAACGCGCCATCAGAGAGTTCGCAGGCAACCCACAACAACTGGTGGATGCTATGGATGGGGAGGAAATTCTCCTGGTCCATGGTGCTCCAGTAACCGATGCTGTCCTGGATGCATCTCCACACCTGAAAATCGTGGGCGTCGCTAGAGGGGGACCAATCAATGTCGACCTGGCCGCAGCTAAAGAGCGAGGAATCACAGTAATTACCGCTCCCGCACGTAACGCGGAGGCGGTTGCAGACCTTACCCTGGCCTTCATGGTCATGCTGGCGCGCAGTATGATGAGTAGTATTGCGTTTGTCACCAACGGAGGTCGCCTGGGAGAATCGACGTTCGAGGGCGCGCAATTCTTTGGGCATGAACTTGGGGGACACACACTGGGCCTGGTAGGCTTTGGCAATGTTGGCTCGCGGGTCGCCCAACGCGCACTGTCTTTCGGCATGTCTATTCTGGTCTACGATCCATATGTAGCTGCCACACAGCTAACAGATCTGGGGGCGCATCCGGTAGGTCTGGACGAACTGCTCGCACGCGCCGACTTCGTCTCACTCCATGCCAGGGTCACTCCTGAAACAACCAACTTCTTCAATACAAGCAAGTTCAGCCAGATGAAGCCAGGAGCGTTTTTCATCAACACCGCACGTGAGACACTACTAGATGAAGAGGCACTCTATGAGGCGCTCACATCAAGGCGGATCATGGGCGCAGCCCTGGATGTACTCAGGCCCCAGCCTGAAGGTGTTAGTAGTCCTTTGCTCTCACTACCCAATGTGATCATCACACCTCATATTGGTGGTGCCACCTATGAAGCTGCCCTGCGCGGTGTACAGATACTCGCCGCGCAGCTCAGTCATTATCTCGTTGGGCAACCGATGCAGTTTGCCGTATAGCAGAACAAGACAGGATTTTAAGATGAGTGAGCAGTATTTATTAGCCATAGATGCTGGGACCGGCAGTTGCCGTGCGTTACTCTTTGATACGGCGGGCAAGCAGGTAGCGATGTCACAAAGCGAGTGGTCGCACGCCACCCTGCCAGAGTATCCAGGCTCACAAGTATTCGATACACGTATCAATTGGGAACATATCAGTGGCTGTATTCGTCAGGTGCTCAGCATTCCTGGCATCACAGCGGACGCCATTGTGGGCGTGAGCAGTACCAGTATGCGCGAGGGTATTGTTACATTTGATAAAGATGGTCAGGAGCTCTGGGCATGTCCTAATGCCGATGGACGAGCGTTGGACGAGGCGACAGAACTGATTGATCGTAAGCTAGCCGAAAAGATCTATTTCACGGGCGGCGACTGGGTCGCTATCACATCGCCACCTCGCCTGCTCTGGCTCCAGAGGCATGAGCCTGCGTTATTTGAACGGATCGCGCACCTCACCATGTTGAGCGACTGGATTCTCTTTAAGCTATGCGGCGAGTACGTCACCGATCCATCCGTCGGTTCCAGTTCAGGTATGTTCGATCTGGCAAAGCGTACGTGGTCAGACGAGATCGTCGCTATGTGTGGATTGAACTCCGATGTCTTGCCACCCGTCCACGAATCCGGCACGATGATTGGCCGTATACA
The DNA here is from genome assembly GCA_964247965.1 of uncultured Dictyobacter sp. Classification (GTDB taxonomy): domain Bacteria; phylum Chloroflexota; class Ktedonobacteria; order Ktedonobacterales; family Ktedonobacteraceae; genus Dictyobacter. The sequence continues at coordinate 980 of CAXTXB010000145.1, read as the reverse complement.
TCGCAAAGCCGCGCAAGAGACAGGCCTGAAAGAAGGGACGCCAGTCATCGTTGGCGGCGCGGACACACAGTTGGGCCTGGTCGGCATTGGCCTGACTGAACCCGGGCAGTTTACCATTCTGGGGGGTACATTCTGGCAACAGACCATCGGTGTGGATCAACCTTTAATTGATCCGCAGAGCCGCCTGCGCACGCTCTGTCACTCGCTGCCGGGACAGTGGATGCTAGAGGGCATTGGCTTTTACAGTGGGCTCACCATGCGCTGGTTCCGTGACGCATTCTGCCAGTTGGAGCTGGAACAGGCAAAGATCTTGCAGCAAGATCCCTATATATTAATGGAGCAGGAAGCGCTGCTCGCGCCGCCTGGCTCAAACGGCGTTATAGGCATCTTCTCAAACATCATGAATGCCCGACGCTGGATTCACGCCTCGCCAGGGCTGCTCCAATTCGACATTGCGAATCCGTTCTCATCAGGTAAGAAAGAATGCATACGTGCCATTGAGGAGAGCGCCGCCTACGTCTCTTACGGGCATATGCAGATTATCGAGTCGCTCACCAATCGCAACTTCGATGAAATCATCTTCGCTGGCGGCGCGGCCAAGGGTCAGCTCTGGCCGCAGATCCTGGCCGATGTGCTGAACTGCCGAGTCAAAGTTCCGGTTGTAAAAGAATCAACGGCACTAGGGGCTGCACTCTACGCCGGCCTGGGTGCCGGCGTGTATCATAACATACAGAGCACGGCACGCAGCATCGCAGCTTTTGAAAAGGTATTCGAACCCGACCAGGCGACACATGAGCGTTATCTGGTTCTCTATGAACAATGGTTGCGTGTCTATCAGCGTTCATTAGATATGGTTGAAGCCGGACTGGTGCGACCTCTCTGGCGCGCAGCCGGAACGTGATGCGTGTTTGTTGACATATTACTTTGTCAAACATAATTGCAATTCGAAAACTGAGGAAGCGGGGGCCCCCGCGGGGGCC
>CAXTXB010000144.1:10589-10821 GCA_964247965.1 uncultured Dictyobacter sp. | reverse complement strand
ACACAATGTTCACCATTTTTCAAAAGCCGGGTGGGATGACCCATTGCTAGTTAGACAGCTATGATATCCACATGCTATACTGGCTCATAGCTGTCAGCATTATAATCTCGATCAATGGAGATGTTATGACCATAAGTGAACCCCGGGAATCCTCTGAGCAGAAAAGCACTCAGGAGAAGATTGCAGAGTTGCGCGAACTACAGGGAAATGCGCAGCAGGGCGGTGGAACTAA
>CAXTXB010000144.1:7777-10579 GCA_964247965.1 uncultured Dictyobacter sp. | reverse complement strand
GCGGCCCAACATAAAAAAGGCAAGCTTACGGCTCGTGAGCGACTCGATCTCTTACTTGATCCGGGCAGCTTTAACGAGCTCGATATGTTTGTGACGCACCGTTCCAGTGGCTTTGGGCTTGAGGAGCAGAGGATACCCGGCGATGGAGTGGTTACCGGATATGGACAGATTGATGGTCGTCTCGTCTATGTCTTCTCTCAGGACTTCACGGTCTTAGGTGGCTCGCTTTCTGAGGCTCATGCAGAAAAGATCTGTAAGGTTATGGACCTGGCAATGAAAAACGGTGCGCCGGTGATCGGATTAAACGACTCCGGCGGTGCGCGCATTCAAGAAGGGGTTATAAGCCTTGGAGCCTATGCCGATATATTTTTGCGCAATACTCTGGCATCGGGCGTCATTCCGCAGATCTCTGCCATTATGGGACCATGTGCGGGAGGTGCCGTTTATTCTCCGGCCATCACCGACTTTATTTTCATGGTAGAGGAGAGCAGCTATATGTTCGTCACGGGTCCTAATGTTCTCAAGGCCGTGACACATGAGGATGTGACCTTTGAGGATCTCGGGGGCGCACAAGTGCATAATAGTGCCAGTGGCGTTGCGCACTTTGCCTGCTCCAGCGAGCCCGACTGTATTCGTATGCTGCGCAAGTTGCTGAGCTATCTACCATCTAATAACGTGGACGATCCACCCGCTATCATCCCCACCGACTCACCCAGGCGTATTGCGGAAGAACTCAATAGTATCATTCCAGACAATCCTGGCAAGCCTTATGATATGAAAGAGGTGATACAGCTTGTTGTCGATGATAGTGAGTTTTTCGAGGTGCAAGAGCTTTTTGCCCAGAATATCATTGTGGGTTTTGCGCGTCTCAACGGCCGCTCAATTGGCATCGTGGCACAACAGCCGCGCGCGCTGGCAGGTGTGCTCGATATCAATGCATCTGATAAGGCGGCGCGTTTTGTCCGTTTCTGCGATTGCTTCAATATCCCTATCATTACGCTAGAAGATGTGCCCGGCTTTTTACCTGGTGTAGGGCAGGAACACAATGGTATTATCCGCCATGGGGCTAAGCTGCTCTATGCCTACTGTGAAGCTACTGTTCCCAAGATTACGGTCATTACGCGCAAAGCATACGGCGGGGCCTATGACGTTATGAGTAGCAAGCATATTCGAGGAGATATTAATTACGCGTGGCCCACTGCTGAGATAGCCGTCATGGGGGCGGAGGGCGCGGTGAATATCCTTTTTAAAGATGAGATCGACAAGGCTCTTGATCCGGAGCAGCGGCGCAAAGAGTTGATCGCTGAATATAATGTGCAGTTTGCTAATCCCTATATTGCGGCCAGCCGGGGTTACATCGACGAGGTCATTGAGCCACGCGAAACGCGCGTTAAGCTTATCAATGCGCTGGAGATGCTTAAGAATAAGCGTGATACTAACCCGCCGAAGAAGCATGGTAATATTCCTCTTTAAGTCATTATTGTACATTTCTATACGCTCTTGCGCTAAGCGCAAGAGCGTATAGAAATGTACAATAATGACTTAAAGAGGAATATTACCATGCTTCTTCGGCAGATCTACTTTTCAAGTAGCTCTAGTAGTACGCCGCTGGTCCCTTTGGGATGAATGAAGATGGCGCGGCCTTCGGCGGCCAGGCGCGGCTGTTGATCAAGGACGGGAGCACCCTTCTCTTTCATCTCTTGGAGGGCAACTTCTATATTATCCACTTCCAGGCAGATATGATGCAGGCCCTCGCCGCGTTTCTCCAAAAACTTTGTCAGGCTTGAGGCAGGGGTGGTGGGCTCAATCAGCTCGATCTGGCTGCCGCTGGGTCCACCAAGGGGTAGGAAGGCAATGCGCACTTGCTCGCTCGGGACATCCTGGACAGAGCTTGGTGTGATGCCCAATGTATCGCGGTAAAAGGTTAACGCCTGCTCCAGGTTATGTACGATGACGGCGACATGATCAATACGCTTAGGCATAGCTGTTCCTCTGACTGGCTCTAACGATTATGGACACCCTACTTAATTGCCGCAATGGACCGCGTGCAAATTCCCAAGGTTCAATTCATGAGGTACGACTGTGAGTGGCCCTATACTTCGTTGGATTGTGCTGGACAAGGTCTGCAACGCCATCAGGGCGCTGACGCGCGTCTCCTCGGCATAGTGTAACACGCTGGCCATCTGCTCAAACTCGGCCTGTGTCAGCACCTCGTAGCTTAAATCTGGTTTAAAGAGAAGACTGAGATCGAGATCGACATATGTCAGGCGTTCAAAAGAGATGGTCGCGGGCTGAATAATATTTGCATAGGTATGAATCAACGTATCATTGTTGTAGAAGGCACTTAGCATATACCAGCGTTGTGGCCAGAAGAACTGAACGCAGTTGCTGCGCAGAGGGCGTGTACCCGAGGCCCAATTCATTGGTGTCCCTGCGGGTAACCATAGGCGTATGCACCCGGCAAGGTTATCGGCGGCCATTTCATTTCCTAATTGCAAGTCGTCACTCAGTTTATACGCCTGCCACGAACCTCGTAGCATTTGATCGTAGCTACGACTCTCCACCAGAAAATCTCGTTGCATGATAGCAATACTCCCTTCATTCTTCATCCATAGTATGTAATTATGACGAAAACGTCAAGTAGAAGAGGTAGATTGTCCTTACGAGAGTGTTCGATCTATCCATTCACCCGCACGCCTTCGGCGTGCCCTTCTTCACTAAGGGCGCTGCAATTTTTGACGGTTGTTGGATTTTTTTATTTTTTTGGGTGGAGGTCAAAATTTTATATAATGGGGTTCTCGG
>CAXTXB010000144.1:3455-7767 GCA_964247965.1 uncultured Dictyobacter sp. | reverse complement strand
CCTTTTTTGCCGGCGGCAAAAAAGGAGCAGGGAAAAACACAATCTTCATCATTTTTCAAAAATTTAGCATAACCCCTTTTAAAGTTCGTTGGGGAGGATAGTAAAAAAGCTTATGTGTGGGTTTAGCATGTTGTAGAATGGAAGTGAGAGAAACAGGAGACTAGTAGAGAGAAGAAACAGGCTTCCGAATGCGTTGTCCCAATTGTCAAACCGTCAACCCAGCTCATGCTAAATTTTGTCTAGAGTGCGGCACTCGTCTTAATGGTTGCCCCAATTGTGGGACAATTAATCCTCCTGGCGCTAAGTTTTGCATTGAATGCGGCGTGGCTCTACAGGTCAGGCGTGAGCCGGCAGAGATAATAGGGCCTGTAAGACAGGGAGATATTGTTGATGCAAACGGGATGGGACCTTTTGTTCAGAATACTCTTCTCGCTGAATCACAACTCGCAGATCCTGAAGAGAGACGTATTGTCACGATCATGTTCGCAGACATTACTGGCTCAACGCCGCTTGCCGGTCGCCTCGATCCAGAGGATATGCGCGCCATCCTGACAGGCTATTTCAACTTGATGACCGAGCAGATTCGTAAACATGATGGCACGGTTGAAAAATACATTGGCGACGCGGTGATGGCGGTTTTTGGCACGCCTATAGCACATGAGGACGATCCCGATCGGGCTATCCGAGCTGCACTCGATATGCAGACGGCCCTGGCGCGCTTTAACGCAGAGCGGCAGGCGCGAGATCCTGAGGCGACGCGCCTGCAGATGCGCATCGGCATCAATACAGGCGAGGTTGCGGCTCAGAGCAATACAGCACCACAGCATCAGGACTTTCTTGTTACTGGCGATGCGGTTAACATTGCGGCGCGCCTGCAGCAGATTGCGACGCCCGATACTATTCTCGCGGGTGAGCGTACGTATCTCGCGACGCGCGAGCTCTTCGAGTACAAGGCGATCGCACCCTTGCATATTAGGGGCAAGGCCGATCCGATATCCGCTTACGTTGTGCTTAGATATCGACAGAGTGATCCTACTATCATTGAGCACATACGTGGGATTGCAGGCCGCCGCATTCCACTGGTGGGTCGCACATTGGAGCTTACGTTGCTTCACGCTAACTACGCGCGCGTCCAAGCAGAGCGGCGTCCCCATCTCATTACTATCCTTGGTGTGCCTGGCGTCGGCAAGTCGCGATTGATACACGAGTTTATTGTGCGCGAACAAGATCTTGTTAAAAGCGCGACGAATGGCGCCCTGCATGCGCCGCTCGTTCTCAAAGGACACTGTCCATCTTATGGCGAGGGTATTACCTACTGGCCTCTGATCGAAATTTTACGCTCACTCCTCAATGTACAGGATAGTGAAAATAACGAAGTGTTGCAGGAGCGCTTTATACAATTTTTGCGCGAAATATTTGCGATGGCAAAGCGTACTGAAATACCCGAAGAGATCGCAGAGACTCTGTTGCGCCGGATCGGTCGAGGATTGAGCGAGGCCACGGCGCGCTCGGAGGCACCTCTCTATCGTGAGCGACCCAAACCGGAGCCAAGAACGACATCCAATAGTGCTAACGTGAAGCAGAGCGCGACACAGGGGGCTTTGTTACGAGCCTGGCGCATCCTGTTTGAAGCGCTTGGCGAGCTGCAGCCTCTTATTATCGTGGTCGATGATCTGCAGTGGGCGGATGAGGCGTTGCTAGACCTGCTGGAGTACCTCACCGATCGTATTACAAATGTTCCGATTCTTTTCCTGTGTCCGGCGCGCCCCGATTTTCTAGAACAGCGGCGGAACTGGGGTGGAGGACAGCGCAATTTTACGGCGATCGAGCTTGAGTCGCTCTCATGGGAAGAGAGCAGCAACTTGATCGATGCCTTACTGAATACCAACGATATACCCGATGCCATGCGCTCCACGATCTTAGTCAGGGCCGAAGGAAATCCTTTCTTCGTTGAAGAGATCATACGCATGCTTATCGATCAGGGTATTCTCGTACGGAGAGAGGATGGGAAGGGAGAGGGGCTATGGCATATGAAAGACAGAATCTACACTCTTCCTGCCGACATCAATCAACCGGGAGGACATCGAGAAGGCAATCTACTCGATAACCGTTACCTCTTGCCGCTCCCTCACGTGCCCGACACTGTGCAGGGTGTACTTGCCGCTCGCGTTGATCTGCTAGCGCCAACCGAAAAATTAATTCTACAGCATGCTGCCATCATCGGGCGCTCTTTCTGGCTCTCGTCGCTGCTAGAGCTGACGGCAGGATTGGGCGTAGAAACTCTTCTGGATGGACTCAGCGCTTTAATCAGGCGAGATTTCGTGGTAGAGATCGAGAAAATCAATATCCCCAATCCAGTTGAGCCTGATCGAGCCTTTAGCTTCAAGCATATCTTGATCCGGGATGTCGTCTATAATAACATTCCACGCTTAAGGCGCGCGCTCGAACACACGCGCATCGCACTCTGGCTGGACGAAAATACGCTTGATCGACGCGAAACATTCGTCGAACAATTGGCATACCACTACCAACAGGCCCTGGCAAACTGGTCCATAGGGTCTGCAGTAGATAATATTGAAATAGAACACTCTCATCACTACAATAGAGCTGTCCTACTCACTCGCGATGACCTGCGCAATAAAGCCATCGAGTTCCTTATGCTGACAGGTGATCAGGCGCTGCACAGCTACTTCGGACTGCGTGCGCTCCGTGCTTATAGCGACGCATTCGATCTGCTGATTGATGGACATGCCGATGCCCTTCTCCGCAGTAAAATGCTCGAAAAGATCGGCGATGCACATGCTCAACGTGGCAACCTGGACGAAGCCTGGCAATACTACCGCCGGGCTTTACGCCTGATCACAGACGAGGGTATCAACGTCGACAACGCCTATCTGCTCGGACTCTACGAGCAGCTCTCCCTTCTGGCATCACGCTGGCTTACCCGCTTCAACACTGCGCCAGACTTGCAAGAATTGCGGAGCTATATTGATGCAGGGCTACAACTTCTGGCGGGTAAACAGGTCAGTCGTGAGCATATCGCCTTCCTGACTTACCAGGCCTTCTGGTACATCCGTCAGTTAGAGAATGCACTGCCTGAGGAAAAGCCCGGGCTTGTCGAACAAGCACTATCAAGTGCTCACGAGGCACTTACAATGGCAGAAGAGCTGAACAATCCTCGTACGCTATCCCTTACGCTGGATGCCGTCAGCTTCATCTACTTTACGTATCATAAATACGACAAAGCCCTGGAGATACAGAAACGCCGCTTCCAACTTGAAAACTTGCTTGACGACCGGGAAGAACTCTACGACCTCTACATCTCACTTGGAGGAGATTATGAAGACGTTGCAGACTACGCGAATGCGCTGACCTTCTACGGCCGTGCCTGGAGCAACGCACTCACAATGGAGAGTCCTGCAATGGTCCTCACTAGCATGGTTGGTCGCATGCGCACCTGGCGACAGTGGAACCGCTGGAATGAGGCTCAACAGGTCGCGATGGAGATATTGCAGTTCGTCGAAAGATATCAGCCGGACGAAAAAAGCCAACTCTGGGCCTTAGAGACGCTGGCCACCATAGGTTATCACCGCGGGAAGCAAGAGGAGGGTGATCAGTACGCCCGGCAATACAAACGCTTGCTCGATCTACAAATCGCGCGCTCTACAAGTGAAAATAAACCACGCGTCGAAACGAAAATGCATGCCATTCATTATGCTCAGGGCGATTGGCAGCGAGCGGCTACTGACTACAAAGAGAAACTGGCCCAAAGTGAGCCTTTCCCTTCACCCTCGATACTTGCCACTATGGCAGAGATTTTGCTGTTCACAGGCGAGGCACAGGAGCAACCTGCAATCTACGATCGGGCAGTTGAGCTGGCGGAACAATCTGGTGCATGTAAAAGCCTGATCATAGCCCTACGTTCACGTGGTCGTCTCTATACAGAACAGCAACAATGGAGCATGGCCGAGTTGGACTTGCAACGGGCACTGCACACCTGCGAGACCCTGGATCTGCCCTGGGAACGGGCTCATACCCTTTATCATCTTGGCCTTCTTTGTAGCCAGCACGCAAGCACTTCATCCACTGATGATAAAGATGATATGAGCCGCGCCCGTTACTACCTGGATCAGGCACTTGGTTTTTATGAATCACTGGACGCTCAGCCTGCCATCAAAATCGTTCGTACAGCGCTTTCAGAAAGCAACATAGCCGCTGTATAAATTTTTTAGATAAAATAGGTCATGGCAAAATTTTTTAAAAATAATATAAAAATGTTTATTAATTTTTAAAAAAATTTTTATTAATAAAA
>CAXTXB010000144.1:2125-3445 GCA_964247965.1 uncultured Dictyobacter sp. | reverse complement strand
GTATGTTCATCATTTTTCAAAAATTTGGCATGACCTATTTTATCTATTCTTAGCGCTCGATAGGTGAGCGAACAAGGCTGCCCCATTCGGTCCAGGAACCATCATAGTTACGAACATTCGGATAGCCAAGCAACTGCGTCAGCACGAACCAGGTGTGGGCCGAGCGCTCACCAATGCGGCAGTATGAGATCACCTCATTTTCGGGCTTGATATCTTTCCCACCGTAGATCTGCTGCAGCTCTTCAGACGACTTAAAGGTACCATCAGAATTGGCTGCCGTAGCCCAGGGAATATTCTTAGCACCAGGGATATGGCCCGCGCGCTGTGCACCTTCCTGGGGATAGTTGACCATGTGCAACAACTCTCCGCTGTACTCCTGTGGTGAACGCACATCAATGAGGCGACGATTGGCGTTTTTCAAGCCGCTAGCAACATCGTCACGGAAGGCGCGGTTGCTCTCATCCGCTGGTTGAGCCTTGTAGCTGGTCGCAGCGAACTGTGGCACCTCTTTAGTGAAGGGACGGCCCTCGGCCTCCCACTTTGCGCGTCCGCCATTCAGAATCTTCAAATTCTTGTGCCCATATTCGCTGAACAGCCAGAACGCGTAGGCCGCATACCAGTTGTTGCGATCACCATAGAGAACAATAGTTGTATCATTGCTCACACCGTAGCGGCTCAGCAGCTTCTCAAAACCCGCCTGGTCAACGAAGTCGCGGCTGAGGGGATTCTGTACATCAACATGCCAGTCGAGCTTTACAGCGCCGGGAATATGACCCACCTCGTAGAGCAATACATCTTCGTCAGCTTCAATCAAGCGAACATTGGCATCATTCAAATGGTCGGCAACCCAGGTTGTATCCACGAGCGTTTCAGGATGTGCATACTGCGTATTATCAGGCATCTATCTGGCCTCCTTGGTCTTCTAAAAATATAGTTGATTTAGTAGATCAACATTCAAAAGTACTATTGTAGTATAAGAGGTGGAAGAGATCGATGTCAAGGGCGAAACTATACAGGAGCAATTTACCCGGTGTGTATGTCCACTACATATGTTATACTTTGATCACAGAACCCGAAAGTATTGCATCTTCATTTTTTGCAAAAACCTGGTGATTTCACCATAAAAAAAACTAGCCAAACTAGCAGTGCCTGGCGTCCTACTTTCAGCTATAGTAGGCAAACTATTGTTTTGTCAAACTTGATCGCAACCCGAAAACTGGAGAACCGAGAACAATGGGTCATCCCAAACTTTTGAAAAATGATAAAAATTTTTTTTTGAAGCGAGTTTTTTTTTTAGGAGGGAGGAAAAAAGGACGGGGA
>CAXTXB010000144.1:413-2115 GCA_964247965.1 uncultured Dictyobacter sp. | reverse complement strand
AAAAAATATTGATGCAAAAAAAAATTTTTATAATTTTTAAAATTTTTGGGATGACCCATTGTTGGGGCGCAGGGCCACACGATGTAGCTTGACAGAACACTACGCAATAAAACAGATGTGAGACAGGGAGAGAAGGTGCGTTATTTCATGGAGATAAGACCCACACGTAGAGGTGGCAAGAAAGATGAGCAGCCTGACGATACTTTTAGTTTTAAGAAAGTTTTTGGCTCTTTAACCAGTCTACCGCGCGTAATAAAGCTGGTATGGGCGGCAAATCCACTCCTAACAGCGGGGCTAGCGTTTGTTAATATATTGCGCGGCATTACTCCAGCAATCTCAGTTACTATCTCTCAGCTTGTCATCGATGGTGTATTGCATGGCATCAGGACACATTCGATCAATCCTATCTGGTTGCCTGTTGGTCTGCAGTTGCTTGTGGGTGTTGTAGACCGCTTTCTGATGACACTGAGCAATATTGATCAGCAGCTCTTACAGGAGCACGTCTCAAATGATATCCAGCTTCGTATCCTGGAGAAGTCGAATACGCTGGACCTCTCGTTTTTCGAAAATCCCGAGTTTTATGATCGGCTGCGTCACGCGGCTGATGAAGCTACGTATAAGCCGGTATCGATGATCTCGGATACGTTTGGACTGGGGCGAACTTTTATCACCCTATTCTCAATGCTCTTCTTATTGTTCCAGCTCTCCTGGTGGCTGGCCATTGTAGCGCTTATTATTCCTATTCCTTCTTTTATCGCCAGCAGTAAGTATGGTTGGATCGGCTTTCAGCGTATGCGACGGCAGTCACCGGAACGGCGGCAGATGCAGTATTTTACGCGCCTCATGACCACCGATGACTATAACAAGGAGATCAAGCTCTTTAACCTGGGTGACTTCTTTATTGTGCGCACCAGGTCTTTAATGGCTAAGTTTTACGACGAGAATAAGAAGGTGTTAATCCCGCGCTATATGGTTGGCTTTGTATGGTCGGCGGTTACCGTCGGAGCTAACTCGGCAATTTATCTCTATATCGCACTGCAAGCCGTTTTTGGTCATATCACGCTGGGACAGCTTACCAAGTTCACGCAGGCTACAGTTCAAGCGGGCTCAAACTTCCAGAGCGTCCTGGATGGCTTCTCCAGCACCTATGAAAACAACCTGTTCGTGAGCACTCTTTTTGAATTTCTCGAATATACACCAGAGATCCTTTCGCCCAAGAATCCTACGCCGATTGACCCTTCTGTTGATGTTAAGGGATTGAGCGTCGAGTTCAGAGATGTCAGCTTCACCTATCCCGGCAAGAGCGAGGCGGCCCTGAAGAATGTCAGCTTCACTATCAACGCGGGCGAAGCCATCGCCCTGGTTGGACGCAACGGAGCAGGCAAAACTACCCTCGTCAAATTGTTGACGCGTCTGTATGATCCTGATGAGGGCGCAATCCTTGTGGGTGGTCGTAACATCAAAGAATATGATCTGGAGGAACTGCGCGAGCAGGTCGGGGTCATTTTTCAAGACTATGTACGCTACAATATGAAAGCGAATGAAAACATTGGTATGGGGCGAGTGGCGGAGATTGAAAATCAGGAGATGGTTCTCAGCGCGGCGCAGAAGAGCGGAGCAGATAGCGTGATTGAGAAGTTGGACGAGGGCTATGAATCGATGCTTGGGCGCTGGTTTGACAAGGGTGTCCAGCTCAGCGGCG
>CAXTXB010000144.1:0-359 GCA_964247965.1 uncultured Dictyobacter sp. | reverse complement strand
TATCCGCGACGCGCGTATTCTTGTTCTGGACGAGCCCACGAGCGCCCTCGATCCTCAGGCCGAATATGACGTTTTCAGCCGCTTCCGCCAGTTGACCGAAGGCAAGACGGCCATCTTCATCAGCCACCGCTTCAGCACTGTGCGCCTGGCCGACCGCATCTTTGTAATTGAGCAAGGGATCTTGCGCGAGAGCGGCTCACATCGGGAGCTCATGGACCTCAACGGCCGCTACGCAGAGCTCTTTAACCTGCAGGCCAAGGCGTATCGATGATGATCCGCGTCTTTTGAGTATGCATTGCACGCCTTGGACGTGGCCCCCGAATTATTTAATTAAAAAAATTTTTTAATTTATAAAATAA
>CAXTXB010000143.1:7102-10927 GCA_964247965.1 uncultured Dictyobacter sp. | reverse complement strand
CAGGATCGTGATCAACCCTGGAGGCTTCCCGCTGACTTTCCGAACAGCCTCCTCCTCGTCAACCGTAGCTTCCTCCTGATAGCCCGGCCCATGCGCTAATAGACAAGACAACATTTATAAGCCTGATTATAGCATACATACAGTGAAGATTGCTTGGAGCTTCGGTTGAGATTGCTCAACCTTCTTCTCGCGGCTACGCCGCGACCTGTCAAAATGGACAGTGAAAAACCGTGTGCTTGACCAGTGCAGGAAATCGTCTGGCGGTTTATACTATAATGAAAGTAGTAGTATCGATCTTTTTACGATCTTTCTGTAAGAACGTTCGCATCGAAAATTTTCGTCACTTTCTTTATATATACGTATTCGGGAGAATTTACATATGGGATTTCATGGTATGGGTGGAGGAGGGATGTCCGCCTATTTAGAAGAGCAGAAGAGGCGGGGCCGCAAGACGGATGCTCGGACAGTGAGGCGCGTTGCCATCGCGTTTAAACCTTATAAACTTCAGGTGGTGCTGGTCCTGATCGCGATTCTGCTGACAACTGGGCTGGGCGTGGTCAATCCGCTGCTGATCCAGCGCATCTTTGATGATACGATCGTTAAGAAAAATTTACCCCTGCTCATCATTTATGTCACGATCATGATTATTACTCCGGTCATCTCTGGCTTGATCGGCGTTTATCAGACTTACTTGAATAATGTGATCGGGCAGAATGTGATGCGCGACTTCCGCAATCGGCTCTATGAGCATCTGCAGAGTATGTCGCTGCGCTTCTTCACTGGCACGCGCACGGGCGAGATTCAGTCGCGCCTCTCAAATGATGTCAATGGCGTGCAGGGCGTGGTTACAAACACGGCGACGAGCATCGTGGCCAATATCTCGACGGTCATAAGCACGATTATCGCGATGCTCTTTTTAAGTCCCCTGCTTACCCTGATCTCGCTGGGCCTGCTGCCGATCTTCCTCTGGATCACGACGAGAGTCGGCAATGTGCGCCGCGCGACGAGTAAAGAGACGCAGCAGAGCATGGCCTCGCTGACCTCGATGATGCAGGAGACGCTGTCGGTGAGCGGCATTTTGCTGATGAAGACCTTTGGCCGCCAGCAATATGCCCAGGATCTGTTTGTGCAGGAAAATCAGCGCCTCACCGATCTGGAGATTCGCCAGCAGATGATCGGGCGCTGGTTCTTCATGTTTATCAACATCTTCTTCTCGATCACGCCTGCGATCGTCTACCTGGTGGCGGGCTGGCAGATCATCACGGACTCCGATCCCTTTATGACGCTCGGTAGAATCGTCGCTTTTACAACGCTGCAGAGCCGCCTCTTCTTTCCAGTTGGGCAACTGCTGACGATCCAGGTCGAAGTGCAGGGAGCCCTGGCGCTGTTCGATCGCATCTTCGAATACCTGGATATGCCGATCGATATCAAGGATGAACCCGATGCGCGTTCACTCGATCCTGAACGGACACAGGGGCGCGTGGCCTTCAAGCATGTCTCCTTTGCCTACAAAAGCGATGAGGCCCAGCCTCAGCTCAATGCTTCTGAACAGGACAGGGAGAAGAATGCTGGTTGGCGCAAACTGCTTCCGCTTCGGCGTACTTCTGCTCCAACAACTGCAACGCCTGCCGCCGATCGTGCAATGGCAGGTATAGCTAGCCTACCCTCTGCCAACGGGAATAGTGAGCATAATGGTCACAATGGATCTCTGGATGAGGGTATGCGCCAGACGCTCAATGACATTTCATTTGAGATCCAGCCTGGACAACTGGCCGCCCTGGTAGGACCCAGCGGAGCAGGCAAGACGACCATCACGTATATGGTGCCTCGTCTCTATGATGTGGATAGCGGCGCGGTTGAGATCGATGGCAATAATGTCAAGGATGTGAAGCTCTCTTCGCTGGGCGAGGTGATCGGGGTGGTCACGCAGGAGACCTATCTGTTCCACGCCTCGGTGCGCGAAAATCTGCTCTATGCTCGTGTGGATGCCACCGAAGAGGAGATGATCGCAGCCGCTAAAGCTGCGGCTATTCATGATCGCATTATGGAACTGGAAAATGGCTATGATACGATCGTGGGTGAGCGCGGCTACAAGCTTTCGGGCGGCGAGAAGCAGCGCATCGCCATCGCGCGCGTGATTCTCAAAAATCCGCGCATCTTGATCCTGGATGAGGCGACCAGCGCGCTGGATACGCACTCAGAGCGCTTGATTCAGGCCGCGCTTGAGAAAGTAATGCAGGGGCGCACCACACTGGCAATCGCCCACCGCCTCTCGACTATTCTGGCGGCGGATGTGATCTTAGTTGTGGATAAAGGTGAAATCGTGGAGCGTGGTACACATCAGGAACTGCTGACGCTCGGTGGCCTGTATGCCCAACTCTACAATGAGCAGTTTGGTAAGCTCACCCAGGAGCAAGTTAGGGCCTAATCAGGAGGGGATGCCTGCTTCCTCGTTGTAATTCTGTCCGATCGCACGTACAATACTGAGAAGCTACTCTCTCCAGAGAGATCAATACATTGCAACAATAATGAGGAATAGAACAATGGATACTTCCCAGTCTAGTAGACAGAGCCGGAGGGCAGTGTTTATAGGCATCCTACTCTTTGCTTGTCTCCTGGCTCTGTCAGGTTGTGGCGGAAGCCAGTATGCAACCCTACCGGGGCCGCTGCCGACTTCTACGCCAGGACCCAGTTTGCCTGTCACGTTACAGAACATTCACATGCTTGATGAGCAGAATGGTTGGGCGGTCACACAGGATAACCGGGTGTTGCATACGACCTTGGGGGTCGAAAAGTGGCTTGAGGCTACTCCCAGTACGGGCGGTGTAGAGTATAAGCTTGGCGTCTACGATTTCCTGGATGCCCAGAACGCCTGGGTGGCCATGCAGACGGGCGACAAGTTTTCGATTTTCCATACCTATAATGGTGGTGGCCTCTGGCTGGAAACTCCTCTGCTGGATACTGGCAATGGCGTGAGCCAGATCTGGTTTGCCGATCCACAGAATGGCTGGCTGCTGTTCGATAAGGGCATCAAGGCGCAAAATCAGGCGGTGGATGTTTTTCATACTAATGATGGCGGCGCGACCTGGCTGCAGGTGAGCGGCGTCAATAGTAGTGCAGACGATCAGACGAGTGGGCTTCCATATGCTGGTCACAAGACCGGTATAAGCTTCCGCAGCGGTTCAACTGGCTGGATTACTGGCTCGGTTACCGATAACAAGACTCCACTATTCTATACCACGGGCGATAACGGCTCTACCTGGACGCTGCAAAAGCTTACTCTTCCGTCCGACGCATCTGGCACGATCACGACCTTTCCGCCGCAATTCTCAACCGCGGCCGATGGAATCTTGCCAGTTATGTTCTCATCTGGTGGAAGCAATAAAGTAGATCTCTATGCGACCCATGACGGCGGCAAGACCTGGAATAGCGGCACGCCTAGCGCCGATATCAGCCCCACCATCGTGTTTAGCGGCAATAACCAGGCCCTGGCTATCGGTGCCAATGGTAATGCCGGCGATGTTTATGTAACAAGCGACGTTGGACGCAGTTGGAAGCAACTTTCTAAGCCTGATGCAACCGTAACGAAGCTCGTTGGTCTCGACTTCGTCTCAACCACAAGAAGCTGGGCGCTAGCTTCCACAAGCGATAATGCCGTTCATCTATTCCAAACCACTGACAATGGCAAATCCTGGACACGTTTGAACACTACCGCCTCCACTTAAATACAGTTCGCCGCTCTATTTTTGATTCATTTTGCTTTTTCTACACGCTACAAGCGAAGTCTATAGCGTGTAGAAAAAGCAAAATGAATCAAAAATAGAG
>CAXTXB010000143.1:0-7092 GCA_964247965.1 uncultured Dictyobacter sp. | reverse complement strand
TTCTTAATTATAAAAAAAAAAAAAAATAAAAAAAAAATAGCCCCCGCGAAGCTGCGACATGTCGCCTTCATCCGGGCGTATTG
Source organism: uncultured Dictyobacter sp. (assembly GCA_964247965.1). GTDB lineage: Bacteria > Chloroflexota > Ktedonobacteria > Ktedonobacterales > Ktedonobacteraceae > Dictyobacter. The sequence goes on along the minus strand of CAXTXB010000143.1, from coordinate 7,009 downwards.
TATACTTTATTGAGAAAGACCAATAGTCTTCCAACCCTTTTCAGCTACACACGTAAATAGTTGTAAGTAGGGAATGTACCTGATCGCATGTGTTGTATGTCTGGCCCTATGAGCATGAAAAAGTGCCGGGGGGATATGGTTGACTACATCCCAATCCCAGTCAATATATAATAAGGATACGAAAGAAATAATGCCAAGTTGGAGGATAATGGATGGATGCCCGCTTTTATAATTCAGAAGAAATAGATGCAGAGCGCCTTGCAAGCGATGTCGTAAATGTATACATGGCACAAGGCTATCAGACACAACAAATTGGCAACAAAGATCAAATGCTTATCCAGCTGAAGAAGGGCGGCGACTTCGAAGCAATCATCGGAATGCAGGCTGCCGTCTCGCTCACCCTGCAGCGTACAGCGGGTGGTCTTCTCGCAATGATTGGTCAGCAGCGCTGGATTGACAAAGCCGCGGTGGGTGCCGTTGGCATCGTGGCCTTCCCTGTTCTATGGCCTCTGGCATTGACGGCGGGTGCGGGCGCAATTCGCCAGGCTAGCCTTGGCAACCAGGTTCTTAATGTCGTCGACGGCCTCGTGCGTCAGCAGCGACCAGGCATCCAGGCAGGCCCTATTCCAATGAATATCGTGCCACAGATTCAGCAGCAGTGGGGACAGCCACCCGCCTCGATAACGCCCGTCTACGTTCCCCCTGCACAGATTGTTGGTGAGCAACCGCCAGTCCAACCGATGCTGGCCGCTCCGACCTATATTCCCGTCGAGGCACCGGTTCAGACATCAGCTCCTGCTCCCACTCAGTTGAGCTGTCCATACTGTAACACGCCCTATGAGCCAGGCGATACATTCTGCACTGGCTGTGGCCGTGCCCTTTCTGCGCCACGCCAATACTGCGCGAATTGCAACTCAGAGCTCAAGCCGGGCCTCTCATTCTGTCCCAAGTGCGGAGCCTCTACGTTCAATTCTGGCTCGCAGACGGCGATCCCAAATCCAGGCCCATCTCCAAAGCCAATCTATGCGCCACCCGCGCCTCAGGCACCAACCTATACACCACCCGCGCAGCCAGTCTATCAGCCACCCGTGCAGCCAGTTTCTCGTCCCGAGACGCCGGTCTATCAGCCGCCGGTGCAGCCAGCCTACACTCCGCCGCCGACCCAGACACCACCCGTAGTTCCACCAACGCAGGTTTACTACACGCCTTCGAGTCAGCAGCAGACAGCTTCTCCACAGCAACCGACCGAGCCATATTATGTCCCGCCGGTTACCCAGGAGCCAACGGTGAAGCCGCAGCCAAAAGTAACCTTCATGCCCGGCACAGCGAGGCAGGAGCCTCCTCCTCCGCAGAAGCCGCGCCCGCAGAAGCAATACTACATTCCGTCTAACCAGGCGCAGCAGGACCAACTATCTTCACCCGAGCAGCCCACTATCAGCGACGCTGCCATGCCAACCATCATCGAATCAACTGTGCAGCCGGCAGCTCAAACAGCAACCTGGGGCTCGCTCATCTTCACCGACGGATCGCAATCTCCACTCAGCGGCGAGCGCGCCGTCATAGGCCGCTACGACCACGATCTCGGCGGCGAACGACCACAGGTAGATCTCAGTGATAAACAGGGTGCCGACACCGTCTCGCGCATACATGCCGCGCTGGAACACATCGGTAGCACCTACACGCTTACCGACCTGAACAGCACCAACGCCACCCGCGTCAACAACAAACGCCTTGATCCCGATAAACCAACGCCCATCAACGACGGCGATGCCCTACAATTCGGCAAAGTCCAGGTTACCTTTAAAGCCTATTAAGTACTCTCTTTTTAAAGAACGATGGGATTTCTTATAGCCGTAGCAGGAGGAAATAGAACTTTCATCCTCCTACTATGGCTATATTGACCACTTCCTCATATGAAGGATTGACGTAGTGATAAGAATAGCTACAACGAAATCTGCTTCATAAGTTGTCCTGCTTGTCTCGTAGTACCTTTCTTGACGTTTTCCAGAGGTAGATGCTGCATCCACTATTGATGCACAGATCCAGCAGCAGCAGCCAGGCCGGGAGAGACGTTCTGCCCCTGCACGGCGAGCAACTGTACCACGCGTCCCGCGATCGGGCTAGTCAGATCCACTTTTGTGGTCGTCGCAGCCCCGTTGGCAGCCACAGGAGTGATCGTGCCGATGGTCTGCCCCGCATAGACTGTGTCGCCCTGCTTGACTGTTAGAGTGGTGAGTTGACGGTTGAAGGCTTGCTGCGGCTAGGCTCCCAGCATTGCTTCAGCCCGTGCCGCCTCCTCTTCTGCACTCAGCTCGGGACGATCGCTACGGGTTTCGGCCGCCGGCCGCCGGCGCGTGCGTATCAGGGCGGCGGCGATGACTGCGACTCCAATAACTATCAATGTGAGTCGGAAGGCGTCCTGGATTGCGAGGACGTAGCCCTGACGTTGAACCAGCCGGATTACCTGCTGTATCGCTGCAACCCTGGCGCTCGTCGGGTCTGCTCCACGGGTAACGAGGAGTGCCTGCAGGCGTGCGATGAACTGTCCAAGGCGTGACCCCAGTGTGACTTGCTCGGCCAGGTGGCTGTAGTGCACTTTTGCCTGCGTCTGCACCAGGGTTGCCAGCACGGCAATTCCCAGCGATGTAGAGACAAAGCGCAGCACGGTGTAGAGCGAGGATGCCTGCGCGAATTGGCGGGGCTGAATCTCAGCCAGGGCCGAGACGTTCAGGGGTTGGATAATGACTCCCAGGGCGAGGCCGCGCAGGACAAATAATACCTGTAGCCACCAGTAGGGAGTATAGAGTGTGAGAGATGATAATTGCCACACGGTAAAACCTAAGATCAGCAACCCGGGTACTACAACCACACGTACGCCATAGCGGTCCACAATTCGTCCTCCGATCAACGCAGTCACGATCGAGGCGAATGCCTGTGGGAGCAGGAGCAGACCAGCCTGGAAGGCATTGAGGCCACGTAGACTCTGTAAGTAGACCGGGAAGAGAAATATTCCACCGAAGAAGGCGAAGGTTATAAGAATATTAGCGATATTGCTGACCAGAAACGGCTCGTTAGCAAAGAGGCTCAGGTTGACCAGCGGTTGTCTACCACGACGGGCGAGCGCTAGTTCCACAACTATGAACAGACATAGGAAGATCGCGCCGCCAATAAGGCAAGCAACCACTTTTGCTGATCCCCAGCCATCTGTGCTGGCGTCCGAAAGCGCGTAGAGCAATGCTATGAGACCTATAGCCACGAGCACAAAACCAGGGATGTCAAAGCGAGTATGCGTATCGGGACGAACTTCTCGTAAGAGGAGTATGCCCAGTATAACACCTAGAATGCCAATGGGCACATTGATGAAGAAGATCAAGGGCCAGTCAGCATAGGTGACGAAGTAGCCTCCCAGTGTGGGTCCAACCGCGGGCGCGAGCAGGGCTGCTATCCCAAAGATGCCGCTTGCCAGGCCACGCTGATTAACCGGAAACTCGCGGTAAAGCATAGTAATAGATAAGGGAAAGAGGAAAGCTCCTCCCACCCCCTGCAAAACCCGAAAAATGATAAGTACGGGCAGACTCCACGCCAGGCCACAGAGGGCGGAGCCAGCCGTGAAGATCGTCAGCGCAATCACATAGAAGCGCCTGGTCCCCAGCAGATCCGCAAAGAAGGATGTCGTCGGCGTGACCACCCCCTGAGTGAGGATATAGGCCGTAAGAACCCATTGCACGCTATTGAGGTCTGCGCCAAAAGCATTTTGCAGGCGTGGAATAGCAATGTTGACAATCGTCTGATCCAGAATGGACATAAATGCACCAAAGATCACAACGATAGCAACAATCCATTTGTAGTCTAATCTTCCGCCATGTGGTACTGATGCAGGAACTTGCATAGTAGAAAACTCTTTCCTTCTAATGAGTAAGTGCTAACTAACATGTTTCGGCAAAAAAATTAACTTTCGGTCTCAATGTATGAACGCAACCAGCTTTGTCCCAGCAGGACAAGCTGTGTATCTGTTAGCTGTGTGTCTACAGAAGTACTCTGCACCATCCGGGTTATGAGCATCATGACGAAAATACTTGTTCCTTGTAGGGCCATAATATCTATATTCATGGTAGATGGAAGAATGTTTTCCATCTGCGCCTGTCCGATGAGATCGTATAAAAACGTACGAATACTCTGAAGATACTTCTGGGCTGCCTGTGCCATATCAGGGTCATTTGTTGCATTAAAAATCTGAGAGAGCAACTGAGACAGCGTTGGATCAGCGGAGCAGAGAGTTCGATAAGTAATAAATGCCTGCTCCAGTCCCTCTCGCCCTTGCTGTTCAACCTGCTCGCTCACCCGACTTTTCCACCTCTCGTGATGCTGTCCGCCGAACAAATAGAAAATTTCGAGAAACAACTGCTTCTTACTGCGAAAGTGCTGATAGAGTGTCGCCTCGCTAATGCCACATGCGGCAGCAATTTCACGCGTGCCCGCCTGCTGGTAGCCAAGCTGCGCAAACACAACTTTTGCTTGCTCAAGAATCGAGGCTCGTCTCTCATCAGCCGAGAGGCGCGACCGTACATCCTTCACTGGTATCTTTCTATCTCCTTTCTACAAATTATTGACATAAGCTAGTGCTCACTTACTAACATTAAGTAGCATACTCGATCCCAATGTGATTGTCAACTGTTAATTATTTGCCCCTCTCGGAACTCTCGACACACAGCATCACAACGAGATGAGAAGCAAGCAGACAAAAACCAAACCAGGGCGTCTCTCATATCAAATCCGTTTAGGGTGCGATTATTCAGGAACACCCCAAATTCTAATAGGGAGGGATTGCTCTCTACACTCCTATTTACCATGTTTACTCGTCAACCAGATTTGGTATATCATATATCTAAAAGAGAATTTTTATAACACTAAAACTTACTATTGACTATAGAAAAAGTTTATGTTATCTTTAAAAAATAGCAGCAAAGGAGCTTTTCTCATGACTATGAAAACTTGGACTCAACAGCGTTCATTGCGTCTAGCAAGTGTGGAACTTCAAAGAGCAAAATTGTACTCTGATTTGCATTTGATGTGTGTAAGTAGATGCGGAAGATGTGTACGAACAGGAATAACTTTGGGCTTGACAATTGTTTAACTACTCGTTAGACTAGTGTCAGCAAGATTTAAGACTGGCAAGGATCAGGAAGAGTAGATGTGTATGCCAGAAGAGAGGGAAGATCGAAGGCTGTAAGTCTTCCCTGGTAGATACATATCGAAGGTCGCCTGGGAGCCTGGGACGCAAGCTCGTAAGCTTATAAGCTCATAGAGCAAGAAGTTCCACGGGTGTGCCCGATATTGCACCGCTTGAGGATCAGTCTCTTTATGACCCTTCATCACAGGCTGATCGAAACGAGGTGGTACCACGAGTTATGTCTTTCTCGTCCTTGGCGGGAAAGGCTTTTTTGTGTTTTGAAATAGAAAATAGTATATTACTCCTTCAGGAACCACCTTGCCATACATCTGGTAAGCAAGCTGGTCGCCGGTAGAATTGTGATGAGGATGAGCGTATGATTGAGCAGAAGAATATAGAGCCGACGCCGTTGACAGATGTGGCGTCGCTACCCAAAGCCTACGAGCCGCAGGCAGTCGAGGATAAGTGGTACCGCTTCTGGGAAGAGGGCGGCTACTTTAAGCCGCGTCCAAATCCCGCACGCAAACCGTTTGTGATCAGTATGCCACCACCTAACGTCACAGGCGCGCTGCACGTGGGTCACGCGATTACTGCCACGATGGAGGATATCATGATCCGCTACCATCGTATGCAGGGCGACGAGACGCTATGGGTGCCGGGTGAAGATCACGCGGGCATCGCGACCCAGACGGTGGTTGAGCGTCTGCTGGCAAAAGAAGGCACGGACCGCCATAAGATTGGGCGCGAGGTTTTTCTGGAGCGTGTGTGGCAGTGGGTTAAGCAATATAAGAGTCGCATCCAGAATCAGCACCGCCGCCTGGGGGCCTCGTGTGATTGGTCGCGTGAGCGCTTCACCATGGATGAGGGGCTCTCGAAGGCGGTGCGCGAGGTCTTTGTGCGCCTCTATGAAGAGGGGCTGATCTACCGCGGCGAGCGGATCATCAACTGGTGCCCCCGCTGTATGAGCGCCATCTCCGATCTGGAGGTGAATCATATCAATACGCCGGGCAAGCTGACCTATGTGCGCTATCCATTGAAGCCGATTGAAGGGGCTGAGCCAGGCAGCGAGACCGAGTATATCAGCGTGGCGACAACCCGCCCTGAGACCATCCTGGGTGATACTGCCATTGCCGTGAATCCCAATGATGTGCGCTACAAAGATACCGTGGGACGGCTGGCAATCGTGCCGGTGGTCGGGCGCGAGATTCCTATCATCGGGGATGACGCGGTCGACGCAGCATTTGGCACGGGCGCGGTGAAGGTGACCCCTGCCCACGATCCGGTTGACTTTGAAATCGGCCAGCGCCATAACCTGCCCACGGTGCAGGTGATCGGCTTCGATGCGAAAATGACTGCCCAGGCTGGTCCCTATGCAGGACAGGACCGCTATGAGGCGCGCAAACATCTGGTGGCTGACCTGGAAAAGCTCGATCTGATCGTAAAGATTGAGGACTACGTGGTGCCGCTCGGCCACTGTGACCGCTGCGATACCGTCGTGGAGCCTTTGATTTCGAAGCAGTGGTTTGTCAAGATGATGCCACTGGCGACGCCCGCCCTGAACGCTGTGAAGTATGGGCAGATCAAGATCGTGCCGGAACGCTTTAATAAGACGTACGTCGATTGGCTGGAGAATATTCACGATTGGTGTATCTCGCGTCAGCTCTGGTGGGGCCATCGCGTCCCGGTCTGGTACTGCGCCAACTGCGGTGAGATGATTGTGAGCCGTGAGGATGTGAGCATCTGCCCTCATTGTGAGAGTACGCAATTGAAGCAGGACGAGGATGTGCTTGATACCTGGTTTAGTTCGTGGCTCTGGCCCTTCAGCACGCTGGGATGGCC
>CAXTXB010000142.1:0-11035 GCA_964247965.1 uncultured Dictyobacter sp. | reverse complement strand
GTGCTAAAGCGTGGATGCGGCTGATCCAATCCGCGCGCTCTGCTTCCCAGAGACGGAACGAGGCGATTCCTCTGCGATTGGGCCGTGCGTAGGGCTGGGCAGAACACACAGTGCTAAAGCGTGGATGCGGCTGATCCAATCCGCGCGCTCTGCTTCCCAGAGACGAGGGGCGCGCGCTCGATTCGTTTGTCACCCCTCACCATCCATCGCGCTTCATAAAACGCAGTGCTCTGGTTTTCTCCCTCCCTCCGTATTTCAACAACGTTGACTGCGCAGGTTTGTCGCATGAGAACTTCTCAGGCAGAGGACGATTGATTGTGGTATGCTTAGAACATATGTATTCTTTGCTGCTGAATCAGGAGTACGATGGTTTCACAGGGGCATACAAACGCGCCACAGAGGCGCGATGCGAATATGCAGATGAGCTCAGAAGATGAGTATCTGTTTGGTTGGAATCCTACACCAGGTATTGTCTCTGTGTGGGCGCATCGGGATGGACATGCTCTGGTGTGGAGGCGCGAGGGTGAGCAGGTGTATTGCAACACGGAGCACTATCAGCCCTGGCTGCTGGCGACTTCTCTTGATGATGTGGACTACCTGGGAACGGCACTGCAGCCGGTGGAGAGGCGCGTGGCAGGGAAAGTGACGATCCGCTATCGTCAACTGGTTGGCCCGAATCCTTCGTACCGCTACCTGCTCTTTGCCCGCGACCAGCGTACGCTGGAACGCGCTATTCTGGAGGGGGCGGGCCATCACCTCAAACGGCCGGTGCGCAACATCAGCGAACTGCAGGATGCCTATTACCGAGTGGGTCCTGTCGAGCAGTTTCTGATGAGTACAGGCAAAGTGTACTTTCGGGGCATGAATTATGAAGATGTACACCGTCTGCAGTTTGACCTGGAGACAACTGCGCTCGATCCGCACCGTGGGCGCATCTTTATGATCTCGGTGCGCGATAGCCGTGGCCTGGCGACTGTGCTGGAAGCTCCGACGCCGGAAGATGAGGCTGCGCTGATTCGCTCGCTGTGCGCCCTCATTCGTGAGCGCGACCCCGACGTGATTGAGAACCACAACCTGTTTGGATTTGATCTCCCCTTTCTAGAGCATCGGTCGCTTGTACACAACATTGCGCTTGAGCTGGGGCGGCCGGGAGGGCCGATGGTCCTTGAGAGTCATCAGGAGACGCTGGCGATCGGTCCTGAGGCGCGGCGGCGGGTGCGCTATAGCCTGGCGGGTCGCGAGCTCATTGACACGCTCGATGCGGTTCGGCGACACGATTTTGTTGTGCGTGATATACCTGGCTACGGCCTTAAAGAGGTGGCGCGCTACTTCGGCATCGCTTCGCCTGATCGTGTCTATATTCCTGGGGCGGATATCTTTGAGACGTATCGAAGCGATCCTGAACGCGTGCGGCGCTATGCGTTGGATGATGTGGCTGAGGTGGATGGACTCTCACGCCGCCTGCTGGGTGCTCCGTTCGCCCTGGCTAGTATGGCTCCACGCCGCTATGATCGTTTAGCGGCGGCGGGGCCGGCGATGGGTATTCTTGAGCCTATCTTAGTGCGCAGCTATCTGCGCATGGGTGCCGCACCGCCCTATCAGGCGGCGCAGCAGAGTGCTGAGGCTGGCCTGCACGAGGGAGGCGCGGTCCACCTCTTTGCCGAAGGGATCGCGGAGCAGGTGGTCAAGGCGGATGTGGCCTCGCTCTACCCTTCGCTGATGCGCACGTTCCGCATTGGTCCAGCCTGCGATCATCTGGGCGTTCTGCTCAGTATCCTGGGCAGCCTGACCGATCTGCGGCTGGCGCATAAAGAGTCTGCCCGCCTGGCTCCGCGTGACTCTATCGAGGCCAATCATCACGCGGCAACGCAGGCGGCGATGAAGATTTTGATCAATGCGGCGTATGGATATATGGGTGCAGGCTCGATGGCCCTCTTCGCGGACGGTAAGGCGGCTGGTGAGGTGACACGCCGTGGTCGCGCGATCCTTTCACACGTGCTGGATGCTCTGAAGCAACGTGGCATGGCCCTGATTGAGGCCGATACCGATGGCGTCTATTTTGCTGCCCCATCTGGTTGGACCGAGGAACAGGAGCAGGCGCTGGTGAACGAGATTGCAGCCAATCTGCCGAAGGGCATCCGGCTGGAATACGAGGGACGCTACCGGGCGATGCTGAGTCACGAGGTCAAGAACTATGCATTGCTGACCTATGATGGTCGCCTGCTGGTCCACGGCGTTGCCCTGCGCTCCAGCCGTGCAGAGCCATTTGGAGAACATTTTCTACGTAAAGCCCTGCAGTGTGTGATGCTTGGCGATGTGATGGGAGTACGCAATGTGTTTCTGGAAACGGTGGCGGATCTGCGCCACCGTCGCCTTCCGGCCTCAGAGCTGGCTTCGCGGGTCAAGTTATCAAAGGCTCCCGAGACGTATCTGGCAAACCGTGCATCTCACAGCGAACCAGCGTATGAGGCTTTGCTGAACGCCGGCCGTACCTATTGGCATCCGGGTGAACGTGTGCGCTTCTACCGTACGCGTGCCAGAGGCTATATCTGGCTTCCCGACGAGAACGAGGAGAGTAGCGCGACGAACAATGATTGGCGTGCTCGTGCTGACGGACGAGTGGAAAAGGCGGATATAGTGGTTGACCGGCATGATGTTGCCAATCGGCGCGACTACGATGTTGAACACTACCTGCACGTGTTGCGCAACTCGTATGCGGCACGCCTCAAGAAGGTCTTTTCCAATGACGATTTCGAGCAACTCTTCCGCCTGGAAAGTCAGCCCAGCCTGTTCGATCTCGATCCCCCCATTGAGTCTATTCAGCCACGCTGGATTCGTTGTAGATAGACCCTAAACTGCCTGCCTCATCCTTTGGTCGAACTCGCATCGGCATGCTATAATACGACAGGTCATTATAAGGGAATGGAAGCAGGGTGAGACACGATTGGTGCGTGATTGGGAAAATAAACTGTCAATACTACTACACATTCGATCAGGTTTTGATCATATGGTTGCTCTATTTATAACTGGACCGACCCACTTCATTGGGCAGGAGCCAGTCTCCCGCCAAAAGGGCTATGCCAGTGTAATACTTTCTAGATCTAGATGAATGTGGAGCGCAACTCGCTTTACATCCGCTTTCACACAGCCAGAAAATATATAGCGGTGAAAAACATGGATATAGCTTTTACTGATACTCCAATAGTTTCTGCTACTAGTGGTGATATATGGTCTGCAACATATGACCAGGCGTTTCTAAAAACTCTTTTAGATCAGGCTTACACTTATGCTGCTCAGGCTCTCCATGAAGTGCTTGTGAGCATTACTCTACCAGTATCACAGTGCGATCCACTCCATATGTTCAATGCCTTCGCCCAGCTTAAGATTGGGGAACGCTTCTATTGGGAACGACCCGCGGAGAAGCGCTCTCTGGTAGGTGTGGGCAGTACAAAAACGATTGAGACGACTGGACCGGCATATGTGGCAAACGCGGCTACGGCATGGCGTGAGCTTCAAACACATTCTTTTGTGGGCATCTTGCCAGGAAACGTTCCGGTACATACCAGTGGCCCTCTGCTCGTCGGTGGTTTCACATTCGATGTCCTCAATACGCCTACTTCCCTCTGGCAAGATTTTCCCGCGGGTCTGCTGATTCTGCCTGCGTTGCTCTTTCACTGTGATGAGGAGGGCGCGGCAATCACTATTAATAGCATCTTGTCGCATCCTTGCCATGAGGATGACGTTAGAAGGCTTGCAGTTGAGATAGAAGATAAGCTGCAACGGTTGAAGACCGTTATGGCCCAGGAGACCATGCAAAGACCTTCGGCCGAGCCCGGAGATGGGGAACATCAGCTTGCTATGCAGGATCTACTTCCCGCCGCTGAGTGGCGAGAGATGGTAGCCAGCGCAGTTGAGAAGATTCGTGGGGGTGAGTTTGAGAAGGTCGTTCTGGCGCGCGCTGTGGGGGTGGGGGCGGATGAGCCGTTCGATATTCTGGCTACCCTGCTACGCTTACGCCAGAGCTATCCAGGAGCGCATGTCTTTGCAATTCAACGCGGTGACCGCTACTTTGTGGGAGCGACTCCAGAGCGCCTTGTATGCGGCGTGGATGGTCAAATTCAGACCGTTGCCCTGGCCGGTTCAGCACGGCGCGGTGCGACACAAGAAGAGGATGAGCAGCTGGGGCGCGAGGAACTGTTGAACAGCCCTAAAAATCAGGTGGAACATGCTGTGGTGGTGACGACTATCCGCAATGCGCTGGCACGTCTCTGCTCACGGGTGTGGGTCGCAGATGCGCCGCACTTGCTCAAGCTCAAGAATATCCAGCACCTGGAGACGCCCATTATAGGCGATCTTCTTCCCGGCCATAGCATTCTTGAGGCGATAGAGGACCTGCATCCAACGCCCGCCGTCGGCGGCTATCCACGCCTGCCCGCGCTGGCTGCAATCCGTTCGATGGAGCACCTGGATCGTGGCTGGTATGCAAGTCCCATTGGCTGGATTGGTATGAGCGGCAACGGTGAGTTCGCCGTGGCGCTGCGTTCCGCGCTGGTGGATGGCGCGAAGGCGACCCTCTTTGCCGGCTGCGGGATCGTTGCCGATTCAGATCCCGAGAGCGAATATCAGGAGTCGTGTTTGAAGTTGCAGGTGATGCTTCGTGGATTGGGTGGAGAAAAGGAAGCATGATAATAAATACAACAGATACGTCTGCCTCTTCCCACTTGCAGGCGAAAAATCCGACCTATGTGTACGTCAATGCATTCGTGGATGAGCTGCAGCGGGCAGGCTTGCATAACGTCGTGGTGTGTCCCGGCTCGCGCTCGACACCACTGGCAATCGCGTTCGCCTCTCATCCCGCGCTTAAAGTTTGGATGCACATCGACGAGCGTTCAGCGGCCTTCTTTGCGCTAGGAATGGCGAAACGGCTCGCTCAGCCCGTGGCCCTGCTTTGTACCTCTGGAACGGCGGCGGCGAACTTCTTTCCAGCTATTGTTGAGGCCCGGCTTACGCATGTTCCCTTGCTTGTTCTGACCGCCGATCGCCCGCCTGAGCTGCGAGAGAATGGTGCGCCACAGGCAATCGATCAGAACAGGCTGTATGGCACTCACGTCAAGTGGTTCATGGAGCTCGCCCTGCCGGAGGCGACGAATGCTTCCCTGCGCTATGTTCGAACTCTAGCCGGCCGCGCAACCGCCCTTACACTCGCGTTGCCCGCCGGGCCTGTGCATCTCAATTTTCCTTTTCGTGAGCCACTCACACCCGAGCCCATTCCCGGTCAGCCCCTCCTTCCAGAGGAGCAGCGCGATCGAGTTGCCTGGGAGGGACAGCCTGACAACTTGCCATATATAGAGGTACAGGACGCATGTCTTGCTGCGCCATCTACGCATACTATTGCTAAACTCGCCCGTCAGATTAGTACAAGCGAGCACGGCCTCATCATTATAGGTCCCTGCGATAAACCGGAGCTTATAGCGCCGCTCGCCCGCTTAGCGGCCCAGGCAGGTTATCCGATCCTGGCTGATCCGCTCTCGCAGTTGCGTTGCGGAACTCATGATCGCAGCCACGTTCTCGCTGGCTACGATGCCTTTTTGCGCGTCGACGATTTCCTGAAGCACAATAAGCCCGAGTTCATCCTGCGCTTTGGCGCTATGCCGACGGCGAAGCCGCTCTTGCTCTATATCAAGCGATACGAGAACTGTCCCCAGGTGATCGTGGATGACCACGAGGGCTGGGACGAGCCTACTCAGCTCGCCTCTGAGCTTATTCACGCAGATCCAGTCGCCCTATGTGAAGATCTGCTTACAGCTCTTCCGCGGGGAGAAGATGGAGGTCGTCAAGAGAGTTCGTGGTTGAAGAACTGGCAAGAGGCGGAGCAGGCCACGCGTGCTGCGCTCCGGAGTGCCATCTATGACTTCGCAGAGCCTTTTGAGGGTCGCGTCTTCTCGGAGCTGGCACAACTCCTCCCCGAAAATTCAGCGTTGTTCGTGGGCAATAGTATGCCTGTGCGCGATCTGGATACTTTCTTCTGGGGCGGTGAGCGGCGGGTACGAATCGCGGGTAATCGTGGCGCGAATGGTATTGACGGCGTCGTCTCCAGCGCGCTGGGCTTTAGCGCACAGTCTAGTGCGCCTTCGGTGCTGGTAATCGGCGATCTTTCGTTTTTGCATGATTTCAATGGACTACTGGCGGCACGCTTGCATCAGCTTAACCTGGTGATTGTGCTGATCAACAATGATGGAGGCGGCATCTTCTCATTCCTTCCTCAGGCCGCACATCCCGAGCATTTTGAGCAGCTCTTCGGTACTCCAACTGGTATCGAGTTTGGCGCGGCTATCGCGATGTATGGCGGGCACTATCAACGCGCTGAGAATTGGGAGGACTTTCGCGAGGCTGTGCGCAATGGTATGATTTCTGGCGGCTTGCATGTTGTTGAGGTGGTCACTGAGCGTGAAAGCAATGTGAGTATGCATCGTCAGTTGTGGCGCATAGTGGGGAGTGCACTCCGTAACCAGGAGGAATGACAGAGACGATGGAGCTACAGACTCCCTTATCCAACGACGAAATGGCTGAGTCCTTATATGTCAATGGAGTACGAATGGGTTTCGTCCGGCGCGGCAAGCCATCTGACGCGCCTATCCTTGTCCTGCTTCACGGCTTTACTGGTAGCGCAAATAGTTGGAGTTCTCTGCTCGATGCATTGGCAAAAATGGGCATTCAGGTCATCGCTCTGGATATGCTGGGGCATGGGCAGTCGTCGGCACCCGTCGATCCCCAACGCTATGCGATAGAACACTGCCAGGTGGACATTCTTGCAGCCTTGCAACAGCTCGGCGTTGCTCCCCAACAAGCAATCCTGTTGGGCTACTCAATGGGTGGGCGTGTCGCGCTTTATACTGCCCTCTCTGGCTACTTCCGCGCGCTCATCCTGGAGAGTGCCTCGCCGGGCCTGCTCGACCCGGTTGAACGTGCGCAACGCCAGCAGAGTGATAACGTTCTGGCCGACCGCATCGAATATGAAGGGATACCTGCCTTTATCGACTACTGGCAAAGCATCCCCTTATTCGCCAGTCAGCAAAATATGCCGCACGATCGGTTTGCAGCCCAACGGGAGCAGCGCCTCAATAACAATCCGCTTGGATTGGCGAACAGTCTGCGCGGCCTTGGCACCGGCGTGCAGCCTGCCCTGGACGGCCGCTTGCAGGAGCTTACGCTGCCCGTTCTACTCATAGCCGGTGCGCTTGATAGCAAGTTCTGCACAATCGCTCATCAAATGGCCCGCCAGATTCCAAACTCCCGGCTCGCCATTGTGCCAGATGCGGGTCATGCTGTACACTTGGAACAACCAGAACGCTTCGTTGTCCTGCTACGTGCCTTCTACGAATCTATCACAAGTCCGTAAATAATAGAAAGCTCTCTTTGGGAAAAGCATGAGGCTCAGCGCTTCTGCTTCGCAGAGGGTAGAACTTTCGAAAAAATTGTATACTAACGAAACGCCGTTTAAAAGGAGAATTACATCATGTCAGTTGAATGGCAAAAAGTTCGGGATTACACGGATATTATTTTTGAAAAAAGTGGTGGGATGGGCAAAATCACTATCAACCGTCCGGAAGTTCGCAACGCTTTTCGCCCACTTACCGTCAATGAGCTTGCCGATGCTTTTATTCGTTGTCAAGAAGACTCAGAGATCGGTGTTGTGATTCTCACGGGACAGGGGGACAAGGCCTTCTGTTCAGGCGGAGATCAGCGCGTGCGAGGTGACGGCGGCTACGTTGGTGAAGACGGTGTGCCCCGCCTCAATGTTCTTGAAGTCCAGAAGCTCATTAAATACTTGCCCAAGCCTGTCATCGCCATGGTTGCGGGCTATGCCATCGGCGGCGGCCACGTCCTGCACTTACTCTGCGACCTTACGATTGCAGCCGATAACGCTCGCTTCGGCCAGACCGGCCCTAAAGTTGGCAGCTTTGATGCCGGGTGGGGCGCAACCTATCTAGCACGCGTCGTAGGGCACAAAAAGGCCCGCGAAATCTGGTACCTGTGCCGCCAATACGACGCGCAGGAGGCTCTCGACATGGGCCTCGTCAACAAAGTCGTCCCCCTGGCCCAGCTGGAAGAAGAAACCGTGCAGTGGGCGCAAGAGATCCTTGAGAAGAGCCCCATCGCCATCCGCTTCCTCAAAGCCGCCTTCAATGCTGACACCGATGGCCTCGCCGGCCTCCAACAACTGGCAGGCGACGCTACCATGCTCTACTACATGACCGAAGAGGGCAAAGAGGGCAAGAACGCCTTCCTCGAAAAGCGCAAACCCGACTTCTCCAAATTCCCACGCCTGCCATAAATCTATGATCATTCGTGATGTTCAGTGGTATCCCTATCGGATACCACTGCCCTCCAGCTTCAACACGGCCCATCAACAGCTCGCCACTCGTGAAGGAGCCATCATCGAGATCTACATTGATGATGGAATAGTCGGCGTGGGCGAGACTGCTCCTCTACCCGAATTCACTGGCGACACTATGCAAGATATCTTGCTTCAACTTCCACTTGTTACAGAGCGTTTGCGAGACAGGCAATTAAATGATGCGCTATCAATCCTACGTAGTAGTTTTATTCCTATCTCGAACCCGGCTATCTACGGCATAGAGACAGCCCTTTTTGATGCTCAAGGTCAGTCTGCACAACTTAGCCTTGGCGCGCTTCTCTCTCAATCAAGCCTCTCTCGTCTCCCTCAGAGTGGTGTGCGGTCCGAGATAGCTGTCAATACGGTTATTGGGACTATGACTACTGAGGCTACTATCAGGCACGCTGAAGAGGCTGTTGGGGTGGGTTTTCGTTGCATTAAGCTCAAGATGAGCGACGATTCAGAGGCAGAAGTGGCTCGGGTGAAGGCAGTCCGGAAAGTTGTTGGGTCGACGATTGATTTGCGGCTGGATGCGAACGAGGGCTGGACGCGGGCGCAGGCTGAGTATATCCTGACGCGTTGCGCTGACTTTAATATTCAATATGTGGAGCAGCCTCTCGTGCGCGATGATCTGGAGGGTATGCGCATGCTGCGGCAGAGTGTTTCTGTACCTATTGCGGCCGATGAGGCGCTGTCTGATCTTGCCAGTGCGAAACGTGTTCTGGAGGCCGAGGCGGCTGATATTTTTATTATTAAGCCACAGTTATCTGGGGGACTGTATAATGCGCAACGTATGCTGCGATTGGCGGATGAACATGGGCTTCAGTGCGTGATTACGAGCAGCGTTGAGGCGGGGATCGGGGTTGCGGCTGCTCTACACCTGGCTGCGTCTTCTCCTGAGGTGACGCTGGCATGTGGGCTGGGAACGCTTCCTATGCTGGAAAATGACCTGATTTCTGGTGCTCTTCCCATCTATCAAGGGAGGATAAGAGTTCCTGATGGACCAGGCCTCGGCGTCACGTTGGATAGAGAGGCTCTTGCGACATTCAGTACATTTCGTTAAAGAGGCTTTATGGCGAACACGATAGTAATAGATACAATACTTCCAAACTGGCTCTTACGCGCCGCTGAAAACTTTCCTGACCATCTGGCTATTAAATGTGGCGAGGTGAGCTGGACTTTCGCGCAGCTTGATCAGCAGGCCATTCGTCTGGCCCGGCAATTTGCGGCGGCGGGCGTACAGGCGGAAACCCGCGTCGCAGTTCTGGCGCGCAATGGGCTGGAATATGTGGCAACCGTTCATGCCCTGACACGCCTGGGCGCTATTCTAGTCCCACTCAATATTCGTCTAACTCTCCAGGAGCTAACCTGGCAGATCCGCGATGTACAGGCCGCGCTTCTGGTTAATGACAGCTTCCATGAGCCTCAGGCGCTTACCCTTGCTCAGCCTGACCTTCCGCAGGCCACCCTGCTAGTAGAGCCAGCGACACATAATGTCTTTCTGCAAAGAAGGGCAGAAGCTGACGTGCCTCTGCTAGATATGATCGACCTTGGTGCTACGCAGTCGATTATGTATACCTCTGGCACCACTGGCACGCCGAAGGGAGTGGTCATCACTTATGGCATGCAGTGGTGGAACGCGGTCGGCTCGGCCCTCAACCTGGGTCATCGTCCGGATGACTGTTGGCTGGCTTGCATGCCACTCTTCCATATCGGTGGCCTCTCTATTCTGATGCGCAGCGTGATCAATGGTATTAGCGTGGTCGTGCAGGAAAAGTTTGATGCGTCGACTGTGAATGCTGCTATTAGAGAAGATCATGTTACTATCATTTCAGTTGTGGCTGTGATGCTACAGCGTATGCTGGCCGATCTGGATGCGCGGCAAAAGAGTTATCCAGAGACGCTGCGCTGTGTTTTGCTCGGCGGTGGCCCCGCACCTCAGCCTCTGCTAGAAGATTGTGCCGCCCGTCACATCCCGGTGGTCCAAACCTATGGCCTGACTGAGTCTTGCTCGCAGGCGGTGACCCTCTCTCCCGCCGATGCTCTGCGCAAGCTCGGTTCCGCCGGTCGTCCATTGCTCCCTGTCCAGCTACGCATTATGAACGAGGATAAAGTTGCGGCACCTGGAGAGCCCGGGATTATCTGTCTCAGGGGTCCGAGCATTACAGCGGGCTATGATCAGCGCCCAGAGGCCAGCGCGCAAGCAATTCATGATGGCTGGCTCTCCACCGGCGATATCGGCTATCTGGATGCCGAGGGCTATCTTTACGTTCTGGACCGGCGCAGCGACCTGATCATCTCCGGTGGCGAGAATGTCTATCCCGCCGAGATCGAAGCCATCTTGCTCTCCCACCCCAATGTGGAGGAAGCGGGCGTCTGCGGACAAAGCGATCCCCAATGGGGACAGGTTCCCATCGCCTTCGTCCACCTCAAACCTCACAGCAATACCGCCAGTTCAGACCTGCTCGCATATATCCAGCCCCGCCTGGCCCGCTACAAGCTCCCTCACGCCATCTATATCGTCCCCCAGCTCCCACGCAACTCATCCGGGAAGCTCTTGCGCGGCGAACTCGCAAACCTCCTGCTCCGGCAGACGTAGCCTGATGACATCTCAGACGATCTTTCAAAGTGTGTTTG
>CAXTXB010000141.1:0-11065 GCA_964247965.1 uncultured Dictyobacter sp. | reverse complement strand
GCCATCAGACATACGGAAGCCTGAATTATGCCATGGACAGTAGACGATTCCGTCCTTGTAGGTTCCCTCGTTGAGAGGGCCAGCCAGGTGAGAGCAGGTCGCGGCAATTGCGTAGATCGCCTCGCCGTCTTTTACCAGGACAGCCGGAATGCCAGCAACGTCTACACGCACCAGCTTATTGGGCACAAGATATTCCTCGTCCATAACCGCCACGTAGTCATCCGAGCCGCCTTCCCAGGCCACATGATTGACTCCAATACCGTTGGAGTATGATAGTTCGCCACCGATGTAAGCCGAATACGAAGTGATCGCATAGGCGGTGGCGGCAAGTGTGATAGCGGTACCGCGCTGGCCTGTGAGGCGCAGGATGGATGATGTCAGGTTCAGGACTGTGACGCTGCTGTTGAGGAGAGCGTGCAGCATACCACCACGCTGCTCCTGACCATCGGTATCGACCCAGTTTGAGATACCGGTGGCGGCCGAGGCCACGGCTCCTGCTAGCCCCACCCACATCATCATATCCGCGCTTCGTGCAACTCCTCCATCCTCATCGTCAGAGAGCGAGACGAGATCCAGGATCAGTGCGGCGGTCCAGGCACCGATAGGGATGGTTACCAGAACGGGATGGACGGGATGACCGAACCAGACACCAGCCAGAAAATCTTTGAGCTTATAATTTGGCTCACCCGGTTGACCAAAGAGCTTGGCAGTCCAGTTCTGCACGGGTGTCGACACTTTATCCAGCCAGGGCATACTACCGATTAATTGAGAATTTAAGCGGCGCAGCAGTGGGCCACGCGGAGGTGTATCCATCCAACTTGTTGTTTGATTTGTTGGCGAAGTTGATGACATTGTCTTTATCTTATCCTTCCCTATTTATGAACCTCGCACCAGAAATAATCGCGAGGTGGATTCATACCAATAACAGAAAATGGGATCTCTGGTTTCTGCATTGTAAGCAAATAATGCTTTACAGCTTCGTTATGTGCGTAGAAAAGGCGAGCGCAGTGAAGGGCTGTTTGCAACGAACGAAAATAGACGCGCATCTCATCCTGAACGGGTAAAGAGACATAGTGAAAACCATGCTGCTCAAACCAGTCGTGATCCTCTGTGCGAGGCCAGATAATAGCGATTTTGCCGCCCGGCTTCGTCACCCGCCTCAATTCGGCCAGACCAGGCTCTCCTCCCTGCTCATCATTTGCAGTGAAGGCTGAACAGGAGATCGCGGTATCCACACTATTATCATCCAAAGGTAATGCCTCAAAACAGCCATGAAGTGGAATAAGACGAGCGTTATCCGCCTTCGAAGCAATCTTGCGCTGCAGCAGATGGAGTAATCCTGGCGACGGCTCAACCGAATACACCCGGGCGGCCCCATGGTGGGCACATTCAAAAGAGGCCCGACCACTGCCCGCACCAGCATCCAAAACCGTTTTTTGCTCCAGATCAGGCTCTAAACGCTGAAAAATGCCTGGATGTAAACGCTCACCCTCCGTAAGCTCTTCATAAAACTCAGGCGTGCGCCAGTAGATCAGTTCCCAGAAAAGAGCGTCCAGGATTTGACGGCGAGAGGATTCCACCTCAGCAGGCGAGAGAGGAGTTGCAAGCTCTCGCATAAACGATGGGCGCTGCTCCTCCGGGATGACCTGCTCTATATTTTTGATCAGAGCTTCAGATGCGCCTTGAATGCTACGCGCGAGCTGCTGAAGAGTTAACCCAAAGTAATGTTGTGTGATCATTCTAGAGAGAGTTTCTGCATCGAAGACCTGCAAATCTTCGATATGAAAAGGATTTTCAAACAACACATTAGATTGACTAGATAGACTACCGCTCGCCATATATAGCTCTTTCCCAGATCTAATTTGTACTACACTGACCCCACTCCCTTTGCCTGGTCTGCTCCGCGTAGCGACGATCTCTTGCGGTCACGCCGCGATCAAGCGGATCGGAGTGCTCACTGGTCTCAATACTCGCCTCCCACCACAACCACAAGGGATTCTCGCTACGCGGAGCAAGCTGGCTAGGGGGAGGGCCAGTACAGTACTATGAACATAGAAAACTCATGAGATACACGCGATTATAAAAGTTTCCAGAGGTCAACTAGAAGTTGTACTCTAGCCCTTCCACGCGCAAAGTAGTTCATGTAAGATAACGATACAGGCTAGAAAAAAGTTTCTACCCTGGTAGAGCCGAAAGCCCAACGCAATACTTCGCCCTCAGTAGTGCTCTGGCATAGCTCATTTTGCGGGGAAGGGTGAGAGGCTCACTGCGCGTAGCGACAACGACTTGTCCTTATCGTGGATGATCCCATACACAGTTTCAATCTCACCACCCATTCCAGGCCGCTTGATCGCAGCTAACACACAAGAGTTTGTCGCTACGCGAGCCCTGAACCATACCAACCTAACGACTTTGAAGCACCGATTGTTCGACTTCTAGCAGAGTAGCCTGAGTGCAGAGGCGTTCACGCAAAGTAACACAAAGGCTGTGCGCAATGATCAGATGGATATCTTCGACCTGTTCAATAGAGCGAGTAGGTGCATGAAGCGAGAGATGGGCCAGTTGAGCTAACTGTCCACCACTCTGCCCGGTCAGGGCAATAATATGTACATCCCTCTGCAAAGCCTCTTTTGCCACAGCCAGGACATTGGGTGAATTTCCACTTGCACTAATCAAGATAACCACGTCATCTTCACGTGCCAGGGCTGTAAATTGTTCGGCGAATACACGCTCATAGCTTGTATCATTTGCCCACGCGGTTAAAAGGGGAACATTGTCATTGAGCGAGATAACACGAAAAGCGGGCAGTCCATGAGTACGCGTCCCCTTCGCGAGGTCACATGCAAAGTGTGAAGCCGTCGCAGCACTGCCACCATTTCCTAATAGAAAGATCGTACTTCCGCGGCGATGACAAGCCAGCAGTTGATCGGCGACTTGATCAAGCAGGTCAAAGGATATACCCTGCATGACAAACGAGAGTTCAGTCCAATATTGCCGGATATCTTCATACATAATTATTTACCTTTTCTTTATGCAAGTAACATGCAATAGCATGAGCTAGAAGGCTGGCGTAAGTGAACCAGGATCGATGCCACCAGCCATTCTTCAATCAGGAAGCCGAGATAGATAATGGAGCGGCACATTGCCACTGCGAAGAGGCGATCTGTGTGCCAGCCAGATCAATGTCAAACATCATCTCGCGCAACCCAAGCTGTATCAGTGCCGCGCGCACCTCTTTCTGAGAGCGCAACGGACAATAGAGCAACAGAAAGCCACCACCACCAGCACCCGTAATTTTGCCGCCGAGCGCACCAGCCTGAATAGCTGCTGAATAGCATTGATCAATCAAATGTGACGAAACCCTCGCCGAGAGGCTTTTCTTTTCCTGCCACCCTTTATCAAGCAACTCTCCAAAGTAGTCCAGTTCATCGGCCAGCAGGGCTTGCTGCATCTCAACAGCCAGCGACTTCATGCGATGAAGCACGTCGATAGTTTTCGGCTGCTTTTCCGTATCAGCCCGTTGCGGCCCGAGAATATCGGCTGAATTACGCGCCTGGCCGGTGGCGAAGAGCAGAAGGCGGCGATTAAGTGCAGAAATGACCTGCATACTGAGGGATAGAGGAGTCACACTCACTTCCTGCCTGGTAAACTCAATGGTGTTTAACCCTCCAACAGCGCTGGCGTACTGATCTTGCTTCCCGATAGGCATTTGCAAAAGATGAATTTCAACGAGGCAGGCAAGGTCAGCCAGTTCTAAAGGCCCTAATACGCGTCCAGTCAATGCAGAGAGGGCATGGACCAGGGCTACGGTCATTGCACTTGATGAACCCAGCCCGGTGCCAGGAGGAACCTCTGAGGACAGAAACAGGTCGAGGCCCGTTTTTAAAGCGCCCTGGCCCACAAACCAGGACACAACGGCTTTTGGCAGGACGAGGGGCTGCTGCAAAGGTGGCAGCGAGTCGAGGGCGTACGACTCCCATGTATGATAATCCGCCGAACTTATAGAGATAAGATTGTCGGTTCGCTCATTCACAACCACCTGACAATAGCGCGTAATTGCAGCACTGACCACGAGGCCTCCAAAGCGCTCGTAGTAAGCCGCTAGATCAGTTCCTCCACCGCCAAAGCTAACACGGACGGGGGCGCGTACAATTATCATACAGTTTCTCCTCTTACAAGACACTGTGTTCTGTAACTATCAACTAAAGAGTTCGCTTCAATAATCAGGGCCAGCTCGTCTCAGTGAAGGGAGTGATGAGCATCTCCTGTATTGCTGACTCAGCCGGTAGCTTAGCGGCAAAGACGATAGCATCAGCAACAGTGGTCGGGCTTTGCAAATGTTTGGGATCAGGCATCGGAATGCCCTGCTCAACGAAGCGATCAAAGAAATGGGTGTTCATGCCACCGGGAATGATGGTGGTTACACGAATGCCATGAGCACGACCCTCTACGCCAAGACCCTGGCCAAAACCAATCAGTCCGCGTTTTGTGGCATGATATGCCGATGCGTTGGCCCAGGAGCGCAGCGCGGCAGTTGAGGCGATATTAAAGATGTGGCCATAGTGGTTCTGCTTCATGATTGGCCATGCTGCTTTGGCTAGCAAGAAGGGTCCACGCAGATTCACACCCATCACCTGATCCCACTGCTCTACGCTCATTTCTTCAACCGAGACGGTATGGTCAATCGCGGCACAATTCACTACGATATCCAGGCTTCCCAGGCGCTCGACCACGGATTGTACCGCACTAAAGACGGCTTCCGCGTTGCTGACATCACAACTCAACGCCATCGCGCGTCCGTCTTGCGTCTCAATCTCCTGGCTTACACGTTCGGCGGCGGCTTTATTTAGATCAACACAGGCCACAAGTGCTTTTTCGGCGGCGAACGCACGCGCAATCGCTTCACCCAGGCCGCTGCCAGCTCCCGTTACTAAGACAACTTTTCCATTAAGCGTATTTTCTTGTAATGACATTTCCGTCCCTCCGCGTGATTCCTGGTAGAACGTTTTTAAGTTTTTTGCCAATCTTAGAATGGCATCGATGAACGTGTAAACGACAGAAAGCGACCTCGCTTACGCATTTGTAGCTGAAGCCGGTCTATCATCGTATGTTGCAATTAATTCTTCGAAAAGCTCGATCGCGTTTCTCCTGCGGTCCTCTACCGTTGTGGGTAGACCCAGGTGATAGGTACCGCTTGGTAAGATGCCACAGCCGCCGTATTTACGAATCAGTAAAAATTGGACCACCACCTCCTCGCCTGCATGTTCGGGCGGCAGACGCTGCCAAAAAGAAAATCCGCCTACACTTAACAGTTTAGCGCGGTCATAAAGGACATTTGCGCCACCGACCCAGGCAACTTTGTAGCGAATAATGGGCTCGCGGGCGCTTACCAGGCGCTGTTCCAGGTGCAGGGGGTTGGCGGCATTGTTAATAAGGTGGCGCTCCCATGGCAAGCTACCAGGTACAAATGGTTCTGGCTGCACTTTATCATGCCATAGCTCTATTTCCTGTTGATGTGGACGCACATCATGCAAGAGGTGTAAACCGGTGGCGGCGCAGCCTACAAAGCCACACTGCTCCTGCTCAATGACGGTGAGCATGCGCTGCATGACGGGGGGATCGAGCAAGACATCATCATCTAGATAATGGACATAGGGCGCACTGCTCTGCTCAAGTAAAAACTGGCGTTGTTCGGCCAGGCCCAGGCACGGCAGATGATGATGCAGCGCGACCTCATGTCCGTGCCAGCGCAACGCACGCACAAGGGTCTGGATCTCGATACTATCGAGGTAGTCATGCTCTTCTTCCGTTTGATCAGAGATCACTACGTTAAAATCGGTAAACGTCTGGCCGAGCAGGCTGGTTAAAACGACGGCCAGGCCGGTCTTACGCCTGCAGGTTGGAATGAGCACGTCGACCTGTGACATCTTTACTCGCCTCCTACGGGTGAAGCATCCTCAAACAATGAGAACGTCTGAATATGGGGGGGCTGAATCTGTTGGGTCATCAATGCTGAATAGAGGGCAGCGGTACGCCTGGCAACCGTTGACCAGGTGAACTCACGCTCAACGCGTAAACGAGCGACACGGCCCATGTGGACACGCACTTCCGGTTCTACCAGGGTTTGATAGAGGCGTGCCGCCAGCATCTCTGGATTACGTGGCTCAACCAGAAATCCAGTCTGCCCATTGACCAGGGTGAAGGTAATACCGCCGACGGCCGAGCCTATGACAGGACGGCCACAGGCCATGCCCTCAAGCGGGGTCAGGCCGAAGGGCTCGTACCAGGGCGTGGTCACGGCGACATCACCGGCGCTGTAGTAGTACCGTAAGCTATCCTGCTGGCGCTTCCCGATGAAGCGTACATGTTCAGCGATACCCAGTTCGGCCACAAGCTGTTGGAGCACGCCGATTTCAGGCGTGGCAATCGGATCAGGCTCGGTGGTCTCGCCGCCGACGAGTAGAAGCTTTATCTTTGCCGCGAGAGGATACTGTCTATCTCTGCACATCTGGAGTAAGACAGCGACGCCGCGCACAACATTGCGTACATCTTTACGCGGCAACATACGACCAACATAGACGATCACAAAATCATCTTCGGCAACGCCAGCTACCTGTCGAGCGATGACTCTATCTACTGGCTTGAATACATCAACGTTTACAGCGGAGGGGATCACAACAATCTTAGATGGATCGGCGGCATAGTCATCGATCAACTCTGCTTGCTCGGCTGGACATTGAGCAATCAGACGATCAACGTCACGAATAACGGCGGACTCGACTTCGATGCGGTCTATAGGGCTACTATCATCTTTCCCCTGGTGACGCTGCTTGGTCTTACCCATCGCATGAAAGATGTGCACCACTGGAACATCCAGGCGACGTTTCAGTTCGCAGGCAACCCAGCCGGACATCCAGAAATTGCTGTGGATGAGATCGTAGTGGAGCTCATTTTGCTCCAGGAAGCGCAGGGACGAATCTCTGAATTCCGGCATATATTGCCACAAGGTATCCTTCAGGAGAAATTCTGCCGGCCCGGCATCCAGGTGGATCACCCTCACACCAGGAGCCCAATCGATAACCTCTGGCACGTCAGCCTTATCGCGGCGGGTGAACACGTCAATAGCGTAGCCGAGCGCTGCCAGGTTGCGGCTCACCTCATCTACATATACGTTTTGACCTCCAGCATCCACACCACCAAGTAGGGCCACCGGGCTCGCATGCTCACTAATAAACGCAATCCGCACTGGTCGATCCATACAGGGTAACCTCTCCGTTTGTTTGTTAGTTGGTTGGTTGGTTTCAATCCTCACTCAGCTTGCAAAATAAGTGCGCTAAGTGCGCAATAAGTTGTAGAAGACATAGCACTAGACTGAAACGCCAGGCTTTAGTGTAGAGTTTTCTAAGCTTTCTACCTGTATGCTACACGTCGTATCATCTCATCTCGTTCCAGTTGAGCTCTCAGGCTGATGTCCATGAGAGGAGGCGACATCCGGGCTCTCTCCCATGGCACGGGCAAAGGCGGCATTCCAGGCATCGATAAAGCGTGGCAGGCCGAAGCGATCGAGGGCTACGGCACGTGCGTTGGCTCCCAACCGTTGTGCCTCGGCGGGTTCAGCGAGTAAGCGACGCATATGCTCAATGAGCTCATCAATATTACAAGAGATATAGCCACTTTTCCCATTCTCTATGACCGTTGGCAGTTCGGTAGTAGCCAGGGCGATGATGGGCATGCCGATCGTCATACCTTCGATCACTGCAAGGGGAAGGCTGGTATAGCGCATCGGGCTGAACAGAAAGCGGTAGTCAGCTATGCGCTGATGGAGATCTCGATAAGGAACGTCGCCCAGGCCGCCCAGATCTTGCGTTTGCATGCCAACTGAGTCAAGCGGAATGAGCTGGCGCACTTGCTGGAAAATGTCGAAACCGGCGATGCGCGGCCGCTTCTGCATACCATTGATCATCGTGATGCCGCGTTCGAGATGCCCACGATAGGTTGCGGTTGGGTCGATGGCAACGCTATGCTCGATCACAGTCGTTGGAGTCTGGCCGTTATCCCACATCAGACAGTTGTAGTGGGTAACATGGACAAGCAAGACGTTGGGGTCGTCGATTGGGTGGCGCGTATCTACCGTATGCGGTTTAGGCGTATTGTGTTCGAGATAAATTTTTGGTAGCTGCTGCTGCTCTGGACTAAGAATCTCATGGTGATCTTCAAAGTAGTTTTTGGGCGTCTGATAGATCACCAGGTCCAGGTCTAGATTGCGTACTTCTTCAGCAGGCACCTCGCGCATGTAATCAGGGAGATCGAAGGTGGGACCGCGCCCGCCGTAGCCTTCGGGTCGACCGGGTTTAATTGGTAGATACCAATCGTGATCAATGCGCGATAGGGAGTTGAGATAGCTGCCGTGAATATGCCATACCAGAATTTTCAAGCGTTTCATATAACGTTCCTATTCTGCATAACGCTCCTGGAGAAATGCCCTGTATCATCTTGTCCGCTCTTCTTCGTAACTGATACCTCAGAAACTGACATCGCAGATGCCGCAGATGGGCTAGACATGATGGTTGGATGCAGGAATCTATAAGCAAGATCGAGGACTGCATGCGGGCTGATCCAGCGCAAACAACGATGATCGATCGGGCAGGTCCAATGGCTGCAAGGGCTACATGGAACAGGGTGACGGATGGCTGGATGCAATGTCTGATCCAGCGGAGCCCAGCGCTGGAAATCCGCAGGGCCGAAGATAGTGATGCCAGGACGGTCCAGAGCATGCGCGAGATGGGCAGGGCCAGTATCGTTGCTTATAAATAAGTCCAGCTTACTGATGAGAGCTGCCAGGCCACCCAGCGAGGTTCGGCCAGCGAGATTCAAAGCGGGCGTCTGCATGTGCTCAAGCACAGTTTGCACAATTGCCTCTTCACCCGGACCACCGGTCAAGACGGTCTGTGCGCCAAGGCGGTGAGACAACGTATCGGCGACTGTGGCGAAGTACTCGGCGGGCCAGCGGCGAGATGGAGGCCGCGAACCGGGATGAATGCCAATCCAGGGACGGGATGCGGATGACAACGAGCTTAACAGGGTGGTAGCCTCTTGAGAGTCCTCTTCCTGCAACGGATATTCGAGGCGTGGATCTGCTGGCTTTGGAGAGCCAAGCAGGGAGATCAGGCCAAGATTACGATATATTTCATGCTGATCATGTGGATAGAGAGCACCGAACGTCAACATTTCTGGCAGAGAACCCTCGTAATAGCCTACGGTAATCCGAGCGCCCAGTTCGCCCACAAAAGGATTACTGGTACGCCCACTACCATGCATCTGGATAGCCAGGTCATACTGATACTTCCGCTGGTCCGCAATAAACTGATCTATACGCCCGGCATCCGCAGCCAGTTCATCGATGCCGGGATAGCCAGCAAACTCAACGAAACGGTCAATATAATGCTGGAAACGCCTCACAAACTCGCATGCCCATGGCAACCCTATTAAAGTAATCTCGGCACGAGGAAAACGCGCACGCAGCGCACGCAGCGCAGGAACTGCGACCAGCAGATCACCCAGTTGCAAAGCACGGAAAACTGCAATGCGCTGAACGGATTCGAGCCCCTGAATGTCAATCGTGCCGCTCATTGCACGACCTCCTCTGGCTGATCAGCTGCTCTGTCTTTCACAACCCTTATGCCCGCGACGGCCGATCCCTGCACTTCAGATAGCAGCTCAGCCGCCGCCGTCACGACCATCGATGGCGAGATCAGGCGCAGGCATTCATGTTGATAGGGGCAGACGCGGCTATAGCAGATGCGGCAGGGGACATCATGATAGAGCTGGCGGTGCGGCACGTGCCAGGGGCCCCATTGTTCGGGAGGATTCGTCAGGGCGAACAGCGCGATGACAGGAGTCTTAACGGCAGCCGATACATGCATCGGACCCGTGTTATTTGTAATTGTCAGGTCAGCGGATTCTATCAAAGCACAGAACTCAGGAAAGGGTAAGACACCGGCCAGGCCAACGGTAGCATGACGCAGACTATCTGGCACGCGGGCAAGCACCTGCTCCACCAGCGTCTGCTCATCCGGGCCGCCAGTAACCGCAACAAAGGCATCAAGCCGGGTCACCAGCAGTGCAACGATCTCAGCATACATCTCCCATGGATAAGTACGCGCCGGCATACTGCAGCCCGGATGCACCACCACCACAGGATTACGTTGCTCACTATTAAATATAGCCAGTCGTGCAGATATTGATTGCAGGGCGGAAGCGGGCACTTGCAGCACCATATCACGCTCAGATTCACTACTACCAGGCTTGATACCAAGCGCCCCAACTAGATTCAGGCCACGCTCCACCTCGTGAATAATCTGCTCAGAATGCTTATGGCGCGTTGTCAAGAGCGAGCCAGGACCATCGATAGAGGCCGCAGCACGCAGCGGAATACCCGCCAGATAGCAAAGATAGGCAGCGGGCAGAGGGCTCTGGCGAAATGAGGTAAAGATAATCGCACCATCAAACTGGCGCGCTTTCAACAAGGCAATCATCTCCTGTTCCCGCTGACTCTCCTGAGGCAACGTATGCCAGGGGTCCATCCAGGGGGCCTGGTAGATGATTACATCAGCAATATCTGGATCAAGGGCGGCGACCTGAGCGCCAACGGGACTTGCCAGCAGCGTCAGAGACGACTCCGGCAACGCAGCCTTTACCGCATGAAACGCAGGCGTAGTCAGGAGCACATCCCCTAAATTATCGAGTCTGATCAGCAAGACCTTGCGCACAGAGCGCCAGCTTTCATCAAGCATACTTTCCCCCAGAAGCGTAATACTCTGGAAAAGGTCGGTTGCTGCGCGTGGCGACACTCCCTTGCGGTTGTCGTAGTGGGTGAGCAGTGAGGCCAGCAACCCACTCCGATCCGCTAGATCGCGGCGTGACCGCAAGGGAGTGTCGCCACGCGCAGCAACCGACCTTTTCCAGAGTTGCAAATACTTGATTAGCACAACATAGCTAATCAACAGCAGGTAGAGCAGAAGTTATAGATGTATCCTCTTGCTTCTCTAGCGGAAGATCCCTGATG
>CAXTXB010000140.1:5791-11090 GCA_964247965.1 uncultured Dictyobacter sp. | reverse complement strand
AGCGCAATTATTTGCAAAAGGTATGAAAGGTATGAAAGGTATGATATGTAAAGAAATACGCTTAAAAAAACAAAGAGCGGCGAAGCCGCGACATGAGTGAACTTACTCGGCCGTCCAGCCCCCATCGATAGATAGGGTTGCGCCAGTCATAAAGCTAGATGCATTTGATGCCAGGAAGACCACTGCCCCTCCTAATTCTTCTGGCTGGCCCCAGCGGCCAAGCGGAATGTGGTTGATGAACACCTGA
Organism: uncultured Dictyobacter sp.; assembly: GCA_964247965.1. Taxonomy (GTDB): domain Bacteria; phylum Chloroflexota; class Ktedonobacteria; order Ktedonobacterales; family Ktedonobacteraceae; genus Dictyobacter. Next base: position 10,843 of record CAXTXB010000140.1, on the reverse strand, counting down.
TTCGCCTCAGGATTGTTCATCACCGGAATATTGAGCTCAGTGGCGAAGGGACCGGGGCAGAGCGCGTTCACCGTCACGTTATACTTCGACCACTCCAGGGCCAGCACCTTCGTGAGTTGTATTACTCCACCCTTACTGGAGCAATAAGCGCTGCGCTCAGCCAGGCCAACCTGGCCGAGCATAGAAGAAAGATTGATGATACGACCCCAACGCCGTTCCTTCATATAACGGGCTACGGCGCGTGAGCAGAGAAAAGGAGCCTTCAGATTTGTCTGCTGAATCAGATCCCAACTCGCCTCATCAAACTCCTCCGCCGGCTTGCGAATATTGATTCCCGCATTGTTCACAAGGATATCGATGTGCCCAAACGTATCAATAACCGAAGCAACCATGGCATCAATCTGCTTCGCATCCGTCACATCGACAGCCAGGCCCAGCGCGCGTCGTCCAGTTGACTGGGCCAGCGCTGCGGCGCTTTGTTGAGCCTTGTCTAGCTGGCGACTCGTCACCACCACGTCGGCCCCGGCCTCCGCGAGAGCCTGAGCCATGGCGAAGCCAAGACCCCGGTTGCCACCAGTAATCAACGCCACCCGGCCATCCAATTTAAAAATATCGAGAGACATAATCTTCCCTTTTATTTCCTATAATCAAAACTATTGATTGACGGCTGCCAGTGGAACGGTCACGGGCGGCACATCGGCCACATCGACCCAGCGCCGTTCCTGAGAGGATAGCAAGACAGCGTCGATAACCGCCTGACAACGCATGCCATCGTAGAAGGTAGGGATATGATGGTTGCCGCCCAGGATGGCCTGGATAAAAGCAAAGTCCTGATCGTAGCGGAAGGTTACGGTGGGCTCACCTGCGTTGGGATCGCGGGGAGAGCCGGGATAGACCAGGAGATCGCGTGGGACCGGTATCGTTTCTAATGGACCATCCGGCCGACCAATCATAACCTCGTGTGGACGATGGAGATGGTAGATGACCGTGCCCTCTGTCCCATAGACCTCAAACTCATCGAGGCCGCGGCCACCCTTCTCTCGGCCCTTCGCAACCTTGCTCAGATCAAAAGAGGCGATCGTACCCTGCTCGACACCTACACCAGAGGCGAACTCAGCGAGGAAGATGGCGGAGTCTTCAACATCGGCTGGGACGCCTTCTCCGTTTCGTCCGGTGCGGAGAGGAGCGAAGGTGCGTGTCAGGCCCACAACGCGGGCGAGAGGGCCAATCACATCATGGCAGAAATCTATGCGATGGGCACCCATATCGCCCACCTCACCGGAGCCAGCTAGAGCACGCTGCTGACGCCAGCCGATGCTAATCTCCGGAAAATCTTGTAGACGGGCCACGCGCAGATGGCGTGGCAGGCCAATCGTCCCCTGGGCCACAAGCTGCCTGAGGTAGCGCATCGCGGGCACGAAGCGATATGTAAAAGCCGTCATATGACGCACGCCAGCCTGCACGGCTGCTGTGTGCATCTGCTCAGCCTCGGCGTAGGTCATGGCGAGCTGCTTCTCCACGAGCACATGCTTTCCAGCGGCGATGGCAGCGAGCGCGATAGGAGCATGAAGCACCGTAGGAGTGGCGATAACCACCGCATCGACACCGGGATGCTGAAGTAGCGCCTCGTGCTCTGTGAATGTATTTGTAACATTGTATTGCTGCGCGGCCTGCTTGAGTCGATCAGGATCACTATCACAGAGTGCAACAATCTCCGCCTGAGGGCAGAGCTGTAAGCCTGGTAGATGAACGGCGTTACTGATACCACCCAGACCAATGACGCCTACTCCAACTCGTGATTCGTGCATAGTATACTCCTTTTACTAATACTAGCTATAATCTATTTTAGCATAAGGATATCGTGACTGTGCTTATGTAACGATTGGGAAAGTCGGTTAATGATCAGCAGCCCTCATCTAGTTCTTGGCTGATTGCTCATCCATAGTGTTCTGAACTAAAAATAAATAAAGTGGCCCGGAGTCTCGGCCAGGAGGTGCTAAAGCAATCCCTGGCTGTACTACACAGCCAGGGAGGAAGGAGACATGGAAGTTCAGGCCGTTTGAACTTGAGCTTGATCTTGTAAACCTAAATCTTGGAGGGCAGCCTCGCGCATCAGATACTTCTGTATCTTGCCCGTGATGGTCATAGGGAACGAATCCACAAACTTGAAGTAGCGTGGAATCTTGTAGTACGCGATCTGTCCCTTACAAAACTCTTGCAACTCTTCGGATGTAGCAGTAACGCCAGATTTAAGCACCACCCAGGCCATCACCGCCTCACCGTACTTAGCGTCAGGCACTCCAATCACCTGCACATCACTCACCTTTGGATGCGTATACAAAAACTCCTCGATCTCGCGAGGATAAACATTCTCACCACCGCGAATAATCATATCTTTAATGCGACCAACGATATTGATGTAGCCCTCGGTATCCAGCGTCGCCAGATCGCCCGTATGCATCCAGCGCGCGGCATCGATAGCATCCGTGGTTGCCTGCGCATTATTCCAATAGCTGAGCATCACACTATAGCCGCGCGTACAAAGCTCGCCTGGCTGACCCACCGGAACGATCTGACCCGTCTGTGGATCGATGATCTTCAGCTCAAGATGAGGATGAACTTTGCCCACAGTCCCGACTCGTTTATCGAGTGGGGCGTCGATAGAGGTCTGGGTCGAGACCGGACTGGTCTCCGTCATGCCATAACAGATCTCCACGTCACCCATATGCATACGCGAAATCACCTGCTTCATCACCTCCACCGGGCAGGGGGAACCCGCCATAACGCCGGTTCGCAAGCTTGTGAGATCGAAGGTAGAGAAGTCGGGGTGGGCGAGTTCCGCGATAAACATCGTCGGAACGCCATAGAGAACCGTACATTTCTCTGCCTGCACTGTCTGCAGCACCGTGAGAGGCTCAAAGCCCTCGGAAGGATAGACCATCGTAGCGCCATGGGTAATGCAGCCAAGATTCGCCATCACCATACCAAAGCAGTGATAAAGGGGAACAGGAATGCAAACCTTATCGTTGTGCGTGAAATTCTGCATACGGGCCACGAAATAGCCATTGTTCAGGATATTGTGGTGGCTGAGCGTTGCCCCCTTTGGAAAGCCCGTCGTGCCGCTCGTATACTGAATATTGATGGGATCATCAAATTCTTGCTCAGCCTGGCGTACCTGAAGCTGCTCATCCGAGATTGAGGAGTGCAGCGCCATAAACTCATTCCAATTGTATGTGCCGGGAATGCTCTCGGAGCCGAGATGGATAATCGTTTTGAGTTCAGGCAAGCGGGCGGATTCAAGCTGGCCTGGAGCAGAATCTTTATGCTCGGGAGCCAGGCTAGAGAGCATCTCAACATAGTTGGAACTTTTGAACTGTACAGCCGTCACGATAGCGCAGCAGCCGGATTGCTGGAGCACATACTCTAGCTCATGCGTGCGATACGATGGATTGATATTGACGAGAATTGCCCCTATCTTACTCGTCGCGAACTGCGTCACGCACCACTCAGCGCGATTGGGGGACCAGATGCCGATGCGCTGACCCTTCTGAATGCCCATCGCAAGCAGACTTTTGGCGCACTGATCCACTTGTGACTGCAATTCACGATAAGTCAAGCGTATCTGCTGGTGACGAGAAATAAGGGCAGGATTGTCTGGATAGGTCACGGCTGTTTTATCGAAGGCATCTCCGATCGGGAGCCCCAAAAGAGGAGTGTCGCTGGTTGCGCTCGTGTAGCTCCACTGCCGTTCAGCGCGCGGGAGGGAAGAGGGCGACGCATCTTTTTCTGATGTATTCATGATAGTACTCCTTCGTAACGTAGCATGGTGTAGAGATACAGGTATCTAAAACTGTCTGTTCTAACTATAGTACATTTTGAGAGGATATGCCGAGCTATTTGTCATAATAATGGGTCATTCCAAACTTTTGAAAAATGAAACACACGATGTGTTTCATTTTTCAAAAGTTTGGAATGACCCATTATTATGACAAACAGTGATTAACCTTTCAGAGAACCGCCGAAAATGCCAGCAACGACGTAGCGTTGAGAGAAGAGGAAGATGATCAGAATAGGCAAGACCACAAGGATGCCGGCCAGAGCTTCCTCGGGACCGAAGATAGGAAGTTCACTGCCCAGAGCCGGATGGACGCCGGGTGAGCCAGCGATAAGCGCATAGAGACCCACAGGCAGATTGTACTTGGCATCGTCACTCAGCATAACATACGGCAAGAAATAGTTATTCCAGTTGGCCGTGAAGCTAAAGAACGCAACCAGGCTGATAATAGGTGTCGCAAGCGGCAGAGCTATCTGCGTAAAGAGCATCAATTCAGAACAGCCATCAACGCGCCCTCCATCGAGCAGATCGCCTGGCAGGCTGGTCGAGAAGTAGATATAGGTCAGATAGACACCAAAGGGAAAGAAAGCTAAAGGCAGGATAACCGCGTAGGCCGTATTAATCAGGTGAACCGCATTCACCTCCAGAAACAGAGGCAGAACGGTGGCAGCAGTAGGCAGAATCATCACAATCAGCGTCGTCATAAGCAGAATGTAGCGTCCACGGAACTTCATAGTTGCCAACGCATAGCCGGCAGGAATAGTAACCAGAAGCGTAAGGAGCAGCGCGCCCCCTGAATACAGCAGCGAATTGCCGAACCAGAGCAGAATCTCACTATTATTGAATTGCAACAGATGCCCCCATGCAATCGCCACGTTTTGGAAGGAACCAAAAGCCAGGGGAGGAAGAGAGAACAACTCATTATTAGTCTTGGTCGGAGCGAGCAGCAGCCAGAGCAAGGGCACGCCGAAGAAAAAGGCGAAAAGCAACAATAATAGTATGCGAACTGCCTGGCTGATGAGAGACAGATTGTTATCGTGTTTTGCAACTGCTGTTCGCGCAGGTGTCCCACCAGTTGTCATAGCGCGAGCTGGTTCCCGCAATGCTTTACTCATCGCAACAAAAGTACTTTCTAGCGTCGCAGATTCCTGCACAGGGACAGCCCTTGCAGAATCTCCTTATCTAACCTCAGTACTAAAGAATCTGGTCCGAAAGAT
>CAXTXB010000140.1:2643-5781 GCA_964247965.1 uncultured Dictyobacter sp. | reverse complement strand
GCACCTACCAGACCTATGATCAACAAGATAGTGGAGATAGCAGCCGAAACTCCAAAGTTGCCTAGATTAAACGCGAACTCGTAAGCCAGCTCATTAGGCGACCAGGTGGTCGAGATAGTATTTCTAACCGCCCTCGACAGCAATTGAGGCTCAACAAAGAGCTGAATGCCACTCGCAAAGCTCAGAATAAGCATGTAGACAATATACTTCGAAATCAAAGGCAGCTTGATAGAGAGCGCAGTCTGAATAGCGTTGCTACCATCGATTTTCGCGGCCTCTATGATCTCATTCGAGATATTCTGGAATGCCCCATACATCACCACAATCCAGCCGCCCGCCCCGGTCGCGAATGCAATAATCGTCAGCAGAATAGGCAAGTTCGGCTCATAGATGACATCAGTTACATCCCTGGCCCGCAAAGCATGTAAGATAAAATTAAAGGGGCTAACCGAGGGATCGAACATAAACATCCACAAAAGCACGCTCGCTGAGCCAGTCACCCCACCAGGTAAAAAGTAGATCAGGCGCATCAACGTCGAGAAGCGGCCCACCCGAGCGTGCAGCAATAATGCCAGGAAGAGGACCCCGACAGTCGTGATGGGCAGCCATAACAACAAGTAAAGCAGCGCGTGGGCAAAAGCGGAGAGAAAACGGAAATCATGGAAGGCAGTGATATAGTTCGTCAAGCCATTAAAGCTTGTTGTATCGCTATTCGGATCAGTAAAACTGATGAATAAGGCATAAAGAGAAGGCAGAATACCAAAAAAGAGTAATAACAGGACATATGGCAGCACAAAGATATAGCCATAATTGAAACCTTTACGCTGCCGTTTCGTCCTGTCGACAGTAGCCCTGGCAACGGAACTTAGAGCCATAAGAACCTCCACGTTCTTAGTTATCCGCGCAGACGAGCGCGAAGGGAGTACTGATTTTTCATCTTTTTGCTTGTTCTACACTTTTCGAGCAGGCCCTGCTCGAAAAGTGTAGAACAAGCAAAAAGATGAAAAAGAGATTGTATCAAGGTAGCGAAGCTGTACAAGCTCATATACTCAAAGGCAATGACAACCGCGAGGGATTGTCGCTACGCGTGTCAGTAAAAGAAGCTCACAATCAAGAGACAGTGTAGCCCGAGGCTTGCGCAAGATGGCCGAGCTGAGATTGAAAGTCACCTAGAGTCGAAGCAACCGTCTTCCCATGTGTTACAGGAGCAATGACTGCAGTATTAAAGGCAGTAGGCGCATCATAACGGATGCTTCCATAAGAAGGATCAATCATGCCAGCAGCCTGTTTAAGAACAGGATAGGGATTCTCCGCGTAATAGTTATCCTTATCGATCGTTGAAGACCAAAGGTCGGCATCTGGCAGATAAGCCGGGAAAGTAACAGCTGTGCTCTGAAATTCCTTGCTCGTAGACATCCAGATAGCTACATCAGCAGCGGCCTTCGGATTTTTACTGTGGCTGGATATAGACCAGGCCGATCCGCCCTGAGCGCCAGCGTGTGGTGCGCTATCAGCCTCCCATTTAAGTGGTAATGCAGCGGCCAGTTGACCTTTAGGCGTCTTGTAAGAAGCTTTAAAAACGTACTCGCCATACCAGGATGCAGCAGGCAGCATCAGAATTTTGTTGCTCGTCCCTAACTTAATAAAGTTGGGATCGAAAGGACTCAATTTAGAGACGACTCCAGCCTGAAGCAATTTGTCGAGCATAGTAGAGACACGCGTACACTTTGGATCAGTCAAATCAATATGAACTGTATCAGCACCCGTGAGCTGCGCGATTGGACACTGGCTGGGCCAGAAGTACATATACATACCGCCCTCATCACCAAAGGCACCGATAGTGTAGCCAGGATGCTCTTTAGCAACACGTAAACCCAGCGCCTGATACTCCTCCCATGTCGTAGGAACAGTATAACCAAACTGCTTCATCAACGTCTGATTATACCAGAGTACTTCCTGGGCAAGATCGTTACGCAGGCAATACAGCTTGCCATCAATAGTGCAAGGATTCAACGTGCCGGGAGCAAAATTATTGAGGATATCCTGTGACACATATGGTTTCAGATCAGCCGGATAATGATGTGCTTTATCCGCAACCGTCGCAACCAGATCAGGCTCTGCGAACACCACATCGGGCCAACCGCTACCCGTGCGATTAAAAAGCAGAATCTTCTCCCCTAATGTTTTACGATCGACAACAACAATATTCAGCTTGACATTGGGATGCAGCTTCTGGTAAAGCTTCGCACCATCCAGGCGGGTTGCATCGACCCAGACCAGTAGAGGAGTATTTGCGCTGGCAGCATTATCCGTAGATGAAGAGCCGCCGCAGCTAGCAAGGGGAAATAGGAGCATAGCGAGAGACAGACACGCGAGCAGACTGAAGCGAAAGTGCTGGATGAAAGTACGTGGATAGATAGCCATAGTGATAATTCCTCCTCAGACATCGAGTGGACACGGCCAGGTATATTAACCAGTACAACATTGTAGTTTAGCGCTTGAATCATGCTACCTTGCAACGATAAGTAGCACCTGTAAGCCCTTGAGTGCTAAAGATCCTCCCTTTCTTCCTATGAAGAGCAACAAATGAAGAGCAACAAAAGCAAGCAAGCAAATGAACCTGTATCACTCAAGAGAATGTAGCATATTTATCATACCATTGTCAATAATTGGTATAACTTCATTGTATTATCTTGATATTTATCTCGTAATGACGATCCCGTTTCTCCAGTAAGCAACGTACTTAGCTTTAAAACAGCAACGAACAGGATAATATATGATAGTTTAAAGGCACGAAGAGACGATAAGGGTGCAGATGCTTGTGCTGCCCATGCGACCATTAACACTTGACGAGAAGTATATTGGTATGATAAATTTTGCAAAGAGGGTTCTTGTCGTGTAAGATACGGTCTGTAAAGTCAAGAACACATCTCATCCTGCAGAATGAGCTTGCGAAACGAGGAAGAATGACTCAGACAAACAAAGCAGACAGGGGTAGATCGCCAGAGATTGCACAACGACCCGGGTACGAAATAATGGCTTCTAAGATTATTGAGATTATCACGGCAAACAATTTGAAGCCGGGCGATCGACTGCCCACGGAGAGGGCACTGAGCGAACAGCTTGGCGTAAGCCGTA
>CAXTXB010000140.1:628-2633 GCA_964247965.1 uncultured Dictyobacter sp. | reverse complement strand
GTTATACGCGAGGCGGTGAAGGTTCTCGTGACGACAGGGGAGGTAAGGACGCAGCAGGGCAGTGGGCTGTACGTCAACAAAGAACCGCGACCCTTCTCTTTTTCTACTATTGATGTCTCGATGTCACTTGATCCTCAGGAGGTAGAAAATCTTTTTGAATTTCGCCTTACACTTGAATTGAGCACGGCACGCTGTGCGGCAGAGCGGATCACGCCGAGAGAAATTATCATACTGCAAGAGGCGCTGGCGCAGAATAGAAGAGGCATGGAAGAGTGCCGGCTAGAAGATTTTCACAATGGAGATGCGGCCTTTCATATTGGTATAGCGAGCGCCACGCGTAACCCATTTTATCTCTCGGCAGTATCCACCATTTTTCGCCTGCAAGATTGGGCAGTAAATAAGCTTGTGGGAGGAACACCTGGCTCACTTTCCAGAGCTGTTGATGAACACGAAGCAATATTACAAGCACTGCAACATGGTTCACCCATTGAAACAGAAAAGATGATGCGTGAGCACATCGAGACGACAAGAAATAATTATCATGTAGAAGTGCGTCGTCGCCTGGCAATGGACATGCCAGAAGAGTACAAGCTCTAAGCTCGACTTTGTACAATTTGGACTTTTGAGCTTGAGAAAAAAAGGCGAGCACGATGCATTTTCGAGCTCACGTTCTCAAAATTGTACAAAGTCGAGCTTAGAGAGTGTCGCATGCCAGGGCGTGCTCACTTATCCTTATTTCTTTTGCTTTTTTGCATAATTCGGGTCTCGCTCGAATTATGCAAAAAAGCAAAAGAAATAAGGATAAGTGAATCAGGCAGCGAAGCTGCGCGAGTGAGGAGAGAATAGGACTCAAACACACTCAGATAGAACCTATTTTTTATTGATGTAGTGAAGAACAGAAGAGAAAAGGAGCCTCCATGCGTATCACTGATATACAGGTTCAACTCATCGAAACGCCGGCCCAGCCAGAATTTCGCTGGCGCGCCGGGCTGCCCGGATCTGAAGGTGTAAGCGTAGGAGGGATATTACGCATCCTCACCGATGAAGGTATTGAGGGCCTGGCATTCAGCCGGCGAGGCAAAATCCTGGCGGACCTGGTCGAGAGGCGCATTCGTAAGGACATGATCGGGCAGGACGCATTGCAAAAAGAATGGCTGTGGCAACGCATGTGGGAACTCGATCGCATCGAAGAATTTCCTATCTATATTCTCGGCATAGTTGACGAGGCGCTGTGGGATATTACAAGCAAGCGTGCGAACCTGCCGCTCTATCAACTGCTAGGTGGCTATCGGAGCGCGATTCAGGCGTATGCAAGTACAGTTACATTTAGCACTATTGAAGAATATCTGGATGTCGCCGACCAATGCCTGGACCTGGGCTATCCAGCCATCAAGCTCCACGCCTGGGGAGATGCGCGCAAGGACGCAAAGCTCGGCCTGGCCCTGCGCAAGCACGTCGGCGACGACATTCCACTGATGTACGACGGCTCCGCAGGCTTTGATCTGCCCGATGCAATCTATCTGGGAAACGCTCTGGCCGAGGCGAACTACCTATGGTACGAAGAGCCGATGCGCGAGTTCAGCGTCACCGCCTACAAGCAGCTAGCCAATTCAGTACGCATCCCACTGCTCATCGCCGAAACATCCGACGGCGCGCATATGAATACCGCAGATTTCATTGCCGCCGGCTGTGCCACCTTTGTGCGTACAAGTGCAGCATTCCGTGGAGGCATTACAGGCGCGATGCGCACCGCCCACCTGGCCGACGCGTTTCATATACGGGCAGAGGTACACGGCGGCGGCATCATTCACCAGCACCTGTGCATGGCCATTCCCAATACCACATATTATGAATCGATTGTGATGACCAATCCCGTTGTGCGTGAGGCGTGTGTAGATGAGCAGGGGCTAGTACATGCCCCTGCCGGTCCGGGTATTGGCCACAAGATACCACTAGTGGACGAGACCTTGTGAGCATAGTAGAAGGCTAAATGGTGAAGGGGCCG
>CAXTXB010000140.1:0-618 GCA_964247965.1 uncultured Dictyobacter sp. | reverse complement strand
ATTAGCCTTCTACTGTAAGTATATTCGGTCCTTTGTATGCTTGCTAGCCGACTGTGATCGTCCCATCGTTATTCACACGAACAGGCACACGCGGCAAAGGACTGTCAGCCGGTCCCTGCGTAACGCTGCCGCCATTAGCTGGATCGAAGGTCGCACCGTGAGCCGGGCAAACCAACTGATGGGAGCCTGGATCATAATCAACAGAAACGCCTTGATGAGTGCAAGCCCTATCATAGGCAGCGAAGTTTCCGCTAGCTAGATGTACAAGAACACTCGTATTTCCGTTCGCAGGATTAGTAAAGTTACGGGCTGTGTTCGCTGGCATACTCGTCGATGCAATCACGGTACCGGTGTGTTGCGGCTGAGGAATGGGGGTGGGGGCAGGCCGTGAAGTAGGGGTTGGATTTGGTGTCGGCACAGAAGTAGGTTTTGGCGTAGGCGTGGGTACAGGCTTCGGAGTGGGTTGATGAGTAGGCTGCGGCTGAAGAGCAGGCTGGGTAGGCTGAGTGTGAGCAATGTCCTGGTGAGCTTTCTTCTGGAGGCGGCGTGGTAGGATAATCCTTGTCGTCCATGCAGCGCCGAGATCCAACGCGCCCCCTGTCGCAACCAAAGCAAGAA
>CAXTXB010000139.1:0-11099 GCA_964247965.1 uncultured Dictyobacter sp. | reverse complement strand
GAAAACACGCTGTTCGTCATTTTTCAAAAGTTTGGCATGACCCATATAATAACTAAATAGAGAAGTTGGGATGAAGGGGATGACGCAACAAACTATGCTCTTACCAGTGTTGGCGATGCCAGATAAAGACGGAGCAAATGCCTATACGCTCGATAATTGGAGTAGGCACTGGATTTACGCTCCTTCAGTTCCTTATGAGGACGAGGTGGCTCGCCGCTGGTGGTCCCTGCCTCTCAACTGTCTCCTGCCCCTTGCAGATGGGGGATGCTATCAACTTCTCTTTCCGGGTAGACCTGGCGGCTCCACAGGACCCGATGTGCGCGATGCGGTCCTCTCTATACGAGGCAGCCGAAGAACAGTTTCTAATGACTCGGGGCAAAATATTTATTCTGCAGGCAAGCTCTTCGGAGACGTTGAATTTCACGTACGTAGCAGCGATTGGAGAACCCACCGCCACCATACCGATCCACGTTATAACGCGGTAATACTTCATGTCGTCCTCATTTGCGATGATCTCTACCCAACGCTGCACCAGGACGGTACTCCCATCCCCGTCTGCTCCCTCTATGATCTACCCTGGCCTACCGCAGCCGCTTATCAATCCTACTGCGATTCACAAACCGCATCTCTTCATACCCCCGATACAGAATCACCCTGGCCCTGTCAGCGCATCATGAGCACCCTGTCTGCCGAAGAACGAAACAAACTGCTCACCCGTGCGGGCCTGTTACGCTTCGAGCAAAAGATACACAACTTCATCGAGCAACTGCACGCCACCACCTCAGATGACGCCCATGACACGTATAACGCCTACGATACCTACGACGCCTGCCTCATCCCCGCCCTTGCCGAAGGGTTTGGCTATGGCCGCGATCGCGACTTCTTCCGCGCCGTCGGCCTCCGCCTCTTACAAAAGCACGGCACCCTACCAGAACCCCTCGGCCACACTGCAGAGCCGGCCCCCCTGGACGCCAGACGCCTGCACATCCTGGCCCTGCTCCTCAAACGCTGGCGCATCCCTGGTGTCTGGCAAACTCTGCGCGCCTGCCTGCTATCAACAGATAATCAAGATAACCACAAAGACCACGACGATTCCAACACAACCTCAACAACACTCGCCGCCCTACAGCGGGCCTTCACACAATCTGGCCTCAGCCTGGCGCGCACCGACATCCTTATCGTCAACGTCGTCCTCCCCTTCGCCGCCGCCATAGCCCTGCTCGAACAACATCCCCTGCTAGCCCAACGCGCCTCCGACCTCTACATTCACCACCCCGGCCTCCCTTCCAACCGCATCACCCGCACGATGACCAGGCAACTCCAACTCCCCCAAGAACCACAAGGAAGCTGTCAGCAACAGGGCCTCCATTATGTTTACCAACAAACCTGCCGCGAGAAACGCTGCAGCATATGTATGATGGGGAAAAAAGACGTATGATTGAGTACACCTGCATTTCTTCATTGTGCCTCCTTTATTCCTACCTCAGCAGGCTATTTTGAACAATGCAGGTAATATTTTACGCATTGGGGGTCTAACTACATTACTATTGGCTTTCTTACGAGGGTGACGCTTCTTATCTACCAATCCACTTTATGCTATACTCTTTCTGAATATATGGAGGGTAAGTAACTGTTAAGACATGCCTCGATAATTCAAAATCAGTCAGAAGATATATCAAGCTAGCGATCCATATATATGAGTAGTGATAAACATAAGTTATGAGTAGTGATAAACATGAGTATGGTATGAGTGCTTTAGAGGGCGAGCGGCTAGCGCGTTTTTTGGCCCACGCAGGCATAGCTTCACGCCGTCACGCGGAAGAGTTAATTGCGGCCGGCCGCGTTCAAGTGAATGGAGTGACAATTACGACGCAGGGGGCGCGTATCAACCCGAATCTTGATCGTGTGAGTGTGGATGGTAGGCTGGTGCGGGCTGTGCAGCAGCATGTTTATTTGTTGCTGAACAAGCCGGCTGGCTATATCTCGACTGCGAGTGACCCGCAAGGCCGCCCGACTGTGCTTGATTTGTTGCCTGCGGAGATACGCAGGCTGCGCGTCTACCCCGTGGGCCGGCTGGATGTTGATACCAGCGGCCTACTCTTAGTAACAAACGACGGTGATTTTGCGCTGCGTATGGCTCATCCGCGCTACTCCACTGAAAAGCACTATCAGGCGCTTATACAGGGCCAACTCACTCCCGAGGAGCTGACTGCACTACGCAAGGGTGTGACAATTAGAGAAGATGATGGGGGAGTGCACCAGACTGCGCCAGCCCAGGTGCGCCAGGTGGGTCGCGTTGGGGCTGACAGCAGGGTGGCATTGACGATTCACGAGGGGCATAAGCGCCAGGTGCGGCGTATGTTCGCAGCCGTGGGACACCAGGTTCAGGGTTTAGCTCGTGTTGGGCTGGGTCCGCTTACGCTGCGCGATCTGCCAGAGGGCAAGTGGCGTCACTTGACGGAGGCTGAACTGCAGCTCTTGCAAAAAGAATCCTCGGTAGATTAGCTTTAGATGGGCCATTCCGATAGGCATTTAGGCTCTACAATAGCAGGTCAAAGGTTGTGAAGAGCCTGGGTTATGATATAATCGCGGTGAGAATGATCAACACGAACTCACGGAGGTCGCATGTCGGAGCCCCTAAGTATTGCTATAGATGGACCAGCAGGGTCAGGAAAAAGTACTGTAGGTGAAAAACTTGCCCGTCAATTGGGCTATCTTTATGTTGATACTGGTGCAATGTATCGCGCTGTGGCCTGGCTTGCGCTTCAAAGGATGGTTGATGTGAATGATGGCCCTATGCTGGGGCGACTGGCGCAGCATGCAGGCATCGTTATCAGTCATCCTCACATTACCGATGGTCGGCAGTATACGGTCACTGTACATGGTCAAGATGTCACCTGGGATATTCGGAATGCGGCTGTAACCAATGCGGTCTCGCCTGTCTCGGCTCATCCTGAGGTGCGTACAGTTCTTATCGCGCAGCAACGTGCCATGGCGAAACAAGACCATATTGTGATGGTTGGGCGCGACATTGGCTCGGTCGTGCTGCCCAACGCGGACCTTAAAATTTACTTGACTGCAAGCCTGGAAGAGCGAGCACGACGACGCCATGCCGAATTTGTCGAGCGCCTGGGTGAGCATAGTCCTTCTCTTCCAACTTTAGATACTGTCGTACACGATATCAGGCGTCGCGATTCTATTGATCGCGATCATATGCAACCAGCGGATGACGCTATCGTTGTAGAGACCGATCACCTCGATGTAGAGCAAGTATTAGAGGAGATTTGTCGTCACATGAAGGATGCCGTATGAAACAGGAAACTGGTGCTGCCAGCGGGGCAGAACCTCAAAAAACACCATCAAAGCAGAAGCCAGAAAGAAATTTATACCAGCCGTACGAAACTCCAACCATCTTCTATGAGGCACTGCGCGCATTTGTCAGAGTGGGCTTCTTCCTGACGACGCGCGTGCATCTGCGTGGACGCTACAACCTGCCGAGAAAAGGACCCTATATCATCGCCTCCAATCACCTCTCGTGGACTGATATTCCGTTGATCCCAGCCTACGTGCCGGGCAAGGTGGTATATATGGCAAAAGAGGAATCTTTTTACGATAAAACTGGCTGGCTTGTACGCTTCCTGGGAGCTTTCCCGGTGAAGCGTGGAGAGGGAGATCGACAGGCGATTCGTGCCGCCGATGAGCAACTCAAGCGTAAAAAAGTGTTTATTATCTTCCCGGAAGGGACGAGAAGTAAGACGCAAACGCTCGCTAAAGCACATGCCGGCCTGGGGATGATCGCCCTCCGCTCAGGCGTTCCGGTCATTCCGGTCGCAATCTGGGGCAGCGAGAACGCCCTCAAAAAGCTGGGGGCAGACGTCACCATCTCTTATGGAAAGCCAATGCTGCTCAAACCAAAGGGCACGAAGATTACGCGTGAGGATATTCAGTCCGCCACAGATGAAGTGATGCAGCAGATTGCCAGTATGATGCCCACCCGCTATCGGGGCGTGTACGGCGACGGTGAAAAGGGCGTGCCGATTATAGAAACAGTACAATAGTAAGATTGCGCGTCTTTTTAATGATTGTACATTTTCTACATTTCCACACTTATGTGCATCCCGCAAATGTGTGGAAATGTATAAATTTAAAAATAATTAAAAAGACGCGCAATCTTACTATTGTTGATAGTGCTCAACGATTCCCGGGTCGCGTGCTGTAGCATCATCGGGGTTGAGTCCTGCGTTACGACGGGCGCGGCGCTGGCGCAGCAGGTCCCAGCATTGATCCAGGCTCACCTCAAGCGATTGTGCACGATCGCGTTGATCACCCTGAAGCTTCCCCTCTTCCTCCATCTTTAAGAGTTCGTGCTCCTGATCGACCAGGGTCTTGATACGTTGCATGATCTCTGTATCGTCCATCTCTTTTCCTCTGTTTCTTGCTCTACTTACATTACACTAAAAGGCTTGCAAATTAATATTGACGCCAAAAGACTCCAATGAGATGCGCCCAAACACCTCATCTAGAATAGAAGGAATCTCTTTGTATCTATTCTACAGCATTTCTTCCTTCTCTGACTTTTCTGGCAATGACGAAGCGAATAAGATATTACTAGCTCAAGCTTCTATTAAGGAAGCGTGCAATAATTATTAAAACTAAATCTTTTCATAGATAGATCTTGCTATGCTCTTCATTTTCTGCTATCTTTGTACTTGAGTCTTAGCGAGACTATCAATAATTCATAGATAAACATCTATTTAATATCTCGCGGAAGGTTGATGTGCGGGATAGTAGAGATGCTAAGTCGCTTTCATTTGCTTTACTATCAAACATACTGCATACTTTAGTGTCTCTTGACGTCCATTGTCGGCCTTTCTGCTCCGCGTATTTTGCAACTGGGAATAGCCCAGATCGCTCAGGAGCACAGTCTCTTTCCAAATATGAGCATTCGAGAGAATATGGAACTTGGGGGGTAGCTTCTGCGCGATCGTCGGCGGATAGAAAAACGCCTACGCGAGATCGAAGAGAGGTTTCCCCTTGTCGCGGAACGGGCGAAAGAGCTAGCAAGGAACTTTTCGGGTGGTCAGCAGCGGCAGATTGAGATTGCCCGTGCGCTCATGCTTGATCCAATAGTGGTACTGGTAGACGAGCCATCCATGAGCCTGGACCCAATCACATCTACGCAGGTATTCAAAACCATTCAGCTCGGAACGGTCGTCGCTATCCGCAATCGCTACTTTGCCGTTGATCCCCCGATCTCAACGTTTGTGGAAGTCAGCAAGCTTGTCAGAGAAGGTTTAATGATCGAAATTGAGGTTCAAGCAGCCGTCCAGTTATAGGATCTTTTATGATTAAAATGCTTCAAAGCATTTTAAGAAAGTTATAGTTATGCAGGGCATATCAGGAAGAATGGGCAGGTTGGGCAGCGAAATGGCTCGGCTGGCTGGGCAGGATAGAGGTTGGCTTCCATCCCTTTGATTGCCTGCTCGGCGTCCTCGTAGAGACTCTGCTCTTTTTTACTGCTGATTGTAATTGGAGAGGCCTCGCCCGTGCTCATATTATAGCTATGTAGCTCCACATTCTGTCCTGGATACTGCTGGCGATAGGCGAGCGCATAGAATAATTCACGCAACTCGGTCGCGAGTTTCTCCTTCCGCCGTCCAAAGCGAGTGCGAACAAATTTAGTCGGCTTGCTGGTGCCACTGCTATCCTCAACGCGATCAACGGTTACATGCACCGTCTGGCCCGCAATATCTACGTCGTAGCCTGCACGCAGTTGCCAGTCGACCTCCTCTTTGCCATGCAGCGTACGTCTTACTGCTTCTACGACTTTATGTCCGTGCTCTTCATACATGGGCGCAAAGGGAGCGTCTGGGCCTCCCAGCGCCTGCCAATGCTGGCTGTAAAGCTCTTGAATCTCTGGCTGCGTCGGCATGCTTGCCTCCCGTTGCTCGCCCCCTTTTTTCTCGTCTATCTGCCGCTGCAACGTCTCGACTGTTTTCTGCGTCGCCTGCCAGAACAACTGATAACCATCTGTATGACTACTAAAGCGGTAGATCGAGCTATACGCATACTGCCTTGGACAGCGCTGATAGGCCTCGATGGCAGAAGCGCTAAACGCAGGCGATCGCATCGCATTAATAAAATCTCTGCTCGGTTGAGAGGTTACAGGCTGATATTCATTGGCTAACTGGGCTAATTGACTATAATCAAGCTGAGTGCCTGCCTGCTGCTGAGCCCATTGTAGCTTGATGATACGCTCTTCTGGCAGACCGGCTTCGAGTGCGTCGAGATAAGAGGAACGTTTATATTTCTGCTTGCCGTAGCGTTCACTATGGCTCAAAATCAGCTGATCACGAGCGCGTGTGACTCCTACGTAGAAGAGGCAGGCTTCTCCGCTTTCGTGGGTATCATTCCTGTCGTCCTCTTGTTGCAAAGCGGGAATCGGACTGGTGCGCGCCTGCGTGGGGAAGCGCCGCTGCACCAGTCCGGGCAGGTAGACGACAGGGAATTCAAGCCCTTTACTGGCGTGCACCGTCATGACACGAATAATGTCAGCTTGCTCCGCACTGCTCTCATCGCCTCCCTGGCGGCTTCCTCCGTCCTGTCGCAGCAGGACGAGCAGGCTCAGATATTCTAGAAAGCCCTTGACTAACTCCTCAAACGAAGGAGGCGCAAATGGTTCTTGCCCGCCTGCCACGCTCGTCTCCAAAGAGCGTTGCTGCGACTGTTCACGTATCGCTTGCTGTTGATCGTAGTGGCGGGCGAGCTGTAAGAGCTGATTGTAGTCGGCCAGGCGCGCGCTTTTCTGTTTATCCTTTGGACTACCGAGCAGGTCGCGGAGAAGCGAGGTTTCGAGCAACATATAGTGTGCGAGCAGCGACCAGACACTATTGGGCGGTGTGTGCATGAGCGTGTTTACGATATGTGAAAGGCGCAGCAGCGAGTGGCGTCCCTCAATGCTCATGATAAGTGGCGCTTCTCCCGCTATGAGTAACTGACGCAGGTTTGTTTGTGGATCGCGCGCGGCGAGCAGCAGGATTTCAATGTCCTGTTGCGAGAGGAGATGTTCTTGTTGTCGTGCTGCGCGCAACAGCCCTATGCCGCTTGGATCAGCTAAGAGTAGTAAGATCGAGAGGACATCTTTGATATACTCCTGTTCGAGCACACTGCTCTGTTCGACTACCGGGAGCTCCACCGCTGCCAGCGCCTGTGTAATAGATTTCGCCTGCACACGCGTGCGACAGAGAATGACCATATCTTTATATGCGTAGCCCTGGATATGCTTGTAGTCAATATCCTGGATCAGTCCTGCTAGCTCGCTTGCCTCGTCAGGAGCGTTAGCGATGGTAACATATGTATCAGTATGAGCTGGACGAACTGGCTGGTTCTTTCCAGGCTGCTCTTCCGGTTCCAGGTGGCTGCAACGAAAAGATTCCGCCAGTGCCACCAGGTCTGGTTGTGAGCGGTAGTTGCGACTAAGGGGGAGAACAGCCGCGCCCGGGTAGTCTTGTTGAAACTGACGAATATTGGCTGGTGAGGCTCCTCGAAAGCCATAAATAGCCTGGTTCGCGTCACCAACCACCCAGACGCAACGCCGTTCGCCCGCCAGCTCACGCAGGAGCACTCCACTGGCGCGATTCACATCCTGGAACTCATCGACCAGGATATGCTGATACTTCTCCTGCTGCTCGCGCAAGACATCCGGCTGCTCGCGTAGTAGCTGGATGGCCAGCATGATCAGGCCTCCGAAATCGGTATCCCCGCGCTGCTGCAGCGCTTCTTGATAGAGCGCGTAGACATGAGCAACCTCCCCGGTCTTCTCGGCCTTTTCGCGCGCCTCGTCGTCTTGCGCCCCCTGTTTCAATTGTCGTGCTCGCTGCTCGTAATCGCTGGGGGATAGCAGCTCGTCTTTCGCACGCGAGATAGCCTTTAACATATCAGGAAAATGATAGGTCGGTGCCTGCAGCTTTTGATAGTGATGTAAACGCATCTTGTTTGCTTGCTGACGCAAGAGAAAATAAGCTTCTGCGTCGTCTATGAGCGCGAAGTTAGTACGGAGTCCTACCAGTGCGCCATGCTTCCGCAATAAGTCAGCGCAAAATGCATGGAAGGTACTTACTTTAGGGAGCAGGGCTGAATCAACAGGATCAGAAGGGCTTACGAGCACGCTTTGCAGACGCTCTTCCATCTCTTGGGTTGCCTTGCGCGAGAAGGTGAGCGCGAGAATATTCCTGGGCTGGACTCCAAGCATATTGATGATATATTCAACGCGCCCAATAAGCGTACTGGTCTTCCCGCTGCCGGGACCTGCGACGATTAACGCGGGTGTGGGAGCCTCAATGGCCGCCTGTTGAAACTCATCGTAGCGCCTTTTTGCAGCCGGTGCTTGTTTTTGTACTGGTTCCCGCCCGTTTTCGTCATTTGATGAAGGTTGAAGCAGAAGCTCCGCTAGCCTATTTAGCAGCGCGGCCTGTGAGACGCCAAAGATAGCTGCAAGCGTGTGTGGAGGCACTTGCTCCAGGAGGTAGAGCGTACGTAATCGCTCCGCAGGGATCAGCAGCTCTGCCGCGAAGAGGTTTGCCGCGATCTCGCGTTCACTTCTAGGATCGTAGCTATGACCAGCGCCTAAAGTAGCCTGCACCCTTTCCTGCTCCAGATATCTGCCCATATCTTCCTGCACATCCTTCTCACTACAAGGATCGGCACGCGAGGGTTCGGGTCCCTGGCTATTCTGCGCGAACTCGGCAGATTGTTCCGAAAGCTCATTGAGGCGGCGGCCATTCTGACAGTGAAGGATTGCGTGTCCAATCTCATGCGCCAGGGTGAAGCGACGCAGCGTCTCTTTCAAGTCCCGGCAGAGCCAGACCAGATCTTCTCCCTCATCCGGGTCCATAAAGCCAAACGTGCCCATTGCATAGTCGTCAGGATGAAAGGTCTCAACATACAGACCAAGCCAGGCCGCCAGATCATCAACGGGCGTCTTATCACCTTCCCACATCGGATGAGCCTCGCGATACCTCTGCAGCAAAAGGCGAGCCGCCTTCTCCACCATTAGTCGTATTACATTATCCACTACTAGCTTTCCCTTTATCTGTCGCTCTAGAGAAAAGAGATCCTGCATTCAACCTTTATTATATCTTATAGAAAATATTTTCTTTTTTTGTTTTTCTTATAGCCATAGAAATTCAATACTATAATAATTAGAATTGAGCATTACATTCATTTTGCTACTATGCTATGCCCCCGACTACAAGGTAGATAAGACATTCAACATCCTTGTGTTATCATTTCTCCAAAACGGAACCTATAATTTAGAAGGCGTTTTTCGAGATAGTACTACAATTCCCTTCCGAGTAGTTCCCGCTCTTGCAACTATTCGGGTTGAGCGCTTTTTCGCTTAACTGGAATAGTCTTATAATAGTAACATTTCACTTGTCTATGTTGGTCTGATATAATAGTGCAACGTATAGGGTTGTACCATTCCCTCTAATAAGAAGGACCATTATATGCAAGCAGAAGAGATATTGGCGCAGGCTAAGGCGGGCACTGGAAAGCAGGGATGGGTAGTCTTCCCACTGTTGCGCGACAAGCTTATGTGGGCGATCGCAGGGTGGATCTTTGGTATTCTTGTAGGTCTCCTCCTCCTGACTATAATTGTTCCCGTCGTTTTGCCTTACAGCCATGAGCGAAGCGTATTCTCCATCATTTTTACCTCCCTGCTATTGTGTATGCTTGTTGCTGTTGTGATCGGGAGTATTGTACTGCTCATTATCGATGTACGTCGCTTGCTCCGTGCTGATGAGCATATAATTGTGATTACCTACGAGGATTTTGTGAAGCAAGAAGGGGATAAGATTGTCCAGGTGCCCTTGAGTTCTGTGCGTTATGTTACTCCGCGCGGCCGCTCGCCCCTGGAGCAGAGCGCCATAAAGATGGAAGATGAACAGAGGCGAAGTGCCGGTACTAATATCTTTAGTGCCTTTTTGGGACGTGGAGGATCATCCACGCGTACGCGCCGCCGGCGTATGCGTGCTCCAACCTCGCTAGCCTTTTTAGATGCGCGCGATGATACTGAAGTAATCGTGGTAAGCGATGAATCCTTCGGAGACCCTTTTGTGATCGCAGGTATTCTCAAGGATTATGCTGCGTCTTTAGCAATTGTAGAACGTTCCGAAATGTAACATCGATGTTACGTATTTCTTCTACGTACTGCCAGAGAAGGGATCACTATGTTACTCGCGCTTGATATCAGTAATACTAACATCAAATTTGGCCTGTATGAGCAAGAGACTATGAAGCATCACTGGATAGTCTCTACTGTACGGCAGCGTACAACTGATGAGTATGCGATGGTGCTAAGTGACTTGTTGCGCCATGCTGGCCTGAAGCTGGCCGATATCGAAGATATGATTATTTCGAGCGTGGTGCCACCGCTTACACCAGTGTTTGAAGACCTCGCGGTGCGCTACTGTCGTAAAGAAGCGTTAGTTGTCGGTCACACTCTTGACCTTGGGATTCAACTTCTGGTCGATAATCCATGGGAAGTTGGCTCTGACCGTATGATGACGGCCATAGCCGCCCACCGCCTCTATGGGGGTCCCGCGATTGTAATCGCCTTTAGCACCGCCACAACCTTCGATGTCGTTTCCGCCAGGGGAGATTTTCTGGGTGGCGCAATTGCCCCCGGCCTGATGATCTCCGCTGAAGCGTTGACCAGTGCCGCCTCACAGCTCTATCGTGTCAACATGACACCCCCCCGCTCAGCGCTGGGCAAAAATACAATTGAGAATATACAGTCAGGTATTATTTATGGTCACGTTGGCCTGGTACAAGGTCTAATTGCTCGTCTACGCGCAGAGATAGTAGATGAAGGTGATGAGGTGAAAGTAATTGCCCATGGTGGTCTCGCGCAACTCCTGGCTCCGATCATTCCAGAGATACAGCATGTAAACCAATTTCTGCCTCTGGAAGGTTTACGCATCACATATAAAAGGTTAAAAGAGAGGTAGATCGCAGCTTCGCTGCTCTCATCTCTATTTTATAATTTCATATATTTTTGTGATCAAACGTGAATACCCATTTTGCAAACGATTGTGCTT
>CAXTXB010000138.1:5527-11209 GCA_964247965.1 uncultured Dictyobacter sp. | reverse complement strand
CCCCCCCCCCCCCCCCCCCCCCGGGTTAGCAAGCCTGTTAAATGAGCTATGCCAGAATACTGTGTATTTTAAATAGTAGACTTTTCATACAGCTTTACATGCTTGCATGCTTATAAAAATAGAGGAATGGGCAACATGCATAATATATTGCAGGACTTCAATTGTCCTATCTGTGGAAATAGGGATCACGTTTTATTAGTCGATACCATTGTGCAGGGTGGATCTGAACGAGTGCGTTCGCGGCAGGTAAGCCAAGGACCGGCGAAAAGCAAGGTTATCCAGGATCAACCAGCCCTCGCTAAAAAGCTTCATCCACCGAAGGATCATCTTGCCACGTCCTGGATCGGTTTTATTTTAATCGTAAGCATCTTCTTGATTGCTTTATTCCTTCTTTGTGTACGTCATCCAAAACTGCTCGCATTTGATCTACAAGAAATCGCACGCTCTATTAGTGCCCTGGATACAATAATCCTTCTCCTGCTTATTCCTATAGTCATAATGGCATGCATCAATTTAGTGCTAGCCATAACTCGACGGCCACGTCTATTTGAGAAAATTCAAAGATGGCACGCGCTCTATTACTGTGCCTCGCACGATATTGTGTTTATGCCCGGTACAAAAACACATGTTCCATCATCAAAAATGCGTCAACTCCTCTGAAAAGAATCTTGAGAAGATTTTTCTTTTAGAAGCTTTAAGTGAGAAGAGAAGCTCCATTAAAATAATTTACGTATCTGATCTGATGACGCAAAGCGGTTCGTCCCTGGAATAAATACCTGATCATCCCTATGACAATAGTACAATTGTTGCCAGGTAGACATAGCCTTTTCCCAATGAGGAACTCTAGCTGTGGCTGCTTTACGTTGTGTTGCGTCAAAGACAAATTTCGCTATGAGGACTGTTGCTGCAATGACACCACCAACTACTAGACTTGACCATGCTGATGGGTCCTTAACATTACTTGCACTATAGACGAGAAATGGGAAGAAGGCGAGCAAGGAAGCTATTGCGAGTCCTATTCCCGCTAGCATCCAATTCGATCGATAGCGTGGGTAAGGTGGAGGAGCAAGAAGTGCTCCAAGACGAGTCTGCTGGTGACCAGAAAGTTGGCTATAGCCTCTCATTACAGCAACACGTCCACCTGCTGCGCCAAAGTTTGTGGAACGACCCGATAAATCGATCTTCGCTGTACTCGATCTAACGAGCGAGCTTACTTTCTGAACAGTATCGATTTGTTCACAGATTGGGCAAATGAGCTGTGAAGAAGATTGTTGCATCATGTTGAAACCTCTTTTACTTAGAAATACTTTATGAAGATAAATATATGATAAAAGTGTATGATTTTCAAAAAATATGAGAAAAAGGCTAGCTGTATTCGTCAAATAACCTGCACAAGACTTTCATTGTATTGTGCAGGTTATTTATAGTATTTTATCCCTCAATTGTAGTGTTAGCGTAAGCGGGTGATGATACCGTTGTGAGCTTTGATGCGCCCGTGGCGCAGAATCTCAAAGCCGTTCTCGTGGGCGTAGAGGCCCAGGTGGGTGACATCCATGAGCTCGCGATAAGAGAAGTTCATCAGGTCGGCGAAGAGTGTATAGAACAGCTTGGATGAGAGCTGCAGGCGTGGAGTGGTCATGATCGCGTAGCCGCCGGGTTTGAGGAAGCGGCGATGCATGTCCAGCGCGAGCGGCTTATACTGGTCGGGAAAATGTTCCAGCAGGCCGATGCTGACGACGATATCAAATTCTTTTCCATATTTGAGGTCACGAATATCTACCACTTCAAAGTCGATGTTCATCTCATCACGGTACCAGACTTTCGGTCCACCTGTAGCTGGATTCTCGCCTAAAAACGGGTAGGCTTCGGGAAACTCGCCGAATCTGTGCGTGCGACAATAATCATCGTAATCTACTAATACTGCGTGCCCACCTGGATACATCGCCATCAACTGCATTGCCTCGTAGCCGTCGGCTGCGCCTAGAAAGAGCACCTCAGGCTTCTTGACATCCAGTCCTTCAAATAGCGCCCGCTTGCCACGTGGGTCCCAGATAGCATCCTCCACACGGTGAATCTTGTTCCAGAACGTTGTCTGTACAATCTCTTCCATAGCTTCCCACGCTTTGTCTAGATGAACCTCGACCAGGCTTGTACCGAGCTCTCCGAGTGCATCCTTCCGTTTAGCCAGCGCGTCTTCATCAAACAAGCTCTGAAACGAGCGGTTGAACATCTCCCAGGAGGTCTTGACAGGCAGTTCCTGATCGTGCTCCCGCTCCCAGCGCTTTTTCTCGCTGGACCAGCGCTCGACCCGATACGGACGCCCAATCTGCTTCCACGATAGCGCTGTCCAGTCAGAGACGGGATTGGCGTCGTAGAAAACATCTTTTGTGTGGATAGGACGTAGATCAACGCGATAAGTCGGTGTGAGACGGGTCGAACCAATGTCGCTTTCCGTATAGGGTCTGGTAGAAGATCTGGATGAAGCTTTTTGAGATGTCGCCATTGAAAATCCCTTTCGCAAACATAGATGGTAGTGATAATTTTGACTTTTTTAATCCGGCCATGCTACTAGACTGTTAATCTTCAACTGACTGGCAGCGGGGAAGCCGCTGCCACGCTTCAGCATTGTGTGTCCCTCCGCGCATTGATTTCAACGAGAGCATCTCTCTCTTCCCTGGCCTGATTTATCTATCTAATTAGTATAACATGGCCAAAGGATCTGTCGCTCTTTATTATCCTTGACAATCTCCTTCTCCTTAGAGTATCATTAGATGAATATCTAATATGAAAGGCCGATGTCTTATGCGCCTCATGCCAAACAGCGATGATAAATTATTAACGCGTGTCAGCTTTGATATATCGACGGCCTATGATTTTATCCTGGGCCTGACTGAGTTGATGCGTATTGAGCCGCATGCCTCAAGTATTTATGAGCGACAGCGAGCGGCGGCGCAGATGGGAAGCGCTTTTGTCGGCGAGCTGCAAATGCTCTTTGGTCGTAACCTTGGGGACAACCTTTTCATCCAGTCGCCCTATCTCGACCAGATTCCACATCTGGACATTGGTGGTCTGCTTGGTGTCATCTATCAAGTTCCCTCGCCCCGCACCGTCCCAGATTTCCTTGATTTTCTCTCAGACCTCCCCGCTGCCCATCTGCTGGGAATACTTGCCAGCAATATTGATGGCAGTGCTCCCACAACGTACTGGCCGACGTTGATTGAGCATATAGCTGCTGGTGAACAGCTTGCGAGGCGTGATAAGCAGCTCTTTGCCGAATATATGGATGAACTGCCTATCGCCTACCAGGAGTACATACAGAGTGTGCTAGCACATCCTACACGAATGCAGGAAGATCTGTTACGCTTGCTTCGCAGCTATTACGAGCAGTTTTTCAGCACGGAGGCTGAACGTATCGGCCCGCGTCTGCGTCGTACAGTTCGCGTCCATCAGTCCTTACTTGGCACCCTGCCTACCTCCGAATTGATTGTGCAAATTACTAATGGTGTGCGCGTGCCGCCTGAGACAAATGTTCCGCGCATTATCCTGGCTCCATCTTATTTGATCACGCCTTATGTGTATCTGCTCACGCTCAAAGATGCGCTAGTCATTATCTATAGTGCACTGCCCGAGCAAGAAGAGCGGCGCGATGAGCTTATCCTGGATGCTGCAATGCTGCAACGCCTCAAGGCCCTCACTGACGAGACACGCCTGAAGATTCTGCGTTTGCTGATGCGTGAGCCACAACGCACGCAGGACCTGGCGAAGCGGCTCGACCTGACGCCGCCGACTATCTCCCATCACCTCACCCAGCTCCGCATCGCAGGTCTAGTTCAGATTCACATGACTGAGGATATGAGGCAGGTCTATGCAGTACGGTCTGAAGCCGTAAACGAGCTGTTCACGACGCTGCACAACTATCTTGGACTGTGATATGCAGGGAGATAAAGGAAATATGTTGACATGTAAATGGATCTCAATTTTTTTTACTCGTGGCATTAGATGAATATCTAATGAAATAGATAAATGTGATACGTCAACTCTAGAGAAGCGTAGTTTTCCTGGTTAGTATTTGAAAAGGACAAAGATTATCATGATTATCCATGAAAAAGTGCAGCCTAAGAAAAATCTTTTGCAGATCATCTTGCCGGCACGATACCCTCGCGCTCTCGTCATTGCTGGCTGGACGGCCTTCTTTGGCTATAGCAGTTTTAATCTTCTGCTTGCCGCCCTCCCACTCTACTACACACAGGCGTTAGGGTACAGCATTTCAGAGGTAGGGGCGCTTGTCGGAATTGGCTTCTTGCTAGACTTCCTGGCTTACCTGCTAGTTGGCTCGCTTGCCGACCGCTTTGGGAGCACGCGTTACATTTTGTGGTCTGCCTCTGCCCTGGCCCTCACCGCGCCACTTTTTGCCTTGTTCCATACACTCTGGTTTTTGATCTGCATTGTGCTAGCTCGCGGCTTCATCATGAGTTCCTTTGCCCTGCTGCTAAACGCTTTAGCCGGCAGGCTGGTCAGCCCGGAGCAGCGTGGCACACAGATTGGCTTTTATGGCCTGTTTAGTAATGTTGCTGGCGCACTTGCTCCTGCTTTAGGCGTTTTTGTCTTTAGAAGTGCTGGACCATTGATCCTGTTCCTATGTGCGCTGGTCTCTGGTGTGTTAGCGGCCATCTTAAGCATGTTTTTACTGAAAGAGGGGAGGGAAGGTGCGTCATCTCTATCGAGCCTTTCAATTTGGACCTGGCTAGGCGGGTTGCGAACGCTTCTGGTGCCAGCTTGTGCTATGATCGCAATGGGCCTGGCATATGGCGTGGTGCTCGCGTTTATGCCAAACTTTCTTGCTGGTCGTGGCATACAAAATCCTGGTCTTTTCTATACAGCCGAGGTTGTGCCACAATTGCTGTTGCGCACGATGGCTGGAAGGCTATCTGACCGCCACGGACGGGCTAGCGTGTCCGGGATTGGTTTATTCTTGATGGGCGTAAGCGTTTTTGTACTTATCCTCGTACATAATGATGTCGAGACAATTTTAGCTGGCTTAGTGGCTGGCACTGGCTGGGCCGCCGCTGGTCCCGTTATCATCGCCTGGATGCTTGATCTCACAGGTGTAAACCAGCGTGGCCTCGCCAGTGCGACATACTTCGCTGCTCAGGACATCGGACGCATCCTGGGCTCGCTCGTTCTGGGCTATGTGGCTGTAAGTCTTGGTAATGCAGCACCTTTCACCTTCGGAGGGGTGTTGACGGTTGCTTTTGCATTGATGCTACTCGTGCTGACCCTGGTGAAGCGAGGGGAAGGAATGACCAATGCGAAAGGATGATTCACTTGTTGTTCAGTGCATCTTTGAGATCGACCACGCGTTGCTGCAACGCGTAAATGGCCGCCTGCGTACGATCGGCAAGATGGAGTTTCGATAAGATATTAGAGACGTGCGTCTTAACGGTCTGTTCGCTGATTGATAGCTCACTGGCAATTTCATGGTTGGAGCGACCGCGGGCGATGTGCGTTAAGACGTTGAGCTCGCGTGGCGTTAGCTCGTCAAGGTGAGATTGACTTGGGCGCTGCACCTCGCGTAGCAGGCGAGAGGCGACCATTGGATGAAGGACACTTTCTCCTCGTACGGCTGCACGTACTGCTGCGATCAGTTCTTGCGGTCTTGTGTCCTTGGGCAGATATGAAAGG
>CAXTXB010000138.1:1481-5517 GCA_964247965.1 uncultured Dictyobacter sp. | reverse complement strand
GCCCACAGTAGGAACAGAAAATTGGAATAGAAAAACAGTCCAAAGAGGCTATCCAAGAGGGTAGACGAACGTTCTGACGAATTTGTGCAGGAACGCAATTTGCTCTCTTGCATGGCCTTGAACGACAACCGACGTCGTTCAAGGCCATCTTGTATGGTGGCGAACGAGCCAGGAAACCAGGGCTGCTTCAGCCAGGCCACGATCGCCAATCCATCGTTACGCTCATCAACTATGAAGATGGTGAGTTGCATTTTTTCGAGGAACGCTCAAGAGGTCTCTCCATCCAACTTGTTTGAGCGTTCCTGGGCAAAATATGCACGCAAGCCGCCCAGAAACAGTGACAACCCTGCTTCAAACTGTGCAGAAGCCCTGGGGGATGAGTAAAGTGCAGGGGTGTGAAGAAAAGCAGCAAAGTTGGGAAAGCGTTCTTCATCGAGAGAAAGCCTCAAGGCAGACAGATGGCTCTCGTCCTCGTCAGATGCAAGAGAAAAGGGATGGGCTTGTACTTCAAAGACATTGCCCAGAACATAGTTCTGCAGCGTTATTATTCCTATGGCGGCCTCGTTCCCATCAAAGCCAGCATGCCGCAGCACCTTCATTGCCCATTCGAAGCCCTCGAAGAACGTGCTCCGCGACGGATCGGCTTGCGCCACGATTCGTGCTCCATCGCGGTGTGCAAGCATCATGGTGCGCAACTGGCGGGCATAGATGGTCAGCCAATCAACCCAGTCCTGGTCTGGCTCTGGCTCGTGCAGTTCAGCAAAGAAATCAGCCAGTATCAGCTCAGCCATATAGTTCAGTAGTTCTTGCTTGTTCTTCATGTGCCAGTACAACGACGGGTTTTGAATATCCAGGTGCGCAGCAAGACGACGTATGGTCAAACTGTCCAACCCAATCT
The DNA here is from genome assembly GCA_964247965.1 of uncultured Dictyobacter sp. GTDB lineage: Bacteria > Chloroflexota > Ktedonobacteria > Ktedonobacterales > Ktedonobacteraceae > Dictyobacter. The sequence continues at coordinate 4,619 of CAXTXB010000138.1, read as the reverse complement.
CATCCACTAAATGCAGAGCGGCACGCGCCACTGTTTCACGTTGTAACGGCATTCCAGGTCTCCTTTTGTACAGGAAAAGTTGCGAGAAAAAGAAGCGTTTCGGTGCAAAAATTTGCCTGCTCCTGGACTTCAACCCCTTAGCGTATGTTTAGCCTTGGATAATATAGTGATCCCTTACTGGTATAATTTAGGCTACATGTTTGAGATTTTACCGTTGTGAATGTCGTCATGGAGAACCTCCAGTGCTGGTAGCCAAGTTGCCAAGGCAGCCTTTCCCTCTGATGTCGCTGTTGTTCGGAAAACGGCCGCAATCGGCGTCGGATTCAGGAGACTGAACGCGCCTTAGGCGGGCGGCGCAGGCTGGTCTTCTGCAGTGCTGGCGGCACGTAGGCCTGGTCGAGCGTGCCGATGTCGGTGCCAGGCGGCACGATCTCGTCGATACGGTCAAGGACGTCATCGGTGAGGACGTCATCTATCCCCGCAAGGAGGTCGTCGAACTGCTCCATGGTGCGAGTCCCGAGAAGGGCACTCGTCACGCCAGGGTGCGTAATGGCGAACGCCATGGCGAGGTGCGTCATCGACAATCCCGCTTCCTCGGCGAGCGGGACGAGCTGCTCGACGGCTTCGAGGCGGCGCTCGTCGCTGAATGCCTTAAAGATCTTCGCACGGCGCACGTCGTTGTCCTGCCCACGCCGGACCCGACCGGTGAGCATGCCCTGACCGAGTGGTCCCCAGACAAGAATACCCATGCCGTACTGCTGCGCGACCGGAAGGACTTCACGCTCGATGCCGCGGTTCAGGATTGAGTACGGCGGTTGCTCGGTACGGAACTGCTCCAGACCGCGCCGTTCCGCCACCCAGTGCGCCTCGACGAGGTTCGATGCGGGCATAGTCGAGGTTCCGAACGCGCGGATTTTGCCGCTGCGGACGAGGTCTGTCAGCGCTGAAAGTGTTTCCTCGATATCCGTGTCGGGATCGGGACGCTGCATCTGATACACGTCGATGTGGTCGGTCTGGAGGCGGCGCAGCGAATTCTCAACGGCCGTCACGATCCACCGTCGGGAGGCACCCTGCTGGTTCGGGTCGGTTCCCATGGGGCGGCTGAACTTTGTCGTGAGGACCACATTGTCACGACGGTCCTTCAGTGCCTTGCCGACGACCTCTTCGGAGTCGCCGTAGGCGTCGGCGGTGTCGATGAGATTGATGCCTGCGTCCAGTGCTTTGTGGATGATGCGGGCTGAGTCGTCAGGGTCGGGGTTGCCGAAGGACGTGGCGAACATGAGCGTGCCAAGTGCGTAGGGGCTAACCTTGATGCCAGTCCTGCCAAGGGTGCGATACTGCATGTATGTGTCTCCTGTTTTACTATACAGCCTTCAAAAGCCTACCTAATATGGTGACCCCGTAAAGAGAAAATAATGGCGGAGGAGAACCCTTTTCCCTGAGAGATGCACGCATCAGAGATCATGCCAAGGAGCTTCACCACCAGACAGAAGAGCGTTCATCCCCTTTCTCATCCTCTTGAAAAACTAGCTTAGCTAGTCATCTTTTCCTCACCCCAAGCATACTCTAGCTAAGCTAGTTTTTCAAGAGGATGAGAACAGTGAGTCCATAGCTGCGGGAGAGGTCGCTGGAAGTTCTCAAAAGAGCTCTCAGATAGCAGATACTTTAGGACGCGAACATTTGTTCTACGACAAATGTATCTTCTGAAGGATCAAAGCGAACCTTCTGAACGCAATGAAGCGATAAGGGATATTTAGTGTTAAGAGCAGCTCAAGTGAGGGGTCCTGTACGGCTGCGCCGGCAAGAAGAATGCCAACGACCAGCGGTAGCAAAGCTTCCAGACTGCCAATCAGCAGATTAGCAATAAATCCATAAGGAACATGCCCGACAAATAGCATGGCGGTGCATTGCGCTACAGTAACCACCACCACTGCCGGCGTTGCGAACAAGACCAAGCCCAGGATACGCAGTTCCTGACGGAGTACATCTATGTGAAATGAATACATTATAGATATTTTCCCTTCACAGAATAGCTATAGCTATTATTTCTACTTATAGAAGGCATAGTGTAACATTGCTGTTACGAAGCAGGGGTAGTTTGAACTATGTACGATGGTTCACAATAGAGTTCGAGAGATACATGTCTTGTTTGTATCTAAGCAGAGCATATCATAGAAGTCTGAATTGATTATCATGCTTGAGGTTGATTCTTGCTCATACTTTTGAGTGAGGGCTGATAGGTAATAGATCCTATTCTGCCTTCTTTTCGTGTATACTATCTTTACAGTTATTCTCTTGCGCTTCCATCATTGAAAAGGATTGTATCGGATGGCGTTTACATCGATGCCCAGGCAGTCGGGATTAGCACGTAGTTTGTCTATCGCGCTCTTTCTTTGCTTGCTGCTACTTGGTTATAGCCTGATCAGGTATCGCGGCATGCTGGTATTCTCGCGCTCGGGGCTGCTCTTTGCTGGTCTGCTGCTGGTTTTGACTGGATTATTTGCCGCCTATGCTTTTATAGTGAGAGAGATCAGCGAAGGTTTTGGGCGTGATGAGATGTGGGCGCAGCGGCAAGGGGTGAATTTTGGTCTGCTCGCCAGCCTTTTCTGGCTCGCTGAGGTGGTTGGAGATAATATACTGCCTACTTCTAGCCGCATTATTGATATTATATGTTTAGCTGGTGTGCTTGTAGTTACATTGATTGGCGGTATTTACGGCGCTAGACATACCGGTAATTTTTCGTTTGGCCTCAGAATAGGCCTCTGGAGCGGCATGCTGAGCGCGCTCATTGCCTGGATTGCACTGCTATTGCTTACATATATTCTGATGACACGGCTGCAGCTCTATCCGCAATATATTCATGGATTCGCGCACAGCGGCGATTCCAATATCACGACCTATATCGTCAAAAACGCCATCTTTGATGCTGCCGGTCACCTTATAATTGGCCCCCTGTTAGGGCTCGCCCTTGGCGCGCTGGGTGCGCTCGCAGGGAGCGCCCTCTTCCGGCGTAAATCCGACCTCCAGATGGAAGAGCAAAGCTAGATAGTGCTTTGATCCAAATCATCTAACCGGCTCACTGCGCGTGGGGGGCCAAACCAATGTGGTGGTGGGGTGTGGGGGGGGGCACAGGACCCC
>CAXTXB010000138.1:0-1471 GCA_964247965.1 uncultured Dictyobacter sp. | reverse complement strand
GTCGTGCTTGCTGGCCTCACAACTCACCCACCACGACAACCACAAGGGATTGTCGCTACGCGCAGTGAGCCGGTTAGATGATTTCGGCTAGTACAATAGAAGCTAAAGATTAGAAGGCGGAATCCACTCGTGTGTTTCCAGGGGTTTGCGTCCGCCGCGCCAGCGCAAGACGACGGGCGATGCCTTTGCTAGCTGGCGATCCGAAGACCAGCGTGCGACAGGTGCTATGGTGAGCTCGGCTAATCCAAGTAGCACCGTGTCGTAGTTAACGCGCCAGCCTTTGAAGTCCTGCCATGCCTGCTCTCGATCATCCTTGAGCGGCACACCCGCCTGCTCCATTTCTGTCAGTGCCGTATTAAACTCTGCGCGTGTAACACTGATCGGATCATCGGCCGATGGCTCGGGATTGTAGCTGATGCGAAAGAAGGTGGCTATGTAGCGCAGTGCAAGGTAACCGGCACGTATGCACAGATCGGCCTGTGCATCGCGTGGAATATCGACTGCAGCCAGTGTGAGCGAGGCCGCGTCCAACACTGCTCCCGACGCCGTGACCCAGGATCGCTGCGGCTGCGGCGAGCGCAAGAACGAGAGCGCGGCAAACGATGTATGGCTCTCTTCCATGTCAACGAACAGAGCCTCCCATGCGGGCCATAGCTCACTCAGTTTATCTAACCTCTTTAAGTTCGAGTAGCGAATAATCATCTCGACTGCAGAAGGAGGCGCACCAGCGCGGACTTCGAGCATCGTCACCGCAGCCTCGCGCCTGGCAAACGCCGAATAGATCGTTGGAAGGTAGGCGATCAATAGCGCGACCATGATCAGGCCTAGAGTCGCCTCGGAAAAGGTCAAAACCGTGGTGGGAAAGTTATCCACCAGGGAAAATCCGAGCGTGAGCAGGGAGGAGCCGCTGATCTTAAAAGAATCGTAGAACGATTGGTTATCCACCGCCCAGTACATCCCCATATAGCCGATCTGGATACAAACCAGCCAGACCACTAGCAGTGCAATGAGGCTTACCGGTGCATATAACTCCATGGCGTGATCGACTGCCAGAAAGGTCCGCATACGCTTTCTGCGCAATTCGAATAATTGCCGTACAACGATAAAAACGGTCCTATTAATCAAGTCCGGCGCACTACGTGGCAACACGAATGTACGCAAGGCAGAAATGACGGTATAAATAGTCACAATTGCACCAACGAGAAAAGAAATGACGTGCAACAGGACAAAAAGTAGCGTATCTACCAACGTTGAGCTCCATGACTGTAGTATGCATCTACTGAAGATATATTGCTCTGATCCATTTGTGAGCTCCGCGTAGCGACAACCCCTTGTGGTTGTCGTGGTAGCTCCACCTCAGAAGGGCGCGTAGCGACAACCCCTTGTGGTTGTCGTGGTAGCTCCACCTCAGAAGGGCGCGTAGCGACAACCCCTTGTGGTTGTCGTGGTAGCTCCACCTCAGAAGGGCGCG
>CAXTXB010000137.1:0-11276 GCA_964247965.1 uncultured Dictyobacter sp. | reverse complement strand
GCTATATGGACAATGCTCTGTCTGGAACTCTGGTTTCAAATCTATATGGATACTCCTGCACTTCATGTAGAGCATAGCCCACAACAAATACAAGCTGTGCGTAATTGATAGTACATAATTACGGTAGAGGAAAGGGCGAAGCTTATGTGCGGCATTTGTGGCATATATAATACAAATAGCGGCGAGCCGGTATCTCCGCAGGTCATCGAACATATGACAGACCTCATCGCGCATCGCGGGCCAGACGATAGTGGCTATCATATCGATGGTCCACTTGGTCTGGGCTTCAGGCGTCTCAGCATCATTGACCTGAACGGTGGGCACCAGCCGATGTGTAATGAGACAGGCGATATCTGGATCATCTTTAATGGCGAAATCTGGAACTATAAAGAGCTACGCAAAGATCTGCTTGAAAAAGGGCATCAATTTCGCACAAATAGCGATACCGAAACGATTGTCCATGCATATGAAGAATATGGAGTAGACGCGATAGCCATGCTGCACGGCATGTTCGGTATCGCCATCTGGGACGGACCGCGCAAACGTCTCTTGCTTGCACGCGACAAGGCAGGCAAAAAGCCGCTGTACTACACTCGTATCGATGGTGGTAACATCGTCTTTGGTTCCGAGATCAAAGCCCTTCTGGGTCACCCACGGGTCATCCGCGAGGCCGACATGCAGGCGATGGCCGATTTCCTCAGCATACGCTATGTACCAGCTCCAGCCACCCTGTTTAAAAACATCAACAAAGTGCTGCCAGGCCACTGGATGCTCTTTGAGGGCGGAACGGTTCGCAACGAATGCTACTGGGACTTTACCTTTGGAAAGACAGAGCACAAGCCGATTGAAGAATATGTTCAAGGTATTAAACAGCATGTCCACCGCGCCGTCGAAGAGCGCATGATGGCCGATGTACCTGTCGGGGCAATGCTGAGCGGAGGCGTTGATTCCAGCATTATATCCGGCATCATGAGCCAATTGACCAGTCATAAAGTTAAGACTTTTTCGGTTGGTTTCGATCACCCTGACTATAGCGAGTTGCCTTACGCCAGGCTGGTAGCCGATCATTTTGGCACGGACCATCACGAATTAGTGGTCAGCGCCTCCGACCTGACTCAATACTGGCCGCTGCTCACCTGGCATCGCGATGAGCCAGTTAGCGAACCGTCAGATATAGGTGTCTATCTGGTATCCAAACTGGCGAGGCAGCACGTAAAAGTGGTGCTCTCCGGCGAAGGTGCAGACGAGCTCTTCGCCGGATATCCCAAGTATGTTGTCGACTGGATGGCAAACTATTATCACATCCTGCCACCCGTTGTGCGCAATCAACTTATTCAGCCCGCCCTTGATCAGTTGCCGTATAGCATGCGTAAGCTTAAGACTGCGGCGAGGAATATATCTCAGCCCGCCCCACAGCGTTGGATGAACTGGTTCGGCATCTTCAACGGTCAGCTCAAGAAAGACCTGCTCTCGCCGAGTATGCAAGGCGCAATCGATCTGGATTCCAGCCGCGAATTCCGTCGCTGGCTGGCAAAAAATCCGCAGCGCGACAGCCTCTCATCGATGCTCTATCTGGATACAAAAATCTGGTTGCCCGATAACCTGCTTATGAAGGGCGATAAGATGACGATGGCGGCATCGCTGGAATCACGTATTCCCCTACTTGACTATAAGTTGATTGAGTATGCAGCCAGCATTCCATCGTACGACAAGATCAAAAACCTGAAGACAAAATACTTACTCAAGCGTGCATTCCAGGATTTCTTGCCCGAGACGATTCTGACGCGCAAAAAGATGGGCTTTAACGTTCCTACCGGGGAGTGGTTCCGCGGCGGTCAACGCGACATTATCACTAAATTGTTATTGTCCGACCGTATACGTAGTCGTGGTTACTTTAACAATGACTATATAGAACGTATAGTCGCTGATCACCTATCGGGGAAGACAAACTACCAGGCCCAGATCTTTACCCTCGCTAGTCTGGAGCTCTGGTTCCGTGTCTTTATCGATACACCACAACTTGAAATGCCAGAGGGGTCAATTGAGGATCTATTGCATGAGGAGCAGCCAGTAATCTCTGGTCGCTAACAAATAATTTCTCTGAAAGAAAAAAAGATAGAGAGTAAGATGTCTGCTATGACCGAACACCAACCAGTAAAGAAACCTTTCCGTGTCTTAATGGTGACCGGCGTCTATCCCACGACCCGGCAGCCTCACGCAGGCACATTCATCAAAAGCCAGGTTGACTCGCTCATTGCAGCAGGCTTAGAGGTGGAGGTCCTCCATCCAATGGCAGGACCTTCTCCACTACGCTACGCAATAGCAGCCGCTCGTGTATTTCTTACATCATTTACAAAACGTTATGATGTCGTGCATGGACACTACGGACTCTGGTGCCTGATTTCTCGGCTACAATGGACTACTCCAGTCATCGCGTCCTATCTCGGAGATGACATTCTGGGAACGGTGACAGCAGACGGTGGCTACAGCTCCAAAGGCAGTTTTGTGGCATCTATTAGTCGCAGACTCTGTTATTGGGTAGACGCAGTCATTGTCAAATCTGCTCAAATGAAAAAGGCGGCTCAAGGTCCACAACAGAAAATTTTCGTCATCCCCAATGGAGTCAACTTTGCGCAATTCCACCCCATCCTTCGCGATGAGGCAAGAGCAGCACTAGGCTGGGAGCAGAAGCGTTATTATGTACTCTTCGCAAATAACCCTCAGATCCCGGTTAAGAATTTCGCCCTCGCCAAAGCTGCCGTCGAACATGTACAGGCTGCAGGCAAAGACATCGAGTTAGTGGTAGCGAGCGGCCTTCCACACGAGACGGTCATAGAATACATGAATGCCAGCAATGCACTTATCCTTTCGTCCATCGCCGAAGGCTCGCCCAATGTAGTTAAAGAGGCCATGGCATGTAACATTCCTGTTGTCGCTACTAACGTGGGTGACGTTGAGGACGTTATTGGACACACGGAAGGCTGTACTGTTTGTGGACAGAACGCTGAGGAGCTGGCGGTGGGCATCGAAAAAGCGCTGGCTCACATTGAACGAACAACAGGGCGAGACGATATCAAATACCTGGATAGTTCTGTCATCGCGCAACGCGTCATTGCAGTCTACGAGCAAGTGACAGGGAAAAAGATACAGGGCGAGGCGATGGAAGCGATGGGAGAATTTAGTGTAAAGGATGAAGTATATGCCAAAGAATAAAAAGGTGCTGATGCTGGTTGAGAATCTTTCAGTGCCAGCAGATCCTCGTGTCTGGCGCGAAGCCCAGACGTTGCATGACAATGGTTATAAAGTAAGCATCATCTGTCCTCGTGGGGAGACGCGCGACCAGGAAAATCACGCATATATCGATGGCATCCACATCTATCGCTATCACTTAGATACAACTATTCAGAAGTCAACCGACTACATCAAAGAATATGTGGCCGCAATGCTCAACACGTTGAGGCTAAGCCTCAACGTATGGTTGCGCCACGGCTTCGATGTCATCCATGCCGCCAACCCACCCGACACATTCTTTGCTATTGGTCTACTCTATCGCCTGCTCGGCAAAAAATTTATCTTCGACCAGCACGATCTGGCACCGGAGATGTTCCACGTAAAATTTCAAGACCGCATGAAGCTCTTGTACAAGCTGCTTCAGTTCTGTGAGCGCTGCTCATACCGTACAGCGGATGTGGTCATTACAACGAACGAATCTCAGAAGCGCAATGCTATAAAGGGCGGTTGCACAGAGGAGAAAATATTTGTCGTGCGCAATGGGCCAGATGACACCCGTTTTCACACGGTTGCGCCAGAACCTGAGCTGAAACGAGGCCATAAGTATCTACTGGCCTATATCGGGGTCATGGGCGTACAAGACGGCGTGGATTATGTGCTTTACGCGCTCAACGAATTGATCAATAAGCGAGAGCGCCGGGACATCGGCCTGGTTTTAATGGGAGATGGCGACCAGTTTCAGACACTGAAAAACCTGACAAAAGACCTGAACCTGGAAGAATATGTTCATTTCACAGGCTGGGTTGGCAAAAAAGACCTGCTGCGCTACCTAAGCGTTGCAGACATTGGCCTCTCACCTGACCCGAGCAACGCACTCAATGATCGCAGTACTATGCTCAAAACTCTGGAATACATGGCGATGGGCAGGCCCGTAGTTGCCTTTGACCTACCAGAGACACGCCATTCAGCACAGCAGGCTGCGCTATACGCTACGCCTAACCGTGTAGAGGACTTTGCCGATAAGATCGAGTTACTCCTTCATGATGAGGCTCTCAGGTCTAAAATGGGCACATTCGGACGCAGACGAATCGAAGAGGAACTGAGTTGGAATCAGACAAAGAAACATCTCCTCCTGGCATATCAGGCGTTATTCGCACCATCAACACACATATCGGATAAACAAAGCCCCGCGACACCTGCAGAGCAGATAGGAGCGGGGACCCAACAAGTTGACAAAGAAATTATATCGGCGACTGCTGATTAACCCTTTGCCAGAAGAACTTTCCCTGAATGGGGAGCCAGGGTAAACGTCCGGCTCACAGGCTGTCCGAAGATATCGGCATATGCCCTGGATGCTTTAAGAGTAACATCAGCCGGATTGTCCCCCGGGTTCACAACTACTTCACCTCCGCTATAATCACGCCAATATACCCCTTGTGCACTGTACATATCATCATTTGGACTACCTATCTGCGCATCCAACTCGGGAATCTGCATATCGTATCCGTAGTGTTGAATTGGCGCAAGATAGACCATAGATAGGTGCTGCTTGCACATCAAATACGAGGCCAGTGCCCACTCTTTGCCTGAGTTTGTAATCTCACCCTTAAACTCATTCACCTCAAAGAAAGGCTTGTTTTGCTGCTGCATGGCATTAATATACTGGACCATCTGCAGCCATTGGCTAGCCGTTAGATTATTCTCACCATAATGCGTAAAGCTGCTCTCATCCAACACGCCGTCAATATGCGCCAGGGTTCTTTGCGCACTTGGCGCATTAAGGGGAATAGGGCCAAGGCCAAAATTCGCTATGAGTAACATAGGCCTTGTTTGCTTATGCAGAGCATCTTGCATCTTTGTGATCCAATCAGCTACATCATTCTCCCATTGGGGATCCTCGTTCTTACCCGTGTAGCGCTGTATCCACTGTCCATTCTTATCATAGGAGCCGCAAGCCCCAAACTGATTTTCCATGCTTACATTGTCTACAGCGATAGCGTCATAGCCATATGCAACAGCAGGTTGCACATAACTCTGGACCATCCAATCTAAAACAGCAGGATTTGTGAATACAAACGGTATATTTGGATCGCTATTTTCGAAGGCCGGAGTCGTACGATCGCACTGATACAAGATCCAATCAGGATGCCGAGCTTTCCAGTAACCCAACCCTTGCTGCTTACCAAGGTCAGTGTTAATGAAATCACCATCGTTACGGTGAACCGTCATATAGTAGCTCAGTACGATATTTGGATTGGCATAGCGATAAGCAGCAACATTCTGGGGATCTGCCCCCCAGACAAAGTCATACTTTCTAGCAATGGCATAGGGGTTATGCGCATTAAAATCAAATGTCAGAAAGCGGTGAACATTTGACCAGGTATCAACGAAAGGTCGCGCTCCTGCAACGGGATTTAAATTTGTACAGGCAGGAAGGCGGCAGACTGGAACAGAAACACCCACAGGAGTCGGAGTAGGCCCCGTCTGAACATTGAAATTTACGGTTGGAGTTGGTGTATTCGCATCCTGATTCAGAGAGCATCCGCTAGCAAGCACAAGTACTAGTAGCATGATAAATACATACGAGGATCGTTTAGATAATAGGCAAATTAACATGCCGATCAACCTCTATATACATAATAGAAATATACAAAAGTACACTGGTCTCCTAAAAGCCATGAAGTCAGTATAGCATAGGTAATAAACAGCCACTGCTATACAAATTAGGCAGATTTGGTACAATAAGGTTTGATGTAAGCTCAATTTATTGTAAGAAAGGGGGAATGTAGCTAGTTCTTATATATCTAAAAGTACTAGTGCATTCAACGAAAACATGAGTTCAGCAAGATATCTGGTTACAGGTGGTGCGGGCTTCATTGGCTCTCATATCGCGGCAACACTTCTTAAACAAGGGGAGTCTGTTCGTGTTTTTGATAATTATGCAACCGGCCGTCCGGGCAATCTGGAGGCATTTAAAGGGCTACCAGGACAGATTGAAGTTGTCCCAGGTGATTTACGCGACATGGATGCGGTAACGACTGCGGTAAAAGGCGTCGAAGTAGTCTTCCACCAGGGCGCTCTGGCCTCAGTGCCGCGCTCTATTGCAGATCCAGTCAAATCGCTTGAGGTGAACGTCAACGGTACGCATAACGTTCTGGTCGCATCCAGGGATGCAAAGGTACGACGTGTAGTCTTCGCCTGTTCATCTTCAGTTTACGGCAACACACCCACGCTACCAAAGCACGAGGACATGCCAACAGCACCAATGTCACCCTACGCGGTACATAAGCTGACCGGTGAGCTACTGTGTGGAGTTTTTACGCGTATCTATGGGCTTGAAACCGTAGCCCTACGCTATTTCAATGTGTTTGGACCACGTCAGGACCCAAAATCGGAATATGCAGCCGTCATTCCACGTTTTCTGACTGCGCTTTTAAACCACGAGCGTCCCGTTGTCTTTGGCGATGGTGAACAGACGCGCGACTTCACCTATATCGACAATGTTGTGCAAGCTAACCTGCTGGCCGCCACAGCCCCCGATGCAGTTGGAGATTTCATGAACATTGGATGCGGGGAACGTATCTCTCTCAACGAGGTCTTACGTGTTGCAGGAGAGCTCCTGGATGTAGAAGTCAACACCGACTATCGCGATCCTCGTCCTGGCGATGTACGCGACAGCCTCGCAGACATCAGCAAGGCTCAACGCTTGCTTCACTATAATCCAACCATTAAGTTCCAGGAAGGATTAGCCCACACGCTGGAAGCACTGCGAGCCGGCGTCGCTTAACCTGCTTCGAACGTTTATTCGTAATAAAAGGGGAGCCGGAAATTTCTCCGGCTCCCCTTTTCATTTCAATAAAACTACTTCACATCCACCGTTGTACTGATCCTCTCTTGCTTAGAGAGAGCCTCCTGGGCCGCTTCCAGCACGCGAACAACAGCCAGGCCAACCTCGCCATTAGCACGTGGCGTTGCACCAGTACTGATCGCATTGGCGAAATCTTCGCACTCCAGACGTAACGGCTCTATCCAATCAATGTGAGGGATAGTGATGGCACCATAACGGTAGGAAACACCCGGGTCGGCATGAACATCAGCTCCCTTGTTATACACCTTGATCATCTCAGCCGGATTGGTATCATCATATACCACCATTCTAGCATCGCCAATCACAGTCACACGACGTATTTTACAGGGGTGGAGCCAGCTCACATGGATATGCGCAGTCATCCCATCTGCAAACTCTAAATCGAGATGTGCAATATCACAGATGTGGGATTGTAGGTGCGCATGTGCCTGTACTTTAATACGCTCTGGCGTTTTACCAAACAAATAGAGCAATATCGATACATCATGCGGAGCAAGATCCCAGATCACATTAATATCGCTACGGAACAAGCCAAGGTTTACGCGTTCGGCTTCAACGCAGTAGATCTTCCCTAGATCACCGCTCTGCACCAGTTTGCGCAACTCGTTGACAGCCGGGCTATATTCGAATGTGTGCCCTACCATCAAAACCAGGTTCAACTCTTTAGCCAGAGCAACCAGCTCTTCCGCTTCAGCAGCATTAGCGGTTAAGGGCTTTTCGACCAGAACATGCTTGCCGTGTAAAAGCGCCTCTTTAGCGAGACGATAGTGTGTACGAACTGGAGTAGCGATCACAACGCCATCTACATCCGACTCAAAAACATCCTGTATATTTGTTGTCGTCTTCGTCCAGGGCTGGTTCACAGCAATTGAAGTCAGACGCTTAGCATCCAAATCGGCGACCATAGCTACTGTCGCATTGGCGAGGCCATCCAGATTACGTGCAATCTTTGGTCCCCAATATCCCCACCCTATGACGCCAAAACGTAGATCAGTTCTCATGTATATATTCCTCAATGTAGAGCACTAAAACGATTCTATTTCACTATCAACGATTAGTGCTGAGAGACGTGAGAGACAATATGTTTCTTAACCGCATCAATAACCAGTTGCATCTGCTCGTCAGAGAGCTCAGGATACATAGGTAAAGAAACGATGCGTTGAGCAAGTGTCTCAGTAACAGGCAGCATCCCCTGCTTAAAACCATATTTTGCACAAGCAGGCTGAAGATGAATGGGAGTCGGATAGTGAATTGCCGTTCCAATCCCCTCTGCCTCTAGCGCCTGACGGAACTGATCGCGTTCAGGAACCTGCACAACATAGTAACAATAGACATGTTCTCCCCACGGACGCTCTACGGGAACGGCCGAAACAACATCGCGCAGCTGCTCACTATAGGCCTGGGCATGCGCACGTCGGGCTGCATTCCATTGTTCCAGATGGGGCAATTTAACGAGTAAGACAGCCGCCTGCATCTCATCCATGCGGCAATTCACACCCATCACCTCATGCACATATTTCACACGCGAGCCGTGATCGCGGATCATACGCATCTTTTCAGCAAGCTCAGGATCATTTGTAGTACAAATGCCAGCTTCACCAAAAGCGCCTAAATTTTTGCTAAAATACAGGCTGAAACAGGCAACATCCCCAAAGGAGCCAACACGTTGACCCTGATAGGTAGCTCCATGAGCCTGAGAGGCATCTTCAATTACCCGCAGATCATGTTCGCGGGCAAAATCCATGATCGGCTGCATTTCGACGGCGTGACCATACAGATGGACAGGAAGGATTGCACGCGTACGGGGAGTCAATACCGTTTCGAGCTGATGCCAATCCATGAGATACGTCTCGGGATCGATATCAACGAAGACAGGAGTTGCCCCTACAGCAGCAATCGCTTCAACAGTTGCGATAAACGTATTTGACACGGTGATGATTTCGTCACCGGGGCCGTATTCACAAGCACGAAGGGCTAACGTCAAAGCATCAGTGCCATTAGATACACCAATACCAAACTGGCAACCGCAAAAAGCGGCAAAGTCATGCTCAAAAGCCTTTTGTTGTGGCCCAAGCATCAAATGCATACCATCGAGGACTTCCTCAAAAGCAGCCATGATCTCGGGTTTCAGCGCAAGATACTGCGCCCTCAAATCAACAAGAGGTACACGTAAAGCTGGCACTACTCCTTACCACTCCTTTATATAAAATTATCAATACTATACGAGAAATAACGCCTACGATACGAACGTCTATCGTCATCCTATCAGATCTAAGTGATAGTCAGATGATTATTCAGGTGTAAGATGGGTTAAACTATAAGTATTCAGTAAAGAATACACAACCATGGGCCTCTTTTTTCATGATCACTTAATGTTCAAGTATGATAATAAAGTGTCTAGCTATGCTTATGGTCTTACGTTTTTACCACCTATTTTCCAACTCTTTACCATATCTCCATAAAAATCCTCACCAATTATACACCTGGGTCAGATAAGATAGAGACAGAAAGAACAAAGAGAGGCACACTATGAAACATTTAGCCTCATGCCTTAACTTGGGGGAGGACACAATGGTTGTTCAATCGGCGCCCGTCCGAACGATCAGTATTCATACGGGCTACTTACGAGCCAAGCGTCTGCTCGACATTGCCTTTACGCTGCTCATTGCGCCCTTTGTGCTGCTGGTAGGTGTTGTTGTTGCAATATGCATTAAATTAGATTCAAAGGGTCCCGTTTTTTTCCGTCAGAAGCGCATTGGGCAGGACGGGGTCGAATTCCAAATGCTTAAATTTCGCTCTATGTATGTTAATAGTGATCAGATGGCCCACCGTGAAAAAATTATCCAATACATGAATGGTCAAAAGTTGAATAATGATTCGACGGGCGCGATGTCATATAAGGACGTTCGCGATCCTCGCATTACTCGTGTTGGTCGTTTTATTCGTAAAACCAGTCTTGATGAAATTCCACAGTTCTGGAACGTTTTGTGTGGGAAGATGACTCTAGTTGGCCCTCGTCCACCACTGCCTTATGAGGTTGAGCTTTACTCTTCTTATGAGCGGCTCCGCCTGATTGGTAAGCCGGGGCTGACGGGTACCTGGCAGGTCTACGGTCGCTCTCGCGTCACTTTCCAAAATATGGTTGAAATGGATATCGAGTACCTTGAACATCAATCAATTCTTACTGATATAAAACTCATCTTCTTGACTGTCCCTGTGATGCTCTTTGCACGCGGTGGCGCTTAAATAGCCGTATCTATCTGTGCTTATCCAAAAAATAATACAGCTTCTTACTCTCTTTCTTAAGAAGCTGTATCACTATATACACAATATATTCTGTTAGAAAATGGTTTGATTTTCTCTCTAAAGGTTTACCATTGTCTACTCTTTTGATGTCGAGATAATGGGTAGTTAGATCGATACAACTCGCCGTAGAGGACGAACCACTTCTTTCGTTTCTGGACGCTCGTCCGCCGTTCTACGGATGAGTGTATAACCAACACCCGGTACTGTTAGAATGTAGTAAGGATGGCTAGGACTGGGCTCAATTTTCTGTCGCAAATGACGGATGTGGGCTTTGATCAGGCAAGAATCGCCATCTCCATCATACCCCCATACGTGCGTGACGATCTGATCGGCAGTACAAACATCATTCGCGTTTACGGCAAGTAAATGCAGCATCTTACTCTCTGTAGGGGTGAGGCGTAGCGTTTTCCCGTTAACCGTCACTTCGTTATGTAAAGAGTCGAGAGAGATGGGGCCTACGGTGACTAATGAAGACGGGCGGTGCTGGATGCTCCCTCGGGATCGGCGGCTAACCGCGTGAATGCGTGCCAATAACTGAGAGGGGAAAAAAGGCTTCCGCAAGTAGTCATCCGCTCCTGATTCTAGACAATGCACCTCATCTTGTACGTCTCTTCCATCAGTTACGACGAGCGTAAGAGCGTCATGCTGCATACGAAGATCGCTACAGAGTGCTAGCATGTCTGTGCCTTTGAGAGCGGTATCTAATATAACAAGATCGGGTTGATGCTCTAACCACTCTATCTTTGCCCTATCGGATGTATATGCACGGTAGACTTCATGACCAAGAGTTTTCAGCCAGCTCGTAAGCATTTCGACCAGATCACGGTCACTATCAATGACCAGTATTTTCATCTTAGCTTCTCCCCACTTC
>CAXTXB010000136.1:6087-11323 GCA_964247965.1 uncultured Dictyobacter sp. | reverse complement strand
GCCCAAAAGATTGCAAAAATGCAAAAAATGTAAAAACATTTATTAAGAATTATAAAGAGCAGCGAAGCTGCGAATTCGCAGAGCGCAGGAGCGCGGAGACAGTGGGGATCAAACACACTTTCAATAAACAGCAGAAAGAAAATCTCATATGCTTATAGCAATATTATTCCTATATGTTGCCAGCAAAGCAGAATTGCTGATTTCATCCTGCCCGAAAAAAGTATTGACAGTGCGGCTTATATTTGGTATCCTTGTTTCATTAGTCACGAAGCGGGTTCTAAGGTCGTACACCGAGTAAACGTGACATGATTAGCCGTGCATGGAGAGGTCGCATAGTGGCCTAGTGCGCCCGCCTGCTAAGTGGGTAGGGGGCAACCCCTCGCGGGTTCAAATCCCGCCCTCTCCGCCTTGTAGAGATGATATTGTGAGGCATTGTCTCAAATCAGTCCACTAGTACCGATTTGAGACAATGCCTTATATTTCGTAGTCCTCAGCCCACCAGTATTTCACATTACTATTCACAGCTTCTTCATAAGAAACACGCCAGCTTTGTTTTCCGTTGCTACGTATTACGCCTGCGCTCTTAAACCGCAAATTCATATTACCTTCAACAGCCAGGTCGACGCTAATCATATAAATTTTCCTTGTGTCGGGGCTATATACTGCAAAGTACTCTGCTTTCCCTTTATACCCCGACTTCCTGTTAGGACCATTTTTCCGAGGCGACACTGTTGAAGTATTAAATTCTAAGCAAGTTCCGTCCTTGGAAAGCCACGCCGTTTTACACTGCACACGTATAAGTCGCGCTTCCTGATGAACAAAGAACCCAAGACTGTGGTGTTCCTCTACGACATAATACGCCAGATCATACCCTAAATGATCAGCCCAGGGAAGTAGCACCTCATACCCTAATTGGACAAGTCGGTTCAAAATAGCTGTGTGAGAAATTAACCCTTGCTGTGATGTATCCTTCACGCTCCACTCCTAATCAACCACCACAAACATCATTAGTGAAGTCTTTACTAGTTCGAGTTGTGAGCCTATCTTGCTCTGCGGCAGCAGTGGTTAAAGCTGACACCTGCACATACACGCTCGCCCCTCCGCCACACGCTCAATACTACCCTTTCTACTTCTCTTACATGATTTTACCCTATAAGAGCCATCCTGTCAAGAAAGTATTTGGAACAAGATAAGAACAAATATTTTGAGGTGATGAATAAGAGGAATCTCATCTTGCCGCCCTGCTTGAGGTGGTAAATGATCCAGAATAAAAAGCTACAAAATTCTTGACAAATTCTCCTCGCTCTGCTATTATCATGGCAGGTACATAGGGGTGGTGCCCAACGGTTGAGGCGGTCGTCTCCAAAACGACTTTCAGAAGGTTCGACTCCTTTCACCCCTGCTGAGAAGCTCTTGAAAGATTGTTTATTCAAGAGCTTTTATTTTATCCTGATCGAATTCCTCCTCAATAAGTATGTTAAATCCTCATTCAATGGATCAACAACTTTAGCGAACACTTGATATGTTACTTCCTAATATAGATCATAACAAATGCTACTTAGTGTTCGACTCTAATTGGTTACTGTGAATCGGCTTGTATGCACTCATCGCACTACTATCACCCTTGCCTTAAGTTGTGCTTAACACTACATTTAGCTCTTTTTAGTCTAACTCAACTTGACGAAACTGTATTTGATTATTATACTTTCGTTATACAACAAGGGATTATAATTACTGTTTAATAAAATTTTATCATACTAATATGTGGAGAGGTGGTGTATAGCAACATGAAAAGAATCTGTAGATTTTGCAGACAAGAGAAAGATACAGAGTATGATTTTAGCTGGAAGGTTAAAAGTCGCGGTATACGTAACACACGTTGCAAGTCCTGTCAATCTCAAATGAGCAAAAATCACTACGAGAATAATAAGCAGGCGTATAGTACTCGTGCTCGCGGTTCTGTAGTTATTGCAGAGAATCGTAAAAGACTAATTGAGTATCTATCGGGTCATGGTTGTATTGATTGTGGTCAGACTGATGTGCGTGTTCTTGACTTTGATCACGTGAGAGGTGAGAAATCGGAACATGTTGTCAGGATGGTAGGTGTAGGCTACTCTTGGGCAAGCGTTGAACTTGAAATTGCAAAATGTGAGGTGAGATGTGCTAATTGTTATCGTCTTAAGACGGGCGAAAATATGAGTTCCTGGCGTCATTCCTCAGAACCCTCACCTGAAAATATGCTATTGGGTCGACATAACGAGATATTGCTTAGTGACTTCGGTATTGCATTAGTGGCACAGAGTTCGCGCTTTCAAAGTATGCGGGATATGGCTGGCACGATTGCTTGTATGGCACCGGAACAAATACAGGCCCATCCACATCAGACAAGCGATCAGTATTCATTAGGTGTGGTAGTCTACGAATGGCTCTGCGGTGAACGTCCTTTTTATGGTACCTTTACAGAAATCGCTGCCAAACATATGGTCACTTCTCCTCCTTCCCTACGTAAGCATCAGCCGACCCTTCCTGTCTCTGTCGAACAAACAGTACTCAAGGCTCTCTCTGAAGATCCCAAAGATCGCTTCAAAAACGTACAAGCCTTTGCAGAAGCCTTGGAACAAGCAGGATGACTTATCTTTAAACCAACTCTGTTTGCCTCATTTAATTGTTTGAGTAAAGCCAGCAATAGATTCACATGCTTACTCTCCCAACGCTGCTACACTGCTCTCAAGTGGCAGCTCAACGAAGAAGGTGCTGCCGTGACCTACGATGGATTCACACCAGATGCGGCCGCCGTGGCGCTCAACGATGTCTTTGGCTATGGATAGGCCTAGACCCAGGCCGCGTTTGGAAGAGGATTGGGCTTCGGGAGTACGATAGAAGGTCTCGAAGATATGGTTAAGCTGGTCTTTGGCGATGCCCTTGCCGTAGTCTTTTACGCTTAAGAGGGCGGCGTTTTGTTCGGCTCGGATTTTGACTTCGATGGGTGTATTGTCGGGCGAGTACTTTACTGCGTTGCTTATGAGGTTGATGACTACTTGCGCCATGCGGTCACCATCTAGCTGCATTTTGATGGGCTCTTGCGGCAGGTCGAGGGTGATCTGGCGGCTGGTCAGGAGGCGCTGGTCGTCAGCTACCTCGCGGGTGAGAGAACCAAGATCGTAGAGGCGCTTGTGCAGGGCAACTTTCCCGGTTCGCATGCTGCTAACGTCGAGAAGCTCATCAATAAGAGTGGTCAGGCGGCCAGTCTGATCGTTTATTTTCTCAAGGGCGGTCCCTACGCTCCCCATTTCGGGATTTGTATCTTTATTCTTTGTAATGCGCTTGAGCATAAGCTGCGCCTGCCCACGGATCGTTGTGACGGGAGTCTTTAATTCGTGAGATGCGATTGAGAGGAAACGGTCTTTCGTCTGGTTGGCGTCTTGCAACTGGCGATTAGTAGCCTCTAATTCTTCAGCGTAGGACTGCAGTTCCTGCTCGGTGGCCATGGCTTGTAGGCGCGCCCGCTCGCGTTGGGCGGTGATAAGAGCAATAATGAGACCCGACACGACAAATGGTGCAAGCTGCGTGATCTGTTGCAAGTCTTCAAAGCCGATTGTGCCCACTGGCTTGAGATAGAAATAGTCAAGTACTATACTGCCTGCCGCAATGGCCAGCAAGGCCGGTCCTACACCCCATAGAAGCGCAATGAACAGGATAACGACAATGAAAAGTGTACTCGGAAAGAGATTCTGACCCAGCATCTTGCTTAAATACCAGGCTCCAAGCGTGACAAGGGCAATGAGCGGAACCGCGACGACATACCCAATGGCGGGATGACGCCATCCCGGTACATCAGCTCTATATTTTTCTCGCAGCCTTGAGCGCTGCTCAAGGCTTATTTGCTTGTAGCGTCGTCCACGCTTGTCTATGTACATATCACTTCGAGCTGCTCTCATTCTGCTTCCATTTCCTGTATATATAGAGAAGGCTCCGATTTTGATTTCTCCGTTCCCTCGGTTCTCTTTTGCTATCGCGCATGAATTGTATGTTGCTCTTGCTTTACTTGCATAAATGATGCCTGCGCCTGTGCATCATGCATGGCTATCATTGGCACTTCTGGATGTCGCTGCGCGAAGTGATGCAGATTAATGAGTGTCTGGCGTGCGGTTGCATCATCACTTGTGACAAGCGACCAAAGAAATGGGTGCATTGTGGCGGGTAGAGCATAGTTATCGACCAGCCATGCCGCATCCCCTATCAGGAAGAGGCGCGGCCCATTTGCCCTATTGATTATCATTCCGACCTGCCCGGGCGTGTGACCTGGCAAGGGAACAAGCATGATCGAGCCGTCATCAAAGAGATCGTAGCTTGAGCGGAAGCCTTCATAGGGCGGCCCATCAGGATTATAGAGAGTAAATGGGTTGTCAGATAACAAACGCCGGACAAGCCCATGGTTACGATCAAGCAAACCTTGATTAGCGGCATTAAACTCCAGTTCTGTTATACGCAGCGGCACTCCTGGAAGATCGGGAATGCCTGCGACATGATCCCAATGCAGATGCGATAACAGCACGAAGTCCAGGTCCTTTGAACGCATATTCAGTTGTTGCAGATGATTCCCAATGGATTGTTCCTTTTTGAAATTTCCAAGCGTCCGCGAAAAAAACCACGATTGGTCTAGCAAGAAGAGGTCAATATCTGCGCACAGACCAGTATCATAAAGAAACGTTCCCTTAGGATGACGAATGAGCACTGCACTATGTGAAATTTTTCGCGATGCTAGCGAAAAAGCTCCACGAACCGCCAGAAACTCTGGTATTGTGACACTGCCGCAGCGTAAAAAGGTTATATCGATACTGGGTAGTGTCTTCCGCTCACGCGTAGATTCCGGCATTATAGCATCTGCAGTCGCGAATTTTTGGGGCAAAAAACTGCTAAATAGTATCCCACCGCCAAGAGCGCTGAGCGCCCCTCCTGTAGCCAGCCAATGACGCAGCTTCATAAATATCCTCTTTTAGTGTTTCTTTATACATTCTTCTTTTCCTGGCTTCGTCTATTCACAGTCTAACACACCAGACTCCAACTCAGCCAATTTCTCTCTAACTTTTCTCTTGTCAAAAGTCGTTTTCTAAGTACTGTTCTGTCAAACTTCAATTGACTTGCTCTGCGATTTCGCAGCTTCGCTGCTCTTTATAAATATTTATAAATTTTTTTAGCATTTTAAATTTTTAAATAAATTTAGGAAAACGGAAAA
>CAXTXB010000136.1:2388-6077 GCA_964247965.1 uncultured Dictyobacter sp. | reverse complement strand
CTTTTACATTTTTACAATCTTTTGCGCAAAGCGCAAAAGATTGTAAAAATGTAAAAGCGTAAAACATTTAGTACGAATCATAAAGAGCAGCGAAGGCGTGCGGCAAGAGTCTGTCATTGGGCAAAATAGAGAAGGAACAAAAATAACTGGCCTTTAATACTTACTAGGAGTCCAGCTATTTTTGTTCCTCAAGAGCTACTATGATTGTTGTGATGGCTGCACTTGCTGGTCTTCCTGGGCCGACACCACAATTTTATCGTCTTCCACCGTCAGGAGGGCTGTCTGGCCAATGGAGATCGCGTCAGCCAGGAGAGCGTCGGCCAGCGCGTCATCCACATAAGTCTGAATGGCGCGGCGTAGAGGACGAGCACCATACTCCTCATCGAAGCCTTCTTTAATCAGAAGATCACGAGCCTCGTCACTCACTACCAGTTCGATACCCTGCTCAAGCAAGCGGGTATGAACCTGTTCTAACAGCAGATCGACGATGCGATACAGCTCATCCTTGCCTAGAGAATGGAAGACCACAATCTGGTCGATACGGTTAATAAACTCGGGGCGGAAGATACGCTTCAGGCCTTCCATGGCCTTCGAACGCATAACCTCGTGCTGCTCATCGCGATCCTCGTCACCTTTTTTATAAGAGAAACCGAGATTCATAGCACGCTTGAGATCAGAACTGCCAGCATTGCTCGTCATGATCACCACAGTGTTCTTAAAGTCAACCGTGCGACCCTGACCATCGGTCAAGCGACCATCATCCATAATCTGTAAGAGAGAATTGAATACCTCGGGATGAGCCTTCTCAACCTCATCAAGCAGAATTACACTATAGGGACGGCGGCGCACCTGTTCAGTTAACTGACCACCCTCATCATAGCCAACGTAACCCGGAGGGCTACCGAATAGACGAGAAACTGTATGCGGCTCCATGTACTCCGACATGTCCAGACGGATCAGGTTTTCCTCGCCACCAAAGAGCTCGGCGGCCAGCGATCTCGCTAGCTCGGTCTTGCCTACGCCGGTGGGACCAAGGAACAGGAAAGAACCAATGGGGCGTTTGGGATCTTTCAGGCCAGCGCGCGAGCGACGAATGGCTCGTGCCACAGCACTAATAGCCTCATCCTGGCCGATAACACGCTTACGCAGATCATCTTCCAGGCTACGCAGATTCTGACGCTCGCTCTCCAGCATCTGGCTCACAGGCACACCGGTCCACAATTGAACCATCTGAGCAATATGCTCGGGAGTCACGATCAAGGAGATCATATTATTCTCCTGCGCCCGTGCCCGCTCCAGGCGTGTCAGAGTCAGCAGTTCTTGCTGACGCATCATCGCTGCACGCTCGTAATCCTCAGCGTTGGCCGCAGCCTCTTTTTGGCCCTGGATCTCCGCTAGCTCTTCTTCCAGATCGGAAAGCAGGGTCGGGCTCACAATCCCTTTTTCAGACGCATCGAGGCGAAGGGCTGAGCCCGCCTCATCCATCACATCGATGGCCTTGTCGGGCAAGAAACGATCGTTAATATAACGATCAGAGAGCTTTACGGCAGCCTCAATTGACTCGTCCGAAATACTCACGCCGTGATGCGCCTCGTAGTTCGGACGGACGATACGTAGCATCTCAATGGCCTCATCAACCGATGGCTCGCCAACCAGAATTGGCTGGAAACGACGCTCAAGGGCCGCATCCTTCTCTACATGCTTGCGATACTCATTGAGGGTGGTAGCGCCAATACAGCGTAGCTCACCACGAGCCAGGGCAGGCTTAATCATATCGCCCGCGCCAACCGCACCCTCCGCAGCACCCGCACCCACCACTGTGTGCAGCTCATCGATAAAAACAATTACTTCCGGTGCCTGGCGCAACTCTTCAAGAATCGACTTGATACGCTGCTCAAACTGACCACGGAACATAGCACCCGCGACCATACCACCGATATTGAGAGAGACGATGCGTTTTCCACGCAGGATAGCCGGCACGCTACCGTCCTGAATACGGCGGGCAAGGCCCTCAACAATAGCGGTTTTACCCACACCAGGCTCGCCGATCAAGACAGGATTATTTTTCTGCCGGCGACCCAGGACAGTAATCATACGCCGCAACTCACGCTCACGACCGGCCGCAGGATCTAATTTGCCCTCAGCCGCCTCAGCAGTCAGATCACGTCCATATTGATCAAGAGTAGGAGTCTTGGTGTTTTTAGGCTGGCGTTCAGCAGTCGCAGTATTCAAGTTGCCAGTGTTTCCAGTAGAGGAATTAGATTTATTGTTTGTGTTATTGGTGGCAGAGAAACCAAAGGGAGCACCCGGCGTACCCTGTCCATCGAGGCCACCTAACTGGCCCATCGCGTTCATCAACTCATCAACACACGATTGACAGAGGAAGTGAGACTCACGCCGGCCATCAACCATCTGGTCAACACGCACGCGGGCAGGATTTTTCTGACAACGCTCGCATTTCATGTCTTGTATGCTCCTCTTTCTATAGAAGATATGTGGTTTTCACATTGGAACTTTAGCAAATGAATGAAATGACTGCTATATACAGTATAGCATATCTCTATTTGCCTGTCTAGCACTCTTTAAGCATGATTGCTAACTTACCCACTATAACAAATGCAATATAAGGCTTATTCCACGAGACAAATAGGAAGGAGCTCTTATACAAAACTATGTTTGTATTTATACGAATAATGGATACGAATAGATGACTGAGCTCGCTTATCCATAGTATATGGATCGGATCTTGCATGAAAATGAGAGAGGATGATAGAGTGAGAAGATAGCCATATGTTGATATAGAATCGATAAAGTGTGCTGCTGATGGGCTGGTTATCCATCTGGTTAAAGAATATGTGCATACGACAACAGGCAGGAGAAACGGTATCGTTCTCCTGTTAATAGAGGATAAAGCGAATGATGAACGATCCATTTTTATTTCAGAGAGATAGTGCCGCCGAATTGTATCTGATACGACACGGAGATGCCATACCAGGGCCGGACGAGATTATTCCAAGCGGTATTTATGATAATCTGCCACTGAGCAAAGAGGGACGGGAGCAGGCCAGAAAGCTAGCTGAGCGGCTGAAGAATATGCATTTCGACGCCGCGTACAGCAGTCCTTTACGCCGGTGTCTTGAAACGGGCGAGCCGCTCCTCAAATACCTGAACTTGCAGCCCACTATTATTGAAGGGCTTAAAGAGATTAGCACTGGAGACCTTGTGGATATACCCGGGCTAAAAGAAGGTGATGACCGCGACACACTCTTCCAGGCCCTACAAAAGCGGCAGGTAGAGACAGTACGAATCGCCGGCAGTAGCGGAAACTGGGACAGCGTTGGTTCAGACGAAAGTTCCAAAGGATTTCGCAAACGGGTAGTCGACGCAGTGGATAGCATTGTGGAGCGGCATGTTGGGCAGCGCGTCATTGTCTTCTGCCATGGTGGCGTCATTAACGCGTACGCAGCTGAAGTACTCCAGTTGGAGAAAGAGTTTTTCTTCCCTACGGCTAATACATCGATCACGATTATACGATCTAATAGAGAGCATAGACGTATATTATATGTACTTAACGACATCGCGCATCTGCATATGGCTCTAGCGTAAATATAGATTATGCCGAACGTTTGAAGAATGACGACCAATATTTTTTAACATCAAATTTTATTTGCAAGGGGAAGAAAAAAATG
>CAXTXB010000136.1:0-2378 GCA_964247965.1 uncultured Dictyobacter sp. | reverse complement strand
CTCTTCTAAAATAAAACAGAAACGCACAGCGTTCACCCTTCTGGCGGTTGAACGAAACAGCGATTTTAAGAATATTTTCGTCTTGGGATATGGTATACGCCAAATGAAAATTTGAAAAGGTGATATAATAGATGTATGAGGCAAACTCTACTTTGTTTACTTGATAGACAAGATAGTAATGGACGAAGCAGTCAGGCAGACTACGTATGCGAGCTGCTTTACAAACATTATATAACTCTCGAACGCTACCTTCTTACCGCTGGGTAGCGAAGCTTCATTACACCCCTTACACACCCTTCGGATAGCGATCCAGCCTTCACTTTACTGAAGGGGATAAGCCACAAAAACTTGAGCAATTTTTTATCCGTCCCGATTGTTTATATCTATGACCAGCTAGCAACACATCGATCATCATTTTCATAGAGAAGCATAAACAAATATTTGTCGGGCGTGATAGTGGGAGGAAAGCATGGACCTGATAAATAAACTCGCCAATCTGGCACAACGTTACGAAGAATTAAATACAGTGATGGCTCAACCAGAGGTGCTGAGCGATATAGCACAATTGCAGCGCTATGGCCGTGAGCACGCTGAGCTTGAAGACGTTGTCAACAAATATAACGAAATTGTCGCGGCCGACAAGCAGATCAAAGACGCCCAAGAAATGTACGAGAACGAAGACGGAGAGATGCGCGATATGGCATATGAAGAGCTTGAGCAGCTCAAAGCAAAGAAAGAACACCTGCTCGAAGAGGTGAAAGTCGCGCTGCTACCCAAAGACATCATGGACGAGAAAAACGCTATCATCACCATCCAGGGCGGTGCAGGAGGAGACGAGGCGGCCCTATTCGCGGCGGAGCTCTACCGCATGTATAGCCGCTACGCCGACACGCATCGCTGGAAGATCGAAGTGCTTGACGCCAACGACACAGAGCAGGGTGGCATCAAGGACATCACCTTCGTTGTCAAGGGGAAGGGCGCGTACAGTCGAATGAAGTACGAAGGCGGCACCCATCGAGTTCAGCGTGTTCCCGTGACCGAATCCAACGGTCGTATTCACACCTCAACCGCTAAAGTGATCGTTCTGCCCGAAGCAGACGACGACCTGGACATAGACATTAAAGATACCGATATACGCGTCGATGTCTATCGTTCGACAGGACATGGAGGGCAGAGCGTCAACACCACTGACTCAGCAGTCCGTATCACACACCTTCCTACCGGCCTGGTTGTGACCTGTCAGGACGAGAAATCGCAGCTAAAAAACAAAACAAAGGCCCTCTCAGTACTTAAGTCGCGCATATGGGACCTGGAAGAGGCCAAACGACAGGAAGAGTTGAGCAAAAGCCGACGTTCGCAGGTACAGACCGGCGACCGAAGCGAAAAGATACGCACTTATAACTTCCCACAGGACCGGGTCACCGATCATCGTATAGGCCTGAGCCGACACAATCTGCCTGCTGTAATGAATGGCGACCTGGATGAGTTTTTAGACAATCTTATAGCAGTAGACCAGGCGGACAAGCTCCAAAACATGGTCGTCGCCTGAGTAGGGCTGGAGCAAGGAACCCTCAATGAGAATAGAGCAACCACAGGCGATCCGTACCATTTTTTTCGATGCGGGCTTCACCCTTGTACGACCATATCCTTCGATCCTTGAAATCTGCCAGCAGGTCTGCCAAAAACTCTCCTTACATATCACAGTAGAGCAGCTACAGGACCAGGTGGAGGCCGCCGAGGATTTCTTTTTGAGGCAATCTCGGATGAATAGGCAAACATGGGGCGATGAGCAGGCGATTGCAGAATTCTGGACCGGTTACTACATGGCGCTACTACGCCCGCTTATAGCTGAGCACGATGAACTTCGGCTATACAAATTAGCTCGCACCATCAACGAAGAATTTGAGAAGCATACCAGTTGGGAAATCTACCCGGACGTCTACAAGACGCTGGAGCGGCTGCGGGCGAACAACTACAGCCTGGGAGTTATCTCCGACTGGGGTATAGCGCTTGGCCCGATATTGCGTGAACACCATCTCACGCAATATTTTGATTGCGTGCTTATTTCTGCGGTCACGCGGCACGCAAAGCCCTCGCCCATGCTCTATGAGCTCGCACTACAACGGGCGAACGCCATTCCCGATTATAGCATCCATATAGGCGATTCATACATACAAGATGTGTTGGGAGCACGATCAGTGGGTATCACACCCATTCTCCTGGATCGAGCAGGTAAGCTTACGGAACAAAACGTTGATTGTGTACTGGTCCACTCACTTGATGAGCTACTTGATCTCCTGGAGGTCGAAAATTCGTGAAGGGACGCAGCTTTGCGGCTCTCTTTTTCTCTCTCTTTTTTTCAAAAACTTACTTTAAAT
>CAXTXB010000135.1:0-11420 GCA_964247965.1 uncultured Dictyobacter sp. | reverse complement strand
CCCGCCTCTTTTTCTTTATTTTAAAAATTGGGGGGGTGAGTCAATTCTACAATTATGAATGGACTGTTTCGATACTAGCGCCCAACTGGCACAGTTTCATGTCCAGATGTTCGTAGCCGCGCTCGATATGCTCAATGCCATAGACCTCTGATGTGCCAGTGGCGCAGAGGGCGGCGAGGATATACGAGCAGCCAGCGCGAATGTCTGGTATATCCAGTCGTGTGGCGGTCAGGGGTGTTGGCCCACGTACAACACAACTGTGCATATACTGCTTTTCTTTGAAACGGCAAGGAACTTCACCCAGACACTTTGGATAGAGACCAACATGCGCCCCCATCCGCTGCAAAGCACTTGTATAGCCAAAGCGGTCCTCGTAGATTGTTTCATGCACCACAGACATTCCATCAGCTTGAGTCAGAAGGATGGTAAAGGGCTGCTGCCAGTCAGTCATAAAGCCAGGGTGCACGTCCGTCTCCAGGGCAATCGCGGGAGGAGTTCTGGCCTCACCGATAAAACGAATCCCCTCATCATCAATCTCAAAGCGGAGACCCATCTTAGAGAGCGTATTCAAGAAGGTCAGCAGCGTATCCTGCTGGGCCAGGCGCAGATAGACATCTCCCTTGGTGAGATAGGTGGCAACAGCAAGCGAGACGGCCTCATTGCGATCGCTTAAAAGCGTATGGCTGGCACCATGTAACGAACGGACTCCATCGATCACGATACGCCGGTCCACTTTCAGCTCGATGATCGCGCCCATCTTCTGCAAAAGCTTGATAAGATCTATAATCTCAGGTTCGGTCGCAGCATTTTCTATAATCGTCACTCCTTTCGCCAGCGAAGCCGAGATCAAAAAGTTCTCAGTTGCCATAACGCTGGGAAAAGGCAGCTTGATGTTGGCTCCATGAAGCCCGTTGGGAGCGGAGCACTGATAGCGTCCATCGCGCTCGACAATAACTGCCCCCATCTGGCGCAGTCCCTGAATATGGAAATCGATAGGGCGCGGCCCAATGCGATCGCCACCAGGCATCGGGATCGTTGCCTCACCACAGCGGTGGAGCAGCGGCCCGATCGTCAGAACGCTGATACGGTTAAGCGCACCGAGCGCGTGCGACACGCTGGAGTCCTTAATTCCGCTCGTGAGGACAGAGAGAGTATGCTGCTCCTCATTTAAGGACACCTGTGAGCCAAAGTCCTGACAGAGCTTCATTGTTAAGTAAAGATCGCCCAGGAGGGGTACATTGCGTAAGGTACAAGGCTCATCTGTGAGAAGTGAGGCGATAACCATTTTCGTCACTGCATTTTTCGCACCACTGATCGCAACCTCTCCATACAGAGGCCGCCCCCCAGTCACAAGATAATGGGGGGCCTCACGCGTATTTTCATACCTATTAAGCATACAAATCAAATCTCCTCAAACACGTCCAGAGTTTCCCGGAGCCTTCCATAGCCAACGCAGAGCATTCAGACGCGAAGGTGGTCGAGTAACATTATGAGAACGACGAGCGGCAGGGCTATCCATAGCAGAGTAGTCTAGCAGATCGAGGAAGCGATTGACGCTCTGAGCAACTCCCTCGACCATCAGATAGCCGGAAGGCTTTACCGCATCACCCACCATATAGAGTCCGGGTAAAGAAAGAGATGGTGACACATCTTCGCCCTGAACGCTGCGATTGACTGGCCACTCACCTCGATATGTGCCCATAGTAAGCACTTGACAGTGCTTATCAAAGGCGTCGCCAAATAGAGTATGCAGATCGGCCAGGGCCAGGGCGCGCTCCTCTTCGACGTTATTGCTGCGAATAACCTGGTGGCTGATCAACAGGTGTTTCCCAGTGGGTGCCAGAGCAGGATCGCTATTTGTGGGCTGCACCATACCAGCGATACGCGTGGTGTCCAGGCAATACATAATACCTTTATGTGGAATCAATGAGACGTCGCTGAGAATATGAACTTTTAGGCCCACCGCTTCCTGCGGTTGTTCAACATGAAACTTGTCCGCCAGAAGCTCATCATCAATTGAAGCAGGTTTTTGCTTTAAAACTTCAGCCTGCGTCACACGATGGCTGTGTAAGAGGGCCGCAGTTGCACGCGGACCAATATCGCTCACCACCAGAGGAGCCAGGATAACCGTTTCCTCTTTCGTAGCTTTATCTCGAATGCGAACGCCAGTCATGCGGCCGTCCGTCTCCAGGATCTGCGCGACATCACAGGAGAGCCTGATTACACCATGATGCGCAAGAATATGCTGCTCTAACTGATGAGAGAGCTCGCCACAGCCACCCTGTACAATCGCTGGCGCGCCATAGCTAAACATATTCTTCGTGATATGCACAACCTCAGCCGTACTCACCTGGCTCAATTCCAGGCTTAAAGCGAAACGAGAGATTGCTGCGAAAAAGGCCACTAACTGCGGATTCTGCTTAAGGGGAATATGCCGTTCAAGCCAGAGATCAAAGGGTAAAGCGCGTTCTTGCACGGGTAGTGCACGCAGAAACATTAGATAGCCGAGACGCAGGAACCAGAAAAACTGAACGGGACCCAGGAAGCGGGCCACGCCCAGCAGGCCACGCGCTCGATACTGCTTGCCGTGCACATGGAATGAACCAAACACATCGGCATCAAAGAACCGATAAGGGACGTGCAAACGATTCAGCATCTGCGCCAACACTCCACTACTACCAAAGGGAATCATATGCACTGCGCCAGTACTTACCTGCACACCATGAAAATTCTTTGCTGTAAAGCGGCCACCCACGTGGGGCAAGCGTTCCAGTACCAGAACGCGCTTCCCGCGTTCTAAGAGCTGTGCAGCACTAAGCAAGCCTCCCAGGCCTGCACCAATAATAATAGCATCGAAGTATTGTGTCTCATACGATGTAGAGGCATTCAAGCCTGCTACATCAGTGGGTGCTTCTTTGTACATTCAAGTTCCAAATGAGAGACCATGCGCGGGCGCATCACCAGAGATAAGCCGCCCGTGCGCAAGTCACAAAGGTAAAACTGGTGACCACCCGCTTCTCTATTATATCAGTGATAAAAAAAAGCGTTACTTCTCTTCACCGATCATACTACGCAGCAAGCTATTGCACTCAGCCATCGTATTGAGAACCGTCTGATGGATCTGGAAGACCTTATTGAGTTCACGTGCCTTGCGAGCCAGCTTCGTCACATACTCAATATCGCGAGGATTATTCATTACATCCTCCATCAGTTGTAGAAGCTCAGCCCATGCCAGCGCCTCACGGCTGCGAGCCACATCGGCAATCATATTGTCCATGCGCTCAGAGACCCGACGAATGCCCGTACGAAGCTGATTGGCCGTCTGAGAAACCTCCCCATCATGAGAGCGCATCGACTCCTGGGTGGCATTAAACTGCTCCTGCAAAGACATTATCTGTCCATCCAACGTAGAAAGAGCAGCCATCAGAGGGCTGATATCAGGCAGAGATGGAGAAGAAATGGAGGCGAAGCGGTTAAAAGTAACAGTGCCATTAGAAGATGCATTGGCAGCAGATGGCATGGCGAGCGCCTTTTCAGAAATGTTATAAGGCATAGCAGAGGCAGCGACAGGAGCAGCGGGCTCGCTAAAAACCGTCGAGTCGCTGACAACAGGCTCATGGATCGGCGCTTGAGAAACGGGCACAGAGACAGAGCTCATCGGAGCTATAGCTTCAGCTTGCTCGGAAACTGCAGGTTGCACCTCAACTTGAGCAGGTGGCTCAGCATTAGTACCACTCGAATCAAGGGAATAAGCCGTTCCATAGTCGTCGCTACTCTCCACCGTAGCCAGCGCATCATCACGTGTGCGATACGTCACATCGGGCTGATCAGCATTATTATACTGTACCGACATAGTAGGAAAATTCTCCACATCGTTTACAGTAGAGCCAAAGGCGCGGTAAACAAGTTCATGTTCACCAATGCCAACCTGATCACCGTCTTTTAGCAGATGAGAGGCACCCTCATCTAGTTGTTGACCATTCACAAAGGTCCCATTCGCGCTATGCTCATCACGCAGCATGTACTGCCCGTTCTCATAAAAAACTGTAGCATGACGCCGTGAGGTCAACTTGTCTTTCGATAGTAATATATCGCTATTTGGAGCTCGACCAATCACAATTTCTGGTTTATCTAAAGAATATTCTTGAAGAGCCTCGCCAGTATCTGAACGCAGAATGAAGCGTCCCGGTTCCTGCAATTTATCAAGAGTAGGCTGGGCCGCGGAAGCGGCAGAAGACTCACGAAGAGTCGGCTGCTCCGGTGCCGAGGTTTCTGACGGCGAGGAACTCGACTCGCCCCATGCACCACCGCCGGACGCCGCGGGAGCCGAAGCATCCCAATCCTCCGGTGCCGCAAGCGTGGCATCACCTACCGGCTGAACCTGTTGCGGTGAAGGAGTGGCAGGAAGCAGGCGATTGCCACAATTTAAACAGAAATTGTCGCCTGGCCGAGTTTCAGCCCCACAATAGGGACACTTATCCATAATAAAAGTTCCTCCCATTCGTACGCACGCAAAACTTAACGCACCGCGTGCATGTAAAGCTTCTGTCCATTATACCAGAAGTATAAGTTGAGCGTCGAGTGAACATCGAATAGAACCAGACACTCAACGACTGTCCGGAGTGTAACCATAGGAAAAATACCTGTGCCGCGAATTTAAACGATGAAGCGACGCAATAGTACTATATAGTAGGACGAATAGACAACCCTGTTTTCGCGTAACACCTTTCATAATGAGTGAAGAACACAGTAGTAGAGAGTATATGGCTACTCGCAGAGATTATTCAATAAAAATATTCAATCTGCATTCGTAGTATACGTCTATTTAGCAGGCATCCAATCTACATCTGGCTGCAGACTCTGAAAAAATTGCTCAAGCACCGGAGTCGCACCACGCGCAGAAAAAACAATATTGGTTTTTTCACGAACTCCATTGCATAGCTGAACAGGATTGCTTGTTGGAGTGGGTGTGACGGCCGGCGTTCCTTTTTTTGTCGCATTCCCATCGGTAGCAGGAGTATCTGATACATTGCATTGAAAGCTCGTATTTTGAGAACGAGAAGGTGCCTGCGAAAAGCTTATAGAGTTTTGATCCGCCAGTACATATGTTATCGTGAAATTACTGCCAAAGATAGGATCGCGTAGCGAACTCGATACATTGAGCAAGCAAGACCCGGCCGGCAACGTTTTGGGCAGAAAGATGGTAAAACCTAAATTGTTTTTTACTGTATTCCAGTCGTTGATAGCCGTTGGCGTTCCATTGGCTGGTCCCAACCCCGTCTGCCCTGTACCCTTCGCAGCGTTTGGATCTGCCTGATCGCGAAATACCATAGAAGGCTTGCTACACCAGTGCAGACTAGATAATGTCATCGGCTCAGGCGTAGCCTGCGGCGCATTGTTGCTAGCGCCTGGCGTACTGGTCGTACTGGTCGTACCATCTGAACATGCCACAAAACTCAGCAATAGAGCTATCCAGAGGATGCCGAAACTGATCTGCTTTTTTGGACCGGGGGAGAGTGCCCATCTCCTGAACCTGTGCACTCTCGTAAAGCGCTCGAAAGTACCCCAACGTGTATGAAGTAGAGACATAACGTGCTCCTTAGAGAAAAGGGATAATATTTGCCGCAAACCTTCCTTGATAGTAGTGATAGTAGCACTGACATCAAACGGCAGGGATCTAGCATCTATACAGTCATAGTAAATTTTTGGAGTGATCCTAAGTTCACTATACTCTATTCAACGAGAGAAGCCTATGGGCTGGTTCTCTTTTTGCTATGGAAAGAGACTATTTGGTTGCATCCGCATAATACGTAAGGAAATAGGAATTTTATGAAGTGAATAATCCTGGTGGAACAACGGATAGAACCTCAGGGGTCCCTGATGCGTTCATAGAATTAGCAGAGAAAAGGATAGAACAGAATAAGGACTTTACAGCGTTTTAATTTAATGCTACCATTACATTCTACCGTCACAGGATTCTTGTCAGATATCTTTTTTGTCTAAAAAAACACATAGTCTTGACTGATTTACGTGCGGAGAGCGTTTAAAGAGCAATTGATGTAAAGGCACTTATAGGCTGTCCCCAAAGGGGTGTTACGTGTGAATGCAAAACAAATCTGGCAAACGGCAATAGAACGATTACAAACAAGGGTGAACGCGGCCGTCTTTACAACATGGTTTCAGGGTACCTCGGCGCTCTCCTTTCAAGAAGGCGTCTTCATCATTCGCGTGCCCACGACCTTTGCAAAGGCACAACTAGAGACACGCTTCATCGAATTGATCCGTTCTATACTAACAGATATTACGGGCAAAGCAGTTGAAGTAAGATTTGAGGTTACAAAAGAGACGGCAGAGCCGCTAGATACGTCTCCCGACGCCGCCTTTCGATTACCCAAGCGTTCTTACCGCATCTCGAAGGCGCGCCTTTCGTCAGCATTACGAGGCAAGCGTATCGCAGATGCAGCGGACGCTATGAACTCGTTGGCAGGCCCGACAGCTCCAGTAGACCCAGCAGCCAGTACCTATCGCAATCCTCAAGAAGAGTATGGCCGACCCTATCACTATGAAACGCCAAATGAACGAGCCCGTTATTATACAGAACCAGAACACAGCTCATTCGCGGATGAAGAGACACAGCAGATAGAGCAGGTAAGAGTCCAGGAACATAATCATAATCCAGTGGCCTCAACAATGGAAGGCTCCCCCAACCCTCGCTATACGTTTGGCTCTTTCATCGTCGGACAATCAAATAAACTGGCTCATGCAGCTTCTATGGCTGTCGCAGAGAATCCGGGGCGGGTCTATAATCCACTCTTCCTCTATGGGGGAGTGGGGCTAGGCAAAACACATCTTCTCCATGCTATAGGCCACGCTGGCGAAACCTCAGGGCTCAATGTGCTCTACACTACGTCAGAGAAATTTACCAACGAAATCATCAATGCCATACGTTTTCAAAAAACGGAAGAGTTTCGCTCTAAATATCGTCAGATTGACATTTTACTCGTAGATGATATCCAGTTTATCGCGGGGAAAGAGTCGACGGAGGAAGAGTTCTTCCACACCTTCAATACTCTTCATATTGCCAACAAACAGATTGTTGTAACCAGCGATCGTCCCCCCAAGGCAATAAGTAGCTTACAGGATCGTCTACGCTCACGTTTCGAGTGGGGCCTACTGGCCGACGTTCAGCCACCCGAATATGAGCATCGTATGGCTATTTTGCGTTCCAAGTCGGAGTCGTTGCGTTTTTCTATACCGGCCGGCGTTATTGAGTATGTTGCCCGGCCGGAGTGTAGTAGCGTACGAGAGCTTGAGGGGGCGCTGAACCGGGTTATTGCCTACGCTACCCTGCATGACGCACCACTCAGTGTTAAACTAGCTGCCCAGGCTCTTGAGCATATTTATGACAAGAAGCCGCCCGCGAACCTGTCCGTCTCTGAGGTGTTTGATGGCGTTTGCCGCTACTACAATGCTAGACCTGACCTTCTGCGCGGCAAGCAGCGCGATCGCGATATTGTCTGGCCCAGGCAGGTCGCTATGTATCTGATGCGCGAGGAGACTACGGCCTCTCTTCTGCAGATAGGCGCGGCCCTGGGAGGGCGCGATCACACAACAATTATGCATGGTTGGGAAAAGGTGAATGCGGAGATCAACAATAATGAGCATGTGCGACAGGAAATCGCTGCCGTACTGGAATCATTGCACAATAGATCAGTATAGGTTTGCGGATAGCAGGTTGCCAAAAACTTCTCCTCTCTTCTCGCAGTGATATAATAGAGTAAAAAACGAGATGAAAGATAAGACACCATAACCCTTTATGAGGAGCTTCCTTAATATGCAGAAACAACAACCGGCCAATTACGATCTGTTGGCTGTGTTTCCAGATGAAACCCGGGCTGAAGCAGTGGCAACCAGGTTGCGAAAAGAAGGCTTCGGCGAAGAAGAGGTCTATCAACTCGCGGCTGGTAGCGCTGGCAGCGGGCAATTTCGCGAACACGGCCCCAATAGACACGCAAGGACTTTTTCCTGCAGACTCAGCGAACAGGGCCGAATCCAGCCCTGGTTGTGCTCTTCGCGGTTGTCTGTGCCATAGTACTGGGAGGGCTCACATTCGCGACCACCTTTGCTTTGCCGAGCTTACCAGAGCCCACTACTCTCATTGTGGGTACAGCGATTGGTATCGTCCTGGGTACGATTATCGGCCTTCTACAACGCGGCCGTGTGCGCGGAGCAATAGGACAGGACACGCGAAGAGGACAAAATACGGCCGCCCCCACCAGGGCCAGCAACTCAAAGGCAAATCAGTCGGCACGCACAATTGTCGCAATTCGTTTCGATGATCCAGACAATATCAGTAGAAGATCACGTGCACGGGCAATACTTCTCAACAATCAGGGCAAAATCGATCGTAGTGTGAATCGGCAAGAATGATATAGTGTTTTCGTACATGAATTGCACCCCATTTTGTAAAAAAATGGGGTATTTTTTTGAGTCAAGTAGGATTCTTTTCTAATCCACTAGTAAAATACACAACACTTAGTTACAATAGGTATAATAAAACGATAGTATTATGTTTTTTATTTGGAGAAGATATCTAATGACAAAGGATCAGTTAACGCACCCGAGCTTTCAGGTAAAACCCGATGAGCTTATATCACAGCGTACAAAACTGCTCCCACCCTACAAGGTTATTGTTCATAATGACGACTATAATGAAATGAACTATGTCATCTTCGCATTGGTCAACTCTGTCACTCTATTGACTCTTCAAGAGGCAGAGGACATTATGTTAACAGCACACCTTAGTGGAAGAGCGGTGGTTACCGTCTGCCCTAAAGAAGTTGCAGAGTATTACCAGGAACGATTATTAAGTTATCACCTTACGGCTACAATTGAACCGGATTAAAAGAGGCGGCCTGAAAGTCGCCTCTTTTTTAATCGGGGTATTTCGGTTACGTCTATAAAATTTTATTCATTATCGCTAAAAAAATTTAAAACTTTTTGTGTATACCTATTATAGTAATAGCAAAGTAAATCTACCTGATTTCACATCTATAAAGTATCTATTAGAATATGTGTATAGTAGGTCGTACATTTCTTCTGTGCAACTTATGCTCTTGACGTTGAGAGTGTGAGAAGATAGAATGCGAAGTCGCCTGAATCTTGTATATTAGTAGGCGTTTATGGAGAAACTGGCACCTTCACTCGGTGCCAGATGATGCTGTTCTATCATATGCTCCATCAGGAGGAGAGAAACCATGGTTCACTTATGGGGTTCCAAAGCTAAAGAGGAGACAGAGATAAGCAAATCAGCCCTGGGCGAATGTGCCGCTGGGGATATTGCCATCGTGGTGAATGGAGAAAAACTTGACTCCAACCTCGTCTACCTCGGCTGCCAGATGGCAAAAGGAGCCAGACGTAAGGTCCATCTCGTACATGTCATCGAAGTTCCACGTTCATTGCCTCTTAAGGCCGTTCTGACGCAGGAATCTGAGCATGCTGATCAAATGCTTAGTTCGGCACTGGGTATCGCGGAACGCGTCGGCTCCGATGCTATTGCGGAGGTGGTACAGGCAAGAGACGCTGGTCCAGCTATTGTAGATGAGGCGCGCGATCACAACTGCGCGCTCCTGTTGATTGGTTTTATACGCAACGGTAAAAGTCAAAGTGAGTTAAGCAAAACAGTATCTTATGTACTGGCTAATGCTCCGTGTCGTGTCTGGTTGGTACAAGATCCAGCCTAGTCAATCTCTTCTATAGAGAGCAGACTCTACTACGAACTCTCTCTGTAGAACCAGGATATGCATAACTGCAAAGAGAGGAGCATAGCCACAGTTCTAAATCGTTAGAATCGCTTATATAGCGGTGAAACAAGAGAAGCAGGGGACAGGAAAAATAGCCTGCCCCGACTGCGTACCCCTGGATGCAGAGCCGGAACATATTTTATTTTTCGCCAGAACCAACACGCGTATTTGATAAGTAAGGCGATGTGAAGGCTGTATATTCTCCAGCCTGTCTCCCTGGTACAGGAAAGAGGCGGGCTGAGAGTGGCTTTTGGTAGCGTAACGCCAGAGTGGCAACGTCCAATAAAAGACGAGAAATTGTCTCTGCAGAGGAGTCACCCGGCAAGGGTATAGTATCCAGCCCAGTACCACAGACAGCCGAATATAAGAGTAGCTGCTGTACATTGATACGACCTTCTTCCCAGCGCCGCCCCAATACGACATCTTCCAAAACAGGCAACATTAAGCCATTGTAACCACAAGTCGGTAACCCGGTGCTCTTTAGTCCGCCAGTCACTGCAGAGACAACCGTGAGGGTACCAGGAGAGCCGATAAGGCCGTAACCACACAGTTCCAGCGCAGTTCCAATACTTTCTTCTGCCATGGGCGCGGGCGATAGATCAATACCTCCAAAGAGCAGCGAGTGGGCCTGGGCGAATTGTTGACCTAGAGTTACAATCGGCATGGCTTGCTCTATAAGCGCGATACGTACGCTCTTTATGATTAAGTCTGGATCGAGCATATGGGCTGTATCGGCCCCCGCATTATGAAGGCAGGCAGTAAGCAGGGGCGCGCCTTGCAATCCAAGCGAGATGCTGGACGGGCCCAGATGATAGGCGGCGGGAAAGAAAGGGCCTCCAGGCTCGACGCATGCTAACATGGCGAAACGGAAATTGCCGAAACCTTCGAGCGTTTCATGCGCCAGGCGCTGAATGATACGCGCAATCGGGAGTGCAGCCGCAAAATGCAGACCGTGCTCAGGTGTGGCAAGATGAACGGTCATGCTGATTACTTTTGTAGCCAGCAGTAGATCGGCTACAAGTTCAAGTTGTTCAAGGGGAAAGGCCGGTCGAGCGGCAAAAACACTTCCCAGGGAGCAGTATTCTATGCCGGCATCATTTAGCATACGCTGTAATTCTTGCGCATAACCAAGAATAGCTTCTGGCGACCAGGTTGCCAGATCATCCAACACCGGCCGCGTCGAGAGGCGGACCGTCTGTACCTCATAGCCAGCATCAATGTAACGTAAACGCGCCTGTTGAAGAACACTTTGTGCATGAACAATTGACGTACTGGAGATAGGATGAGGATCGGCAAGACCAAGGGTGATCGTACGAATGGGTGGGGGTTTAAGCATAGCTCTACCTCTTTCGTCTTCTTTTGCTTTCTTGCATTGTAGCACTAATATAGTGCCATCCACCCATCCGTCTATTTGCCCATCTGTCTATTTGTCTATTTGCCCATCTGTCCCTAAAGGCTTGACGAAACTTTGTTCCTACCGTACACTTTCTAGAGAGCGTTGGATACCCGATGCGCTGAACTTCTCTCTTTTCTCGCGCATCTGCACGCCTTCGGCGTGTGCTTCTTTTCTTAATTATTGTACATTGTTGGATATTATAATTATTAATTGTTCTACGT
>CAXTXB010000134.1:7353-11484 GCA_964247965.1 uncultured Dictyobacter sp. | reverse complement strand
AATCAGGATTACCCCAGATGGACGGGCATGAACCCGTACACGCACCGCAGAGGATACATTTCGTCCCCTCATCGAAGCGTGCACGCTGCACGGGCGACTGCAGACGCTCTGTGCCTGGTTCGTTGTCGTGGTTGATCAGATATGGCTTGATCGACTTATACTTCTCAAAGAAATTTTCCATGTCAACGACCAGGTCTTTGATTACCGCGTAACCCAGCATCGGCTCGATGGTCGCCTTGCTGCCAACATCGCGCATCAATACTTTGCAGGCCAGGCGGTTGCGACCATTGATGCGCATTGCATCAGAGCCACAGACACCATGAGCACAAGAGCGGCGATAGGTCAGAGTACCGTCCATTGTCCATTTGATTGTGTTGAGCGTGTCCAACAGGCGATCAATCGGGTCCACCTCGACGCGGAATTCGCTCCAGTAGGGCTTGGCATCGCGCTCTGGATCGTAGCGCCTGATGCGCATCAGTACATTCATTGAAAGTCTCCTTTAGTATTTACGCCTAGTATTTGCGCTCTTTGGGCTTGAAGATGGGATCGTCGATAAGGATTACATCTTTATAGTCCAGGCGTACATCATGGGCCTCTTTCCCCTGATACGCCAACGTATGCTTCAGCCAGTTCACGTCATCGCGTTTCTCGTAATCGAGCCGGAAGTGCGCACCCCTGCTCTCAGTACGCGCTAGGGCTCCATGAATCGTGGTCTCAGCACAGTCAAGAAGGAATCCAAGCTCGATGGCCTCAACAAGCTCAGTATTGTAGCACTTGCCTTTATCCTGCAACTGCACCCGCTCGTAGGACGCTTGCAGTCCGGCTATACTATCCAGGGCATGACGGAGTCCTCTATCGGTCCGCTCGACAAAGACGTTGTCGATCATTTCATTCTGCATTTCGCTGCGAATACGCGCCGCAGACTCGCCCCCTGCAGAACTATAGAGATGATCGACGATTTCACGTGACTTCGCCTCGTGCTCCGCAGGCAGTGGAGCATGATCATTCTCTTTGATGAATGTGGCCATATGCTTGCCCGCCCGGCGACCAAACACGATCAGATCGACCAGCGAGTTGGTCCCCAGCCGGTTGGCGCCATGGACAGAGACGCACGCCACCTCGCCCGCAGCGTAGAAGCCGGGCAGCGGAGTCCACTGTGCGTCAATGACAACGCGCGCATCAATATCGGTCGGAATGCCGCCCATGGCATAGTGAGCCGTCGGCTGGATCGGCACCGGCTCGGTGATAGGCTCGACGCCCAGGTAGTTTCGGGCAAAGTCGGTGATATCGGGCAATTTCTCGGCAATTACTTTTGCCCCTAAATGCCGCACATCGAGGAAAACATAGTCTTTGCCATCGACGCCATTGCCGTCCTTTATTTCCTGCACGAT
The DNA here is from genome assembly GCA_964247965.1 of uncultured Dictyobacter sp. GTDB lineage: Bacteria > Chloroflexota > Ktedonobacteria > Ktedonobacterales > Ktedonobacteraceae > Dictyobacter. The sequence continues at coordinate 10,093 of CAXTXB010000134.1, read as the reverse complement.
ACAACGCGAAACAATATCGCGCGGAGCGAGGTCTTTGAGCGTGGGCATGTAGCGTTCCATGAAGTATTCACCCTTACCATTGAGGAGCTTGGCACCCTCGCCACGCGCCGCCTCGCTTAGCAGCACGCCGACTTTATAGATGCCCGTGGGATGGAACTGGTACATCTCCATGTCTTGTAAGGGGATGCCGCGCCGGTATGCAATAGACATGCCATCGCCCATACAGGCAAAGGCATTGCTGGTTACGCGCCAGGCACGGCCATAGCCGCCCGTGGCGAATAACACGGTCTTGGCATGAAATGTGTGGATCTCGCCGGTGCGAATCTCCAGCGCAACCACGCCGCACGCCTGTCCATCGTTGATGAGCAGATCCAGTACCAGAAATTCATTGAAGAAGCGCACCTGGTTTTTGATGGCACTTTGATACATCGTTTGCAGGATCATATGCCCCGTGCGATCGGCGGCGTAGCAGGAGCGGCGCACAGGGCCTTCGCCATAGTTGCGCGTGTGTCCACCAAAGCGGCGCTGATCGATGCGACCATCCGTAGTACGGTTAAAGGGCAGACCACGATGCTCCAGCTCATACACCGCATCGATGGCCTCGCGCGCAAGAATCTCTGCCGCCGGCTGGTCGACCAGATAGTCGCCACCCTTCACCGTGTCATACATGTGCCACTTCCAATGGTCCTCTTCCTGGTTGCCAAGCGCGGCCGCCACGCCTCCCTGGGCAGCTCCAGTGTGCGAACGCGTAGGATAAACTTTGGTCAGCACCGCTACACTAGCATTCGGCAACTGCATCGCTGCCATCAGGCCCGCCCCACCGGAACCCACAATCACAACATCAAACTTCTGATACATGACTTTCCCTCGTTCTTATCCGTGAATACAGGCCGCTCCAACATTTGCAGCGGGTTGAAAGGTGATCAGCGTGATGGTTCCTAACATAAAGAAGGCCAACAAGAGAATTGCTGAAAACCCCATTAACCAGACACGCGTGCCCGGTGAGCGCACGTAGTCATCGATGACGACGCGCAGCCCGTTCATGCCATGCGTCAGCGCCAGTGTCAATAGAAGCCAGTCGAAGAGACGCCAGAAGACATTTGAGTATCTGTATGCAATAAATGCATAAGTGGTGCAAGACACATCGTTGGTGACATGCATAATAAACAGGTGCGCAATGACAAGAAAGATCAATACAATTCCCGAGATACGAAAATAATACCAGGAGAACGTTTCAAATCCACCCCCGGCAGGGCGAGGTCCACGCCCGGTTGAGACATTTAACATAGTTATTCCTCTCCTTACAGAATGCACTTCACAGAACGCACTTCACAACATGCGACGTTGTGTACTTCCAGAAACCTGGACACCGGGCTAGCGCCTCAAATTGTCGGCAGTGGGAGTCTGGATCAGCCAGTGAAAGGCCGGTCCCATGATAAAATAGGCAACGGGAACGAAGACAATGATGGTTGCCGCCATTACGATGCCAAACATCAGCCGTTGATAGCGCGATCCCTTTTGCCAGAAGTCTATTGCCATGATGCGCAGACCATTGAAAGAATGAAACAGGACAGCGCCCACCAGCGCCAGCGAGAGCAAGCGCACGACCCACCAGTCAAATAGCAAGACGCTCTTGTCGTACACTTCGGGGCCGAAACCGATCATCGAGACATCGACTATATGAATGAATAAGAAGAGTAGAATTCCCAGCCCTGTGACGCGATGAAGCAGCCAGGACCACATACCAGATTGACCTTTATACATTTTTCCCTCAATTCTGGAGGCGGGAGGTGGAACACGAGGCGGTGGAATAGGTGCAACCAGTTCCAGAGATCAGCATACAGACCTCCGGCAGAAACGTCTTTACGGCCGGCACCCCGTTGTATCTACCTTTTGCTTGACGTTGTATCTGTATTATAGCGCGTCTCGGGGTTCAGTATCAATCTGTAACCCGGGTTCATAAGCTCACTCTACATGTTTTGATATGCTTGCACAAAAAAACACCTGAATATTCATAACTGTAAAATATTCAGGTGCTTTTGCTACTTTGTCTAACTATGCTGCTATCACATTCTCGATGTAGATGAACTATCGGGGAAGAGCCGTCTGTGACTAAGGCGGCTTTCTCAATAACCTCGATCCGATAGGTCAATTAATTATCTACTACCTTCCATATTTAATGGCGTATAAGATATAATGAATTACAAACAGATTTTCGCAGAGCATGACGTTTTAAACGTTGCTTAAGGTAGTTATGTTCATTATTGCTACAACAAGAAATATTATGAGACGCCGCCTTTTGATCGTTGCTCTGGGCATCACATTTTTGGTCGTTATGACCGCGATCGGTACTCTGCTGGACACGATTGTGCCCCGCCGTCCCAGCGCACCTGTGCAGACCGCCCAGGCAGGCCCCTACCAGGTCACGCTGCAGATTAGTCCCAACCCTCCACTTATCAATCAGCCTGCCAGCGTCTCGCTCCAAATTGTGCGAAGCAAGAGCCAGCAACGCGTCACTGACGCTCACGTTACACTCGAAAATACTATGGAGACAATGGAGGAGATGGGTACGGATCACCTCACCGCCCAACCACAATCTCCAGGCACGTACCAGGCCCAGGTCCATCTCACAATGAGTGGCGCATGGGCCATCCGCGTCAACATCACCCAGCCCGGTCAGCCACCCGCAAGCACCACTTTCGAGATTACAGCACAATAGTAGTATTCGATGTCGAGACAA
>CAXTXB010000134.1:2411-7338 GCA_964247965.1 uncultured Dictyobacter sp. | reverse complement strand
CCATCCCCCTCCCCCCCCCCACAAAAAACAACCACCCCCCCAAAAAAAAATGATCCCCAACTATATCAAATCTGGGATGAGTCATTATAATCGTATCATCTAAGGCCCCTTCTGGTGGTTTCAGCACTCACAGGGTTCCAACCTTGTGGGGCACAAATATAGGTCCGCAAGAGATGAGCATGAAGCTTATGGGTAGCTTGAAGTATGCTATACTTTGTTCATAGTTTAGTACAGAATGATACATAACGAACCAGACTGCATTTTCCTGCGAGGATCTTTGGGCGGCAGGCCGCTAAAGCGACCATGCGGCCGATAAATCAGGGTGGGCGCTCAAGGCGAAAGCTCAAGAGAGGTGCGCAGGTATAGAGGAGTTTTCTCAGGAAGTGTGCAGATTCGAATAAAGGAGTTTTTCATGGCCTTTTCGCGTTGGAGGTTGCGCGCTCTCTTTTTCTCTTTGTTGCTGACGATGGCCTTACTGGCTGCGTGTGGCGAAACAGCGACAAAGACTGCGCCTCCAACTCCCGCACCAAAGCCTACGCCTACGCCCGGGCAGGGGCAGCAGCTACTAACAAAGACGGCGACCTTGCTTAATACAGCTAAAACTATTCATGGCCTTTTTCATATCAATATTAATAGTCAGGCGCTCAATGGCAATATTGATACTGAGCTATGGAAGACCGCACCTGACAAAAATCGGGTTGAGGTTCATCAGTCCACGCTTTCACAGGTGAATACGGGCTCGGTGACGGTTACCGATGGCAAGCAGATCTGGCAGTATGATGCGCAAAAAAATGTGGTGTATAATGGTCCGTTACCGCCCAGTGCCACTGGAGATCAGCAGAATTCGGGGCTGGCTGGCAATGGCGGTGGGCAGAGCCAGTCTTTCTTGAATTTGATTCAGACGCTCTTCAATCATAGTACTGGTACATTGCGCTCATCGTCGGCGACGATCAATGGTCATTCGGTCTATGACGTTCATATTGTGCCGCAGAATACCGGCGGCGATTCGCAAAACTTTAATTATACGGGCGAGGTTTATATAGATAAGAGCAGCCAACTTCCAGTGGAGATAGACCTGAACTTGAGTAGTCAGGGCAGATTAGTCTTTGATCTCCCGAAACTGGACATCAATCCTGCGATTCCGGAGAGCACCTATACGTTTACTCCGCCGGCCGGGGCGAAGACCCGTCCATTACAGGATGCCGGAAACACTCCAGGTACTGGCTCACTCACCCTGGCTCAGGCGCAGAAGCAGGCGGGCTATCATCTCCTCAGCATTCCGGCTGACCAGGCTGACTATGTACTCAGCGGCGTCACAGCACTTGGCATACAGGGGAGCCAGACTTTCTCCCTCAATTATATGAAAGGCAATCAGGCCTTTACTATTGCAGAGGGCAAATCGCTGGCAAATCTGCCGGGCGATGGTCAGTTGGTGCAGCTACGGAACACCAATGGTACGCTCGCCACCACCAACGGGATCAGCACTCTCGCCTGGACTGAGAATGGCGTTGGCATTCATATTACAGGTAAGCTCGCTAATGATCAAATCATAGCTATCGCACAGTCTCTCTCATAATTCATGCATTTAATTTCTTTTACACACTTTCCATGTTTCAAGCTATTGCGCTAAGCGCAATAGCTTGAAACATGGAAAGTGTGTAAAAGAAATTAGCGAATGCTGTAGGCGTGAACGTGCATGAGAAAAGAGACGGCTATATACGAATTTATAATTCAGTAGGAAGAACGGCTCCGATACCACGAAAGTAGATACGCCCAACGTGATGGAGAACCTCATCTGGAGAGATATTTCGATCGAGAACGAGCATTTTGTATCCCCGTGGCGAGAGGACACTAAAAAAGCTATTGAGCATTATATCGGTCGGCAAGGTGGCATCAAATTCTCCGTTCGCCTTGCCTTCGTCTAGCAGAGCACGAACCATGGTTGAAATGCGATGTAACGTGCTGTTTGGTTGATTGAAAATGACAAACTTAAAATCTACATTGTTATGCAGCATATAAATTAATTGTGCATTTTTACCGGAATAGTTTTGGTACAAGGCGCGCACCAGAAATTCTAACTTCGCCTGCGCAGTGCCTTTCATCGCATCAACCTGCTCAAGCTCACAGAGAATGCTCTTTAGCTGACGCTCGAAAAAGGTGAGAATAAGATCTTCTTTTTTGGCAAAGTGAAGATAGAGTGTTCCCTTGGCAATTCCTACACGGTTCGCAATTTCATCCATCGAGGTATCATGATACCCTTTTTCCAGCAGCACCTCTTCGGCCGCCTGTAGTATCAGATTCTCTCGTTCTTGCCTCTGCTTCTCTCTTAGCGAACGATGAGCCGTCATTTCTTTTACTCCTGCTTCTTTGCCTGAATATATATTATGTATATGGTTGATACTATTCTTTTTGACTATAAACCAATTTATGACTGATCGGTCATTATTTTAGCTGCAAAGCTTGAAGATGTCAAGTAGTGGTAGAGTGTGTACGCATAATTTAAGGAGAGGAAGGGGCGACTAGATAGCCGCCCGAATGATAGAAGTGCATACAAAGTATACAGATATACAATTAATGCTATTCGCGGATCAGTGTATCGTGTACAACGTCGGCCAGTGCTTTGATGAACAGGGGTGAGGTGTTCATCGATTCGGTCCGGGCAAACTGGATGCCATGCTCTTCTGCTTGCTCGCGGGCTCCTACTTCGATGTCATAGAGAATTTCCAGATGGTCGGCCAGAAACTGCACGGGGGCGATAAGGACGTGTGTATACCCGGCCTGCTTCAATTCAGGCATGACATCGGCGAAGTCTGGCTTCAGCCATTCTTCTGGTGTATGACCAGCGCTCTGATAGCAGAACATCCAGCGCTCGTTGGACAGGCCAACCATCCTGGCGACGGCGGCGGCAGTCTCTTTGAGGTCGTTGATGTAGTCTGGTTCCTTCTCGATAACGCGCTTGGGCATGCTGTGCGCGGTCAGTAAGACGGGGACGCGCTCGCGTAGCTCCGGTGGAAAGCGGTCGAGGGCCTGTTGGACGCGCTGGGCGAGGGCTTGCAGGAAGTGCGGCTGCATATGCCAGTCATGGGCAATTTTGAGCGTGAGATCTTCCTGGTGCAGATCGGCGACGGCTTTCTCCAGCGTCTTGACGTAGCCGCTCATGATGATGGGCGAGTACTGTGGCGACATAATGATGCCGACCATGGATTGTGCCCCGGCTGCGGTTTCTTCTACCATGTCGGCGATAAATGGCGGCGAGAAGCGCATGGCTGAGGTTACATGATAGGTGGTACCATCGCTTGTGGAGTTAAGCTCTTCTTGCAGAGCCTGTGCTTGCTCACGCGTGATGCGTACAAGGGGTGATCCACCAATCAGGTCGTAGCGCCGCCTGAATTCGATCAATATTTCTTCTTCGGGTTCGCGACCACCATAGACGTTCTTTATATATGCAGGAATATCGTCGAGCGTAGCCGGTGATCCATATGTCATCAGCATGACGCCTACATGCTTGTTTGTCATGTTATTTTCCCTTTATCTCTGTGTTTCCTTATGAACTGCATCTACTAATCGGCGCAACATGTCGGGATTGGCGGTTGCAGGTATACCATGTCCCAGGTTGAAGATGTGACCAGGCCGTTGTGCCGCGCGCCGCAAGACATCATGCATCCCCACTTCTAATGTAGGCCAGGAAGTGAGGAGCAACGTGGGATCAAGATTGCCCTGGATGCCACGATTATAGCCGATGCGCTCCCAGGCCTGATCGAGGTCGACGCGCCAATCGACGCTCAGTATATCTCCTCCGGCCTCGACCATTACGTCCAGTAAAGACGCCGTACCCGTACCAAAGTGGATGGCAGGCGTGCCAGTCTGTTTTACTGCAGCGAAGATCTTCTGCATAGAGGGAAGCACAAAACGTCTATACGCGGCTGGACTTAATGCTCCAACCCAGCTATCAAAGAGCTGAACAACGTCAGCCCCCGCCTCAATCTGAGCTAACAGATAGTTGATGACGACCGCGCTGAGCTTGTCCATAAGTGTGGCCCAAAGATCCGGCTGCCCGTACATAAAAGACTTGGCTATCGCGTAGTCGCGCGAAGGCTTACCTTCGATGAGATAGCAGGCGAGCGTAAATGGTGCTCCAGAAAAACCGATTAAAGCCTGTTTGCCTGCGAGCTCACGGCGAACAAGACGTATGGCTTCCAGGACATAGGGAGCAGATTCTTGAGCGTCCATTATGCGCAGAGCCTGAACGTCTTTCTGTGTACGCACCGGATTATGGATGACGGGTCCTTCGGTTCGTAGCTCCAATGTGATACCCATGTCTTCTAATGGCAGCAAAATATCGGCGTAGATGACGGCACCATCGACGCCAAAACTTTGTACAGGCATGAGCGTCATCTGGGTGCATAGCTCGGGTGTCTTTGTAAGCGTAACCACATCATGTTTTTCGCGCAGTTCATGGTAGCCAGACGAACTGCGTCCCGCCTGGCGCATAAACCATATCGGCGTTGCATCTGGTTGCCGTAGATGACAGGCGGCCAGCATACGTGCCCTACCCGTCGACTCTGTCGGCTGTGACACGGCGATGATATTTTCTTGCATGAGCATTCCTTTATTATGAAGTGTGTGTCTACATGATGGCATGCTCACAAGCCCTGAAGGTATACGATGCTTATATGATGCCTGTATGTATCATAGCGCGCTCATAACGAGGTTGACAAGCTTAAATCTATAGAAATCTGCAGAAAAGCCTCTATAGTAGAGGCTTTTCTGCAGATTTCTATGTACTACCTTATATATAAGAGAATTTTATATTCGTTGGTCCACTCCCCTGTCCCCTTTTTTTGCTCTTTGCTACTTTCCTATCCACAACCATTTCATTGTCCAGTTCCAGTTGGAGTAGCTGTTCCACAACCAGCACCCCATCCAC
>CAXTXB010000134.1:0-2401 GCA_964247965.1 uncultured Dictyobacter sp. | reverse complement strand
CGTCGGAGCCGCTGGTCCCCCCCCTGCACCCGCTCCGCTCCCAGTCGGAGTCGCGGCTCCACTCCCTGCACCCGCTCCACTTCCAGTTGGAGTCGCTGTTCCACCCCCTGCACCCAATCCACTTCCAGTTGGAGTTCCGCCCCCTGAATTCGGTTCAGTTCCGGTCCCGGTTGCAGTTACACTCCCCGGTCCCGGTCCACTTCCGTCCCCCGAACCTGGTCCTCCTCCATTTCCTCCTCTGCCGCTTTTACCCGGCCGTCCTCCATTAGCCCCGCCTCCACCCGCGCTTTGCCCTCCACTGCTGTTTCCATTTCCCGCATTATTGACAGTCCCTTGTCCACCTCCAGCAATACTACTACTGCTCTGACTATTCCCCCCACTAATGTTATCACTACCACTATTTGTGGGTGAGCCCACAGCATTCGTATCTTGCTGCTGGGTAGGAGATCCTGTAGCTGGACTCAAAATCGTAGTGGACGTTGGGCTCGTAATATTTATACTTGGAGCACCTATGGGTCCCGTTGACAGAGGATTATTACTCGCGGAGTTTATGCCAGATCCAGGCGTTATATGACCAGCTGCAGGCCGAGATGGATGACCATTTTTGGCATCTTTCGCATCAGCGGCATGAATATTACTCCCTTGCCCTCCAGGAGCAAGGGCTGGACCGACCAGAACGGAAAATCCTACAAGAAGGAGGACGGCCAGGACGGCGGCAATGATCAATAGTCTCCCCAACTTGTTTTTTTGCTTCACTACCTTTACGTTGGCCCTATTGACCACGTTGGCCCTGTTGACCACCTGAGCTTCGACAAATTGATCGACCGGAGCTTGCGTCGGCAAGTTTTCAATAACTACCTGCCTGGCCGTAGCGTCTTTCACTGCTTGCTGATATGCCAGATAAAGCTCCTGAGCCGATTGGTACCGTTCCTGTGGCTCCTTCTTTATAGCTTGGAGAATAACTTCTTCAACCTCAGAAGGGATTGCAGCATTAAAAGTTGTCGGTGGCTCGGGAACATCACGAATGTGGCGCAGAAATACTCCCATAGGAGTGTTGGCTGTGAATGGAACGCGCCCCGTAAGCATCTGATAGAGCAGGACACCGAGCGCATAGACATCGCTCTGTGGCGTTGCATCTTCTTCCGCTAGCTCTGGAGCCATATATTCGGGTGTACCAATTAAATAACCAGTGATAGTGAGGCCGTTTTCCTGGCCGACACGCTTAACGAGGCCGAAGTCGGCGAGATAGACGTGATTGCCATCGCGCATGAGGACATTTGATGGTTTGACATCACGATGGACAATGCCCTGCTCATGGGCAAATTGTAGCGCTTCGGTCAATTGCCCAAGTATTGGATCAACCTCTTCTAGCGTCAGGGGTCCTGCCGCTAAACGACTATTTAAGGTTCCATATTCGACATAGGGAGTGACCAGGAAGTACCATGCTTCGTACTGACCATAGTCGAAGGCTGGAAGGATATGCTTATGTTCTAAACCAGCCATCACCTTAACTTCGCGTTGAAAGCGCTCACAGTAGTCGCCCGCGCTTTCATGCACCAGCTTGATAGCGACGATCTGGTCCTTTTCAGTGTCACGAGCAAGGTAGACATCAGCCATACCCCCTCGCGCGAGATGACTCTGGATATGGTAACGCCCTATTTCGATCTGCTCTAGCTGCTTCATGCTATTCCTAAGATCTATATCAACAAGCACATCTTTTATAGAAGTTATTTATATATGGTACGAATACAACTATATGTTCGTATCATAGTAGGACTGATATGGGAGTTTCTACCTATTTTATATGTGAATATATGGATCATATCGAAGTTTTCGAAATTAATGGCTATGACTCATATATGATAAAATAGACGCAGCAGTGTTACAAGAGAGGATTTTTTCTATGGCAGACCGTGTTGTTTATTCAACTGATGCAGGCAGAATCTCGACTTGCCCCGATTGCGGACAATCTTACAACAAGTGCCTTTGCGCAGGAAGCATGTCTGCAGCAGTAAAGAAGAGTGATGGTATTGTACGCGTGATGCGCGATCGCAAGCAGCGTGGTGGTAAAACGGTGACGGTAATCGTGGGCGTACCAGGTTCAGATATTACCCAGTTGGCGCAGCAACTCAAGAAATTATGCGGCTCCGGCGGTACGGTAAAAGATGGCAACATTGAAATCCAGGGCGACCACTGCGATAAAGTTCAAGCGAAGCTGACTGCGCAGGGTTACAAAGTTAAACGCGCCGGCGGCTAAAAAGCTTACCAGTATCTTCCCCTCTTCATCTTTCTCGCTCACTCGCACGCCTTCGGCGTGCACTTATTTATTTTAATTATCAATTTAATTATCAAACATTTTTTGTATATTTACACTACTTTTGCGCAAAGCGCAAAAGTAGTG
>CAXTXB010000133.1:7709-11493 GCA_964247965.1 uncultured Dictyobacter sp. | reverse complement strand
GCGTATCGCCGCGCCAGATGCGAAACGCTTCAGGGATGCGCATGGCATGGCCTGGATCAAGGTTGTGCGGGATCGCATCTTCGGAGAACCAGCGTATCTCTTTGATCTCGTTTGCATGCGAGGGAGGATCTATTACGTCAATATTGAGAAGTGGACGACATAAAAATGTAAATTGATAGAGATGATGGCGAGAAGCTGATCCACACAGGCGCGAGTCAAAAACTCCAACAAGTGCGACTGGCTCGCAGGTTACTCCGCTTTCTTCTAATGCTTCCCGCACAATGCCCTGGGCAGGAGTCTCTCCAACCTCCAGACCGCCGCCAGGCATCGCCCACAATGAGTTATCAGCCCTGCGGATTAGTAATATTCTTCCTCCGTCATCAATAATCGCTGCGTCACCCACCGGAATGGCAGCAGGACGCGAGAAGATAGTTGTCCGCAACGGCTCGATCTCCTCCAGCGGCTGGGCCGAAGCTAATGCCATCAGCTCTAATGCAATATCTTGAATTTTCTTATAGTTCTCTTGGTCATAAATATTCTCGCTATAATGCAAGCCTCTGGCCGAGCAATCGCGCAAGATATCAGCCCATAGTGCGAGTTTCTGTGCTATTGTCTCTTGTGATATTGGATATATATTTTTGTTATCATCTGACATATTTTTCTCTTTCGCTTGAAAAGAATAATTAATGAACGGTCTGTAAGGCAATGTGGTAGCGTACTTCATCAAAGTGTGTACCTCCAGGGCGCTCCTCGGTTTTGCTTGCTCCATCAGGCACCCAGCCCGCCGCCGCGTAGAATTTGCGCGCTCGCATATTGCTTTCGAGTACCCAGAGTGTGGCTTGCTCGTATCTCTGCTGCTGTAGTTCGGTCACCGCACGTGTAAAAAGGGCACGACCTATTCCTCTACTAACCACGTATTGTGCTAGATAGATGGCAAATACTTCTGCAGTCGATGGTAATGCATCGGAGTCGCGGCTAGACCCTGTCATCACGAAGCCAACGACGTGTCCATCTTGCTCGGCGACCCACCAGCGGTCTTGAGGTGGTAGACTGGGAATTTGCGCTCTATAGCTCTCAATTCTTTGGTTGAGCATGTCTGATAGGTGGTCGAGATAGTCGTCAGCGATCAAGCCTCGATATGCCCATTGCCATGCTCGCACATGCACTTCTGCGATCTCTTGCGCGTCAGCGATAGTCGCTTGCCGGATAATTACAGCCGGTTGAGACATATTTTTTCACAGAAATAGAGCAGTGAGGATGCGAAAGCATTTGACCTATGCTAAGGCTAGCGAGAGCTCTCGCCTTTGCACCCTCGCTTCCATCTCCTCCTAAAAACCATTGTATAGGTTCAAGGCGGCTTAACGCTTCGGTTTCGAGGATACGCTCAGAGAAATAGCTATCGATTAATTGCGTGTGCGTCTGAGCATTGGTCTCCATTTTTTGACTCGCTTGAGTTATCAGCGTTGGGCGAGAGAGAAGTTCGATAGTCGCGACAGTTACAAGCAATGGTACGATTTGCTGCTAGCATTGCGCGAAAACCCGTATTTTTCCATCATGTACATAGCTTCGTCGAGAGGTCTGAGACGAAAAGGAGTAGACAACGGTGTCTCTGTTTTTCCTCTACAATCGGGCGAATACTGGCTCGGAGAGGAAAGTAAATAACTGATGTTCCTCTAGAAGCATTTACCTTATGTTTTAATAAAGGCTGAGCTTGACACTGCAAGAATTGTTGGACTATACTTTCCTAGTACAGGAATGAGAATTATTCTCATTGTGGTAATGATAGTAAGGTTATTTTACGCGATAATCTTGTATCATCGCTCCAGTACATAGTAGATACATCCAGTTTTTTGTAGTGGCTATTGGGATACCACTTTGCATTCCAGTTTTTTCAATACACAATGTTGTGATGAAGAGAGTGCATTTGTGGTTACCAGGAGAATAAAAGTACACGAGAAGTGCGCTTCACCTGCCAGTAACACTACTGAGAATCGAAGACGAAGATCAAATTGGAGGAAGCGTGAACGAACAGGACAATCAGAAAAATCAAAATGCCCAGCGACCACCTGTAACGACAACTGACGCAGGCATTCCTGCTTCAAGCGATGAGTATTCGCTGACAGTGGGCCCTAATGGACCTCTGCTGCTGCAGGACCACTATACCATTCAGAAGATGGCGCAGTTTAACCGTGAGCGGGTGCCGGAGCGCGTTGTGCATGCCAAGGGCAGTGGCGCTTTTGGTTATTTCGAAGTGACCCAGGATGTATCTCAATGGACCAGGGCCGCCTTTTTGAATAAAGTAGGCAAGCGGACGAAGGTGCTGGCGCGCTTCTCAACGGTGGCGGGCGAGCAGGGTTCCGCTGATACTGAGCGTGATCCACGCGGTTTTGCCCTGAAGTTTTATACAGAAGAAGGGAACTACGACCTGGTTGGCAATAACACGCCGATCTTCTTTGTGCGCGATCCTTCGAAGTTCCAGGATTTTATCCACTCGCAGAAGCGCATGCCTGCTAATGACCTGCGCAGCCACAACGCGATGTGGGATTTCTGGTCCTTGTCGCCAGAAGCGATCCACCAGGTGACATTCTTGATGTCTGATCGTGGCACACCGAAGAGCTATCGCCACATGAACGGCTACGGCAGCCATACTTTCATGTGGATCAACGCGCAGGGCGAGCGCTTCTGGGTCAAGTACCACTTCAAGACGGAGCAGGGTGCCCAGAACTTCACTGATGCCGAGGCGAAGGCGATGAAGGCCGAAGATCCCGATCTGCACCGCCGCGACCTGCGCGAAGCGATCGACAAGAAAGACTTCCCCGCCTGGCGTCTGGAGATGCAGATCATGCCCTTCGCCGACGCCGAGAACTATCGCTTCAACCCCTTCGACCTGACCAAAGTCTGGCCGCACAGCGATTATAAGCCGATCACCATAGGCCGACTCGTGCTTGACCGTAATCCAGAGAACTTCTTTACCGAGATCGAGCAGTCTTCTTTCGAGCCAGCGAATATGGTGCCTGGCATTGGTCCCAGCCCCGACAAGATGCTGTTGGGCCGGCTGTTCAGCTATCCAGACGCGCACCGCTATCGCATCGGCACCAACTATCTGCAACTGCCCGTGAATCAGCCCGAATCCGAGGTGCATAGCTACAACAAAGATGGCTCAATGCGCTATCGCCACAGTGGCGACCAGCCAGTGTATGCGCCCAACAGCTACGGCGGTCCAAAGGCTGATTCTGAGCGCTATCCCGATGCCGGCTGGTCGGTGAGCGGCGATATAATGCGTAGCGCGTATGTCCCTCATAAAGAGGACAACGACTTTGTGCAGGCTGGCAACCTTTACCGCCAGGTCCTCTCGCAGACCGATCGCGATCACCTGGTCAGCAACATCGTCGGCCACATGAGCCAGGGCGTCGAGCGCTTCATTCAGGAGCGCGCACTCAAACTCTGGCACCAGGTAGACAGCGATCTTGGCACACGCATCGCTCAAGGCCTTGGACTGGCCACGCCCGCCCAGGCAGTCGGCGACGACTAGTGTAAAGAGGGCAGAGAGATCGTCACGCTCCCAGCTTTGGCGATCTCTTTCTTATAGCCTAAAATATGCGTCCTCTTAACCACGAGTGCCTAGCAACCTTTTTTAAGATAGGACGTGTTACTATATGGGTTACATACTTATTTTTATTGTGCTGTAACTCAAGAGTAATGTTTTATGAGTTATCGCGAACTTTTGAAAAATGAGGAGCATCGGGTTTTCCATGCTCTTTTTACTGTCTCTAACAGTAAAAAG
>CAXTXB010000133.1:1744-7699 GCA_964247965.1 uncultured Dictyobacter sp. | reverse complement strand
CTCATAAGTAGAGTAATTCAAGAGCAATTACGCCTTTCCTGTAGGGGAAAGGACAAGGACAGAACGATGAAGATTGCCCATATTGCTCCCCCGTGGCTTCCCATTCCGCCCAAAGATTATGGAGGAACTGAGAACGTACTCTTTGATTTGATTGAAGAGCAGGTTGCTCAGGGCCACGATGTCACTTTATTTGCTCCAGGCGATGCCCGTACTTCAGCCGGGCTTGTCTCCTTTATTCCTCGCTCTTTGCGGGCAGAGGGCATACCCTGGTCAGCTCATCTAAAGGCGGATTATCATCTGAGGCGGTCGGTAGCGGAAGTTCGAACAAAGGATTTTGAGATCGTGCATACTCATCTCTCGGCCAGTACAGACCTTTGTTTATTTCCATTACTTTCCGAGCTAGCGATTCCGCATGTTACTACCCTGCATAGCAGATTTCCCTTTGATCACGTGCCCAATTGGGAGGGAGACGCCGATCAGTTCTATCTCGACTCCTGGGGGTCGTCAGTGCCCATTGTAACGATCAGTCAGCAGGCCCGCAAAGATATTCCTTCGGGCGTAAAGGTGATCGGAGTGGTCCATAATGGGATTTCCTTACAGCGCTATGTGCCTGCTCCCCTCAAACCTGATTCGTACCTGGTCTGGTTGGGTCGCTTTGTCCCTGAGAAAGGAGCGCATTACGCCATCGAGGCCGCCAGGCGGGCATCCAAGGTCCTGGTGCTTGCAGGCATCATTGATCGAGCCGTTCCTGAGTCCGTACGCTACTTTCGTGAGGCCATTGAGCCACACGTTGATCAGCAGCAGATTCGCTACATCGGTCCCGTAAACATTACGCGTAAGATCAGACTGCTCACTGGAGCTCTGGGTTTCCTTAATCCGATCACCTGGGAGGAACCCTTCGGGATGGTTATGATTGAGGCAATGGCAGTAGGCTGTCCCGTGATTTCCTTTGCGCGTGGAGCGGCATCAGAGATACTCGTCAATGAGAAAACAGGCTTTCTGGTCCACAACGTTGATGAGATGGTTCATGCTATTCCACAACTTGACCAGATTGATCGACAAGCCGTTCGCAGTCATGTCGAAAGTACCTTCTCCGCTCGTGTCATGGCTAACAACTATGAGAAGGTATACCAGTATCTGCTTACTGTTGATTAATAGAGCAGAAGCGGCTGAATAACGAGATGTCAGGGCTTTGGCACAGCTCTTGTGGCAAGTTGCAGGCGGGGGGGGGGGCGGGGCGGAAGACGCCAGGGGGGGGGGTGGGGGACGAGAACATGGTGCGTAGCGACAATCCCTTGCGGTTGTCGCGATAGACAAGCAATGAGGCAAGCAAGCACTCCGATCCGCTAGATCGTGGCGTGACCACAAGAGATTGTCGCTACGCGGAGCCCGCCCAGTCAAATGAAGCGGATTAGTTCGCTAACACTTACAACCATTTAAGTTGAAGGCAATAGAGAAGAAAGAAGAGAGATGTAATGACGGATCAGCAGACCATCCAACTGACGACGCAGGCTCTGGAGGAGGGGGCGGGAATCGTGAGGTTAGCGCCAAACTGGGTGCCACGATTTTTCTGTGTACCCGGGCGGCGTATGCGCCTGCATCCTAAAGATCTTTACGCGTTCGGAGCCAATCGCGGCGGCATCGACGAGCGCTGGTTTTCCTCAACGGTAAAAGCCGACAATGGTCCGCTGACCCGTGATGACGAGGGGCTGAGCTATATTTATGTCAACGGTCAGATGGCGACGCTGCGCGACGCTATTGGGCTGATGGGTGAGGATTTTCTCGGCAAAGAGGCTATAGAGCGCTTCGGAGGCTGGGTCATGTTTAGCAAGTTCTTTGATAACATGTATCCCTTGCCCCATCACCTGCATCAAAGTGACAAGCAGGCGGCGGATGTTGGCCGCGTCGGCAAGCCAGAATCCTACTATTTTCCGGCACAGTACAACTTCGCCCTCGACAGCTTCCCCTACACCTTCTTTGGTCTGGAGCCTGGCACAACGAAGGACCAGATCATCGATTGCCTCAAACGCTGGAATGAGGGCGATAACGGTATCCTGGGCCTCTCAAAGGCATATCGACTAGAGATCGGTACTGGCTGGGACGTGCCCACTGGTATCCTGCATGCACCCGGCACACTTTGTACCTATGAGCCCCAACGCGCCAGTGACGTGCTCTCAATGTGGCAATCGCTCGTGGCAGATTACCAGGTCATCGATCGCGCCATGCTGGTCAAGGACGTGCCGCCAGACAAAGCGGAAGATTACGACTATCTGCTCTCACTACTCGATTGGGAGGGCAACGTCGATCCCGAGTTTAAAGAGCATCACTTCCTTGCACCCATTCCCGCCCGCGAGGCAGAGGCCATGCACGCCGAAGGCTATCAAGAGCAATGGATTGTCTACGGCAGCGAATTCTTTAGTGCCAAAGAGCTCACCGTCCAGCCCGGCCGCAACGTAACCCTTCACGATGTCGCCGCCTATGGCGTCATCTGCATCCAGGGCTATGGTCGCTTCGGCAAACACGCAATCTCCGCGCCATCATTGATTCGCTTCAACGAAATGACCGAGGACGAGTTCTTTGTCACAGCGGCGGCCGCGACCACTGGTGTGACAATCACCAACGCCAGCACAACCGAGCCGCTGGTCTTGCTTAAGCACTTCAATCCCGGCAATACCGAGAAACCAGTTCATACTAAACATCACTCTGCCATCGCTGGTTCGGCTCATACCACGAGATGGTACGAGATTGGCCGCTAGGCTATTGACACTGCCCATCTGGGAAAGAATAGAATAGATTCGACAATTGAGCTATAATTTCCCAGATGGGTTCTTCCCTGATCTGCCTTCCTCACGCTTTCTACAGCAGAACCAGAACGTGCGAACGAGACAGAGCAGCAACTGGCAGAAGCCACAAGAACTGACTCGTTTCCCTAAATTCTGATGGTCGTTCTGCTGATCACATGACATCCGCCCACCTTCGGAAAATGCTAGATTCACTCCACGAATCATGACGGCAGCGCGCGTTTTAGCACCAGGTCAAACTTGATATATCCATCAGATGAGCGGGTAGAAAATGAGAGTGACGTGAAACGCTCATGGTGTGTTCTCAGTTTAGATGGGTCCTCTTTCTCACCTGGCTGAAACTCTGGTAGTGATGGGTCTACAAGGAGGTGAACAGAGCCTCTCCGCTTGTTTCAAGGATTCTATGTACGTCGCTCTCCGATAAGCTAGACTCCGTTATATAGGTGACGGAGCGCTTGTATGACTCGCCAGTTAGATAGGGAAAGTCGGTTCCGACGACAAGTTTATCGGCTCCTAATGCCTCGTTTGCACAGCGAAGCGCGGGGGGATAGTAGTGGCTCACTGTGTCATACCACATGCGTCTCGCTTGTACACTGGGAAGTTCGGGCAGATCGGGGACCGAGCGTTTGTACTGGTTGTCCAGGCGCTGCATCAGCATTGGTAGCGCTCCACCGAGATGCGGGTTCAATATTTTCATGCGAGGATAGCGTACCGGAATACTGCTCATAATAAGCTGAGTCGCCGCGATCACGTCCTCTACGGGAGCTCCCAACGACCATGTAAGGCCGTAAGAGGTGATGAGTGGACTACGCGCTCCATCACCAGCTGGGTGAATACAGAGTATCGCGCCACGTCTATCAAGCTCAGCATACAATGGCTCGAACATGGGGTCAGCAAGAGCATGACCAAGTACAGTAGTGGTTATCACCACCCCAATCATATTGAGATCGTCGAGCGCTCTTCCTAGCTCGGCAATTGCTGCATCGATATGCGGCAAGGGGATCTGTGCGAAGGCAGCCAGACGGTCAGGGTAGCGACTGACGATATCAGCGTAGAGGTCATTTGCCATTTTTGCTGCCTCGACCGCCTGATCTTTATCCTCAAAGTAGGGTGTCACTGCCCCCATCGAAAGAATTTGCTTGTGCACATTTGCTGCATCCATCAACTGGAAGCGTAAGTCAAGCTCCTTCTGCTCCTCCCCCGCTCTAAGCTCCTTCGCTCCATTCGCAGCTTGACTTCCAAGGCGTTGCATGAAATCGATATATTTCGTGGGATAGTAGTGAGCATGAAAATCAATGGTCACCTGAGATTTCCTTTCCGTCCAGGAAACAACGACTCATGTTACAGTTGTTGCGCCCTTGATTATCGAATTTGTATTAGATACGCGAAATTCTTAGCGAACGATATAGAAGAGTAGCTACCGTGCCGGAGAAGCTTCTATGTCCATCAACCTACGCCCTGCAACATCTCCTTCATCCAATCTGCTACCAGTGGAGTGTGCAGATAAGGGAGATTTGTGCAGCAATGGTCGCCATCGGGATAGAGCATAAGTGTAGCATTGGGAGCCTCAGCCGCAAAGCGCCGTGCACCATCAGGTGGAAACGCTTTATCCTGCCCCCCCTGGATTAGCAGCAGTGGCTGCTTGATACGAGGCCCTAATCCCTCGAGGGTGAGTTTGCTTGCTTTCTCCTGTGCCTGCTCCGCACTCTGTGAATTGGAATGATACATGAACTTATCGGCGATCATGGGCAGGAAGTTTGACCAGATTACTCCCATATCGTAAGGCACACCTACACTGGCAGCCGCTTTCAGGCGCGGCTCGAAAGCGGCTGCGCGTGGCGCGTAATATCCGCCCAGGCTCACACCCACAATGCCAACGCGCTGCAAATCCAGGTCAGTGCGTTGAGTAAGGTAGTCTAGGGCCGCAGTTACCGCTACCTCGTAGTCGGGGCGAATGTAGGTAGTAAAACCGGTTTCTCCCTGGCCGGGACCATCGAGTGAGAAGGTTGCCATGCCACGTGCGAGATAGACATTCTCCCAGTTGAAGAATTCTTCTTTAGTCGAGTCCAGGCCAGGAATGAGCAGGACGAGAGGTGGTCGCTCTTCAGAAGGAGGACGGCGCAAATTACCCAGCAGTTTCGTCCCCTCAAACGGTATTTCCAGGCGTTGCGCCTGAGGATCAAGGTATCGATGCGCTTTACGCAGCGCCTCGACACAACTTTTGGTTGTCTCAATATATTCGTTGATATCTGTTGTCCACAAATACTTGGCAAAGTGATAGCAGAGGGTCGCACGTATATAAGCCTCGCCTGCTGTACGCATACGGCCTAGCGCCTCGGCCTCTTGTCCCAGCTGCATATGCATATCAGCCACCTTGTACCAAGGCTTGAGCCAATCTTCCCAACGATAGATCTGCCTGGTAATATTGGTAACATCATTCGCGTCCACCCCGCGTGCGATAAAGCGTGATGACCATGTATCAATCGCTATCTGAACGGCCCAATCACGAGTTGTTGTCATGACTCTCCTCCTAGAAAGAAAATAGCTATAAGGGTAATTGCATCCCAGTTTATGCGGCCAGTTCTTCTAATACCCGCTGTTTTGTTTCGATGCCCAGCACTGCAAGCACAACCAGCCCAATGAGAGAGACGACGAAGAACATCACAAAGACACCACCAATGCCTAGACCGGCACTGAGGATGGCTCCCACCGCAGACGGCGCGATGACGCTGGCCGCACTATTAAAGCCCCGACCTGTTGCTGTTGCCCAGGAGCGCATGCGTGTTGGATAGAGTTCGGAAGTATAGATGTAGACACCCGCAACGCTGATGTAGACACCTATCGCCATGAGCAGGCCAGCCGTAGCAAGTATGCTCCACGCGGTAAGATGCAGCAGGCTCACCGAGATGAAACCTACAGCCGACCCGACCACTGCGAGGACATAGCCGCCGATGAACCAGGGCTTGCGGCCAACACGATCCCAGGTGAATGCCACTATATAGAGAATAATCACTTCTGTCAGGCCAAAAGCAGTGGTAAGCAAGAGGGCAAGGCCCTGTGATAAATGACCAAGCCTCACATAGAGTGTTGGCAACCAGCCGGAATAGGCAGTCAGCACAAAAAAGGCAGTAAACCATTGCACCCACATCATAAT
>CAXTXB010000133.1:0-1734 GCA_964247965.1 uncultured Dictyobacter sp. | reverse complement strand
TCATAATGGTCCGGCGCAGGTAAGGGCGGGAAAAGAGTTCACCGAAGCGTGTACGCTGGACATCGGCATGATAGTCTACTTGAGGCGGCAGTTCGGCCAATTGTACTCCCTTGTTCTCGGCCTCTGCTTCCATCATTGAAATAATGCGCTCTGCATCCTCAACGCGATGCTTGTCGGCCAGCCAGCGGACAGATTCGGGTAGTGTGAAGTGGGCAACGATGGCTACAATGAGCGGAATGCCGCCGAAGATGAAGAGTGCGCGCCAGCCCAGAGCGGGTCCAAAGAGTGCGAAAGCCAGCAGAGCGAGTAGCGGTGCCAGAATGTAGCCCCAAGGATAAAGTGTTTCATAGATCATGCCGACTTTGCCCCGGCTTCTCCCTCGGATGTACTCGTTGAAAATAGTAGCAGCAATGGGCACTTCCGCGCCAATGCCCAATCCCTGTATCAAGCGGATAACTAGCAGGCTCTGCAGATTCCAGGCAAAAGCGGCGATGATACTGAGCAGGCCGAACAGGGCCATCGCGTAGACAAAGGCCATCTTTCTGCCATAGATCTCGCTGAAATAACCAAATACGAGCGCACCTATGAGCTGACCCAAATAGCTCGCACTAATAAGCAAACCGACGCCCACAAAATTAATATGGAAGCTGGAGATAACAGTAACAGCTACAACTGAGATAACCAGAGAATCAAAGGCATCGAAAAAGGTGCCTACACCGAGAATCGAGGCAAGTCGCAGATGAAACGGCAAGAATGGTAGGCGTTCGAGGCGAGCTATAATTCTATCAGCAACGGCAGAAGTAGATGCTCCCGCAGCGGGGCTTGCCTGAGAGGTGTTCTGGCCAGAAAGGTCACTTTGAGCCATTTTTTTCTCCTTTCGCTAAAGCTAACCACTATCGTCATCTCTAGCTCTTTCTAGCGGTATGATTACTCTACCAAGTTTAGTATGATTATCATACCAACTTTTGCTCCGTTTGTCAATCCTTTTGAAACCTTTGCCTTTCCCGCTACATTTAATATGATCAACACATGAGTTTTAGGCATGAGCGATACGCTCGCGTTAAGCCTACCAGTGCGATAATGACGAAAGAGAAATCTGCAGGCTGAGTTTGAAAGGAGTTATTCAACAGGCATTAGACAGTAAGTAGAGGGAATTCGGCCCAAACCTCAATCCTAAAGTGAGGTTTGGGTCAGCCTTTGGTCTAAAGTAACAACGAAACAATATAAACCTTTATTCGACAGAGATGAACACAAGCATTAAGGGAGCTCCAATAAAAAGTAAGGTCAGTAAAGGACTGTACCAGTTCGTTCCCAGCCAGCTAAGGTTGAGACGGGCAGTATAAGGAATGTTTAAAACCGCAAAAATTGCCAGGGCAGCGGCCATAAAGAAAGAGCCAACAAACGTAAGGATGATTCCGTCCAGAGGTTTCTTCACGCTGCGTATCCCTCTGCCAAGAAGATTGCCGACAACGGAGAGTACAAACATTGCCAGAATGAGGTAAAGCAGACTTGCCAGCCCCGCCCCACTACTTCCTGTAACAATAGAAAGCGCTGGAAATGTGAGGGCCCCGGCAAGGGATAAAAGAAACAATACCACAAGAACAATAAGCGCCTTGAGCGCTATCGACCCGAAATTCATAGAGCCTCCTCTAAATGTTATTTCTTATATATACTTCTTTTCACTACTTTACAGTAGCACGTTTCATTTTCCATAAGGTGATACAATATTAATAT
>CAXTXB010000132.1:2859-11497 GCA_964247965.1 uncultured Dictyobacter sp. | reverse complement strand
TGTCTATCATCCCAGGGTAACTTTTCTCTTCCCATAATAATACTTTGTTCATGTCCTTTGCCTGCCAGTAGTACTGTATCACCTGCCCGCGCCTGAGAGAAAGCAGCGGCGATGGCAGAACTGCGGTCAGCTATACACAGAAAGTCTTTGTCCTGGCGCTTGCCGGCTTCTCTAGCACCGGCAGCAATATCGCTGAGGATACTTTCGCGATCTTCTTCGCGAGGGTCCTCATCAGTGATAACGAAAAAGTCAGTCTTTTGGGCTGCGATACGTCCCATAATGGGACGTTTTTGCAGATCTCGTTCACCTGCAGAGCCAAAGACGGCGATGAGCTTCCCTGGAGTAAGAGGACGCAAAGTGTTAATAACTTTCTCCAGGCTATCTGGCGTGTGTGCGTAGTCAACAATTACAGTAAATGGTTGCCCTTCATCGATGCGCTCCATGCGACCAGTAACGCCGGCGACACCGGCAAGCCCTCGTTCAATATCAGGCATGCTGATACCAAGGCTATAGGCCGCTGCGATGGCAGCCAGGCAATTGCTAATGTTGAAACGCCCAATAAGTTGAGTTTCGATCCTGCCTTCTTTATCGGGAAGCACAACGCGAAAGCGGGTGCTATGGGCATGCATCTCTATATCGACTGCCTGAACGGCTGCAGGCGTCTCTATTCCATAGTCGAGGATAGGCACACGACAATAAGGTTTGAGTATCTCATAGCTGACGTCATCACGGTTCAGGACAGCAACCGGGCGAATCCCTAGCCCTTTATCGCGCTCGGGATCGAGCATCTCGAAGAGGCGAGCTTTGGCTCGTCGGTAAGCATCCAGGGTTTTATGGAAATCCAGATGCTCATGAGTAATATTTGTTACAACTCCAATGTCGAAGTCGCAGCCATGGACCCGGTCTAACGCCAGCCCGTGAGAGGTCGCTTCTATTACCGCATGCGTCGCCCCCCCATCAAGAAAACGGCGTAAGAACTGCTGAATTTCCAGAGCCTCAAGCGTGCTCTGGCGCGTCGCGTTCTCCCATTCGAGGCCAGCCATCTTGAAGTTAGCCGTCGTCATTAATCCGTTACGTAGACCTGCTGTGTCTAATAAAGTGCTAATAAGATTGCTTGTGGTTGTTTTGCCATCTGTGCCTGTAATCCCTATGGTACAAAGATGCTGAGCCGGGTAACCATAAAAAGCGCAGGAGAGGTTAGCGAGGGCAACCCGTACGTCCGCCACTTCGATGTAAGGGATGGAGAGATCTAGAAGGGGAGGTTCTGTATTGGGAAGAAGAGGTTCACCCAATGCTATAATCGCTCCACGTTCTGCTGCATCCTTCAAATAATGCCGGCCATCGGTATGTGTGCCTGGCACTGCAATAAACATACTATTCTCTCTAACGTTCCGAGAATCGTATGCAAGCGATGCAATATCTTTGTCTGCAGTGACTGCATCTCCATAATGTATTTGTATTGGCTGCTTTTCTAGAGCGGCAAGTAGTGTGTGTAGTTTCATAAATTTATTCAGATCGTATAAGTTATAAAATTCAGGCGAGAGAAACACAAAGCTTTCATGGATGCATTAGCACCATTTCCAGTGATAAGTTCAGTGAACCCGGCTTCTCAAGAAGCTATAGAATCTTTCACTTCCAGTAGCTCACTTGTGTCTGCATGAGACAATTCGATTCTACAGACAAACCAGAGTTTCGTCAATGAAAGCCTCTTTGTACATGGTTTCAATAGGTAATATCGGTCGTTGTATGAGCATCCTTTGCCTCGCCCCTTGATATGTCTCAAATGTTTTCAAAGATCGAAATGTTCTCTCGGAGTTGTGTGGCCTTCTTCATTATTTTTCGTCCGGCTCCTACTATTTCTGCTTTAACCATCTTCACAAGGGATACCCGATTCGCTTCCACATGGCGTCATTTTCATGAAAGGCATATAACAGGTATATGCATAGATAGTTCAATGTGTAGGAGAAAAAGCGTATGGCTATGGTGCGTCGAGCATCTACCAGCATTACCTCTCGTCAACTAGAAGTCCTTGCATTTCTAGCACGACGTGAACACTGGTTAGTAGGTGAAGTCGCATCCGCGCTTGGGGTAAGTTCAGCGGCAGCGACAAAGGCTATTGCTCGTCTTGAGCGTAAAGGTCTGGTAACGCGCTCTGTGGATATGATGGATCGGCGTTGTGTGAATGTTCGCATCACTCGTGCTGGCTCTGACGCTGTGCGACAGGTTGCGAGATCCATCTAGAGAACGATACTTTGAGTGTAGATGAAACAAGTGGTGTTGGCAGCGCGGAAGATTTCGTAATATGCTAGTTACCTATTACGATGCTTCCGTTCTGACATAACCCCTTTCCTTTGCATATTGCCACAATGATTTTTGTAGTTGACGGCGGGCACGTGAGATGCGACTCATCACGGTTCCGATAGGAATCTGCAAGGCCTCGGCAATCTCTCTATAGGATAGACCCTCAATGTCAGCAAGGACGACGGCCATTCGAAAGTTGGGGGGGAGATCGTTTAGGGCCTTGTAGACATCTTCGTCAAGATAATGACTAAGAACCTCTTCCTCTGCTCCCTGGTTGCGCTCTTGCCCACTTAGATCGCGAATCTGGTTATAGAGGTAAAACTCTTCTCCCTCAGGTAACGCAACTGGAGTAGGATGAGTAGCCTGCTTGCGGTAGCGGTTGATTGCTGATGTATTCAAGATGCGAAAAAGCCATGCACGCAGATTCGTACCTGGTTGATAGGTATGTGAAAAGCGGATTGCTTTGAGCATCGTCTCCTGAACTAAATCTTCTGCCTCCTGTGGATTGTTCGTCATGCGCAGGGCAGTACGATATAGACTATCTAACTGGGCAAGAAGACCTGCTTCGAAATCTTCTGATGGAATTTGAGGTGTTGTTGTTTGTTCCGTTTGTGCTTCCTCTTCAGTCTCTGGGCCTGGCTCTTCTATAGACGTCACTTCAATATCTGGCTGTTCCTGCATCAAAAACTCCTCTGACAAGGGGCTCACTGCGAGTACCTCCTACTTTCTCTTTGAAAGTACTACCAGTATATCCCACCAGCACTGGGAATGAAAGGGGTAATGAATTATGTTAGAATAAGCAGATAGAACGGCAAGCTAGTGTAGGAGAGATTTTCTATGGAATGTTTAGACTGCGTTGAGACAACGGCACGTCTCCATCTTTATATTGATCGAGAGCTAAGTGCCGAAGAAGTGGCTATAGTCCAGCAACATCTGACAGGTTGTCCTAACTGTGAGTGTCGCTTTCATTTTGACTTGCGTGTCAAGACGCTCATCCATGAACGTTGCACAATTGAACGCGCTCCTGCGCATTTGCGTGAGGCCGTAATGCGCCTGGCACGTGGTGAACAGGTGAATGTCGACCAGGCTCTGCGGAGAGAGATTAAAGCAGACCTTGAAGGTACTCGCTAGTTGCTACCTATGTAAGGCTTCTCCTCCCTCTCTTATGAGGAGAAAATAGCGGTCAGAGAGTGATCCCTAAAGCATGCAAAAGTAGAAGTTTGATTTGTGCAAGAAGGAGCATTTCTACACCTGCACAGAGCAATGCCAGACCAAAGAATGGAAGTAACTCGCGGTAGGACACAAAGGATTGGTCGCGTTTACTGACGCCGATTATAACGATGAGATTGACGCTACCAATGGCTGTTAGCAGACCAGCTGTACTCAAGAGTCCAACTGGATAAAGAATGAAACCGCTTTGTGATGCAACCGCGAAATAGCAAACAATGAGTGCTGGTAGAAACTGGAACAATGTGTGCCAGGAAGGAATACTGCGTTGCTCATTGGAGTTGTACCAGAACAGTTGATTGAGGACTGGAAGTACCAGTGTACCTATTGCCAGGCCTGTTACAAGGCCTGTTGCCAATCGCAACAAGTTATGTGGATGGTAAAGATGAGGGAGACCAAGATCGAGCAGAAGCGAGTTGCTCCCGTCAATGGCCAGGGCGAAAATTCCACAGGCGAGGACAATAGATATCGGCCACGGTGGTAGCTTCTGCCCTTGCCCCCGCCCGGTCGCATATAAGGTAATGATTGTCACTATGAAGCCCAGATAAATGCCCGTGTTGCGTGAGCACAGCGGTAACCGTTCTCCTCCAGGATAAAAAGAGTGCGTAGGCAACTGTGCACATACTCCACTATCTAGCCACTGCAAACGTTCGATAAGAGATTGTCCCGGTAAAAAAACGAGTGCGGCAAGCACAGCTAAATAGAAAAATGCCAGAAGAACCGGTAACACAGATGGTGCTATTCTCGCTTTAGCCTTAATACTATTACCTTGTTGATGCTCCATGTTTATCCCATCTGCGTTGTAAGCATTTGAAATTCCACTTGACTAAATAGCAATGCCAAAGTTAAAATATTGATTGAGGTATGTGAGCATATTAAAGAAAATCATAACTCCTACAACCATCATCAGAACCCCTGTTGCGATTTCAATCTTCCCCAGGTATGGTTTAAGCCATTTTAAGAGACGGCTCAATTGGTTCAAACCAAGTCCAAGCAAGAGAAATGGCACACCAAGCCCTAGCGAATAGACGAGCAAAAGCCATACCCCCTGCTGGAGTGTAGGAGCGTCTGCTGCCAGTATAAGAATAGAAGTAAGGATTGGTCCAATACACGGCGTCCAGGCGATGGCAAAGATAATTCCAATAAGGAATGAAGCAGGATAACCAGGATGGGTGGGTGTAAATGTAAAGCGCTTCTGCTGATAGAGAAAAGGTAATTTTAAGAGACCTGTAAGATGAAGCCCTATGATAATCATGAGGATTCCACCGACCTGACGTAAAATGATCAGGTGCAGACGTAAAAAACTTCCCAACGTACTTGCCGTTGCTCCCAGTGCGACAAAAGAGATGGTAAAGCCAAAGACAAAAATTGCAGCGTGAAAAAATGTTGTCAGGCGTGTACGTGATACAGATGCTGCCGCAGGTACGACAGACCCTGGCTGGCTATCTACAGCCTGAGATACACTTTGCCCTACTAGCTGTGCCAGGTAAATTGGGACCAATGGCAACACACATGGTGAAAGGAAAGAGGCCAACCCTGCTATAAAAGCGATGCCTAGACTTATTTGTGACATGGCTGCTTGCTATCTCCCGCTCTCTGCTATTTCGTTTTCGGTATAACAATACTATAAGCATTCAGCTAAAACTATGCAACTTTCCGTGTGCTTCATCAAATTCTGCTTTTTGCCATTTTTGCAGAATCATCCATGCTTCATACGCAAGTATGTTTGCTGACCGACCGCTATGGTTGTTGCCATTATACAAGTAGGCGAGTTCGGAAATAACATAGGCAATGAGTGCATCATCTGGAGTCGCGATCAGTGCAAGTGCGCCCAGTGCTGTACGTGCGACAAGTTCATCGGAATCAAGGAGCGTATGTATCAGCTCTGGAATGGCCCAACGAGCACCTATTTGCCCATAGGCATAGACAATACAGACACGCACTCCACTATCGCTATCCGTGCTGAGAAGTCGGCTAAAAAGTGTCTGTATCTGGACGTCCACCATGAGGCAGCCGTCGAGAGTTATAAGTAACTCTATCATATGCTGGCGAACTCTACTACTATTCGACTGTAAAAGCTCTGTGATGACGCCACTTTCTACAATTTCGCCGCTCATCTCCTGCCACGCGCGTTTACAGCCACCATTCTGAGCCTGCCACAGCAGACGCGTTAGCGTATCTATCGTTGTAAGTAGCGCCTCCTCGGTTGCTCGCGGTATAGCACGGAGGAGCCAGCGCACAACATTAGAACGCATTGGTGCTCGTAACACTCCATGCAGTTGACGTAAGCTCTCTATAACCTCCACATGGCCGGAATGCTCCCGATTAAGAACAATCGTGCCGAAGACAGCCGCAACATACTCACCTCCACATGCCGCTAATGTATAACAAGCTTGCCTGCGTAATTCTTGATCATCAACCTGTAGAAGCGGTAAGATGCGCGTTGGCAATGAATGTTGACGCATGATGTAGCGTGTATGGCGTTTGTGAGCAAGCTCTTCTAGAACAGTCAGGACCATAATCTTTCTTTGGGGAGCAGTTTCTTCTAGCAACTTGTACAGTGCCGGCAAGAATGTTGGTACAATAACTTTGCTAAGCGCATGCGCTGCTTGATGAGCTAATTCTATATCCGGGTCGAGAAGAAGTTCCAACAAACAGGATGTAAGTTGCTCACGCTGTGAAAAAGCAAGTTGAATAGGAAGATCAGTTGCGAGCACAAATACCGCCGCATTTCTAACTTCCTGAGGAAGAGAAGAATGAGTCAAATAGACTAACTCTTCTAGCCCTGCCTGCTCATTACTGCAAAGTAACGCGTAAGAGGCAGCGAGACGGACCGGGTAGTCTTCTTCAAATCCTATATGAGCTTGTAGTGCCTCCAGCGTTGTTTTCCGTAACAGCGCTTTGCTTGCCCTGGTTGCAAGGGCCATTGCCGCCGAATAGCGCACAGTGGTCCAGGGCGTCTCTAATCCTTCGTGAAGGAGTTGCTCATAATCGATATGTGGCAGAAAGTTTGTCGTCTCCAAAATACTTATCCATAGTACGGGGCCAGCTGGCTGCTCAACGAGAGGATGATGAAAAAGATCTTCTAATTGAACGTGTTCATGTTGAATTAAATAGAGCAGCAAATGGCTTACCTGCTCATATTGTGGTGGCCACCATGGCCACACTGGAGTCGTAATTTCTGGATACTTGTTCAGTGTTGTAAGGAGCAATGGAAGGATAGCTAAGCCTTGCCCTGTCAGGCGACGTGTTGCATGGACGCGTGTGGAATAGTCAGTTTCGGGTCCAAGTAGGAGGGCCAATGCTGCCTGAATACTTTCTCGTCGGGTGTGCCGCAAGTGTCGTTTCCTCTGAATTCTATAATTGTTGCATAAGTAAGTAAGAGTTGTACTTTCAGTATATATTTGCTTCGACAAAGAAGAGTTGCCTTCTATCGAGTCAGTACACCTCTGTCATTGGTAGATATGTATATTCAAACATGAGTATATGTCATTAGCGTATTGGGGGCTTGAACAGGCGTTGCAATTGCTGCCATATGCTGTTATCGCTTTGATCTTGTGGTTGACGTATAGGTTGTTTACGCTTTCTCTGTACATCTTCTGGTTTTATATCCGTCTGGGCTATCAATATAGGATGAGTTGGACCCTCCAGAAGAGATTGCTGTGTTTGAGAAGTCGGGCCTGTCTTTGGAGGCTGTAAAGATGGATCTGCTACTGGTGGCTGGTCCTCCTCAGAAATTGGAGATAAGGGTTGAGTCGACTCTTCCTCAATATTCCTCAGATAGCGCGGACGTTGTGCGCGTGGCCGTTTAGGGAGGTGTACAATAATATGCTCTGGCTTATGGGGCAGATCATCTGATAGAGAAGGAGGCTGTGGGTCCGAATTTGGTGGACGTTTAATAGCAAGAGCGCGCAACTCCTCAGCCATAAGACAGGCATCAGCATAGCGAAGCTGGCGATCGCGTGCCAAAGCAGTCACTATAATCTTTTCGAGTTCTGGTAAAATCTCAGCATTGAGTGAACTGGGTGGTCTTAAAGTACCACTCACAATAGTCCTGGTAAGTTCTGGCATTGAGCGACCAGTAAAAGGGCGATGTCCACTCACCATTTCATATAAAACAACACCCAGTGCGTAAATATCGCTTCGGTTATCTAACGTATGGCCCCAGATCTGTTCAGGTGAAGCATAGTAGATGCTGCCCACTAATGTTTTGGCAACGGTAATGGCCTGGTGACCAGGAGCACGAGCCAGGCCGAAATCCATAACCTTAATTTTTCCCCAGCGATCAAGCATTAAGTTTTCTGGCTTGATATCGCGATGAATCACGTTGCGCTCTGTATAAGCAGCGTCAAGAGCATCTGCAATCTGTGCTGCATACTCCACCGCTAAATATTGCGGAATAACACCATCGAGATAGAGAAGATTCGCCAGAGTAGGGCCTTGTACGAATTCCATCACAAAATAGAGTAAGTTTTGTTGCCCCGCGTCGTAAATATGTACGATATTTGGATGATTAAGGCCAGCAATAATTTTTGCCTCACGCGTAAAGCGTGCGACATAAGATGAGTCGCGTGCTAGAGCGTGGGGAAGGACCTTCACAGCCACCTCGCGCCCTAGAGCTAGTTGCTTGCCTCGGTACACAACCCCCATAGAGCCACGCCCCACCTCTGCCTCCAAATAATATCCACCGAGGTTTTGACCCGCCAGTTCGTTCAATGCAATCACCCTCTATGCGATCGTATTTGCTATCATATCCTTCCCTTGACGCGGATGCAGACGAGAAGAAAAGTTTGACCTTCGCAAACTTCTGCGAAGGTGTTACTTGCCTCAATATCTAAGCGAAAATGCTATTGAAACGAAGGGAAACATTTTCCTTGTTCATCATTTTAGCATATGTTTATGAACATGTATAGCATAGCAAAGCTGGTACTAGATTTGCCATCTCACTTTAGCTCAGATATGACTAAACACGACCATTGTGAGCAAATTCTGTACTATTGCGCTGTCAACAAGCCGCACGGCGTAACAATTATATAATTCATGTTCGTGGATGTGAGCTCTATTGAAACGCATATGGGTCATGCCGAACTTTTGGAAAACACGGTGGTCC
>CAXTXB010000132.1:0-2849 GCA_964247965.1 uncultured Dictyobacter sp. | reverse complement strand
TATGTATAGTAGGCAAATTTAATCGAGGTAATCTTTAAGAATACGACTTGCTTGTGGATGGCGTAGCTTGCGAATCGCCCGTTCCTCAATCTGGCGAACGCGTTCGCGGGTAACCTTCAACTTTTTGCCTACTTCTTCCAACGTATGATCATGATCATCAACCAGGCCGAAGCGTAGTTCAATGACCTGCCGTTCGCGTAACGTGAGCTGCCCAAGAACCTTGCGAATCTCTTCACGCAAGAGTTGCTGATCCGTAATCTCCGTTGGTCCTCGCTCGTGCATATCCTCAATAATGTCGCCGAGCGTATTCTCCTCCTCTTCAGAAAGGGGAGCATCGAGTGAAAAGACCTTCTCAGCCCAAATTAACAACTCGCTCACGCGCTCTGGAGTCATGCCAAGCCGTTCTCCAATACTATCGGGTGTTGGTTCGCGTCCCAGTTCCTGATACAGTTGACGTGTCGTGCGTTTGACGCGCATCACCTCTTCCATAATATAGACAGGGAGTCGAACGACGCGTGTCCCTTCCAGGATTGCCCGCGTGATAGCTTGTTTGATCCACCATGTCGCATAGGTGGAGAAACGGAAGCCCTTCCTATAGTCGAACTTGGTGACGGCTCTGATGAGACCGATATTGCCCTCACCAATAAGATCTTCAAGGGAGAGCCCCTGCCCGACGTATTTTTTTGCGATGCTTACTACCAGCCGCAAATTTGCCTCGATCAGATGATTGCGCGCATCTTTGTTGCCTTGCTCTGCGCGCTCTGCAAGACGTGACTCATTTACTGCTGAGAGCAGAGGGATGCGTGAAATCTCGCGCAGGTAGAGACGTAAGCTATCGCTTTGCGCCAGGCTACTAAGATCTGCATCTTGTAGATTTTCACGTTCTGGTTCAGCCGCTTTATCACGGTTGCGTTGTGCATCAAACATCACATTTCGTTCCAAGTGCTTGCTCTCTTCTCTTGCAACGTGTACGTAGATCAGTTCAGTCTTGGTTCATTGTATCATAAGTGTGGGGTATTGCAAGGTTAAGTGTCTTCGATTTTTCATTTTTTCTGTTCCTTCCTATTCTTTCCCTGCTTTGTTGCTGTGGCGCTGTAACCGTATGGAACGTTGTAACGTAGATAGTTTTGCGCGTCTCTATAAGTAGATGCATTGTTGTAAAGCCGTGTGCAAAGTAGAAGGAATTGCTCTGCTATGAGCTTACCAGTAGCACTCACGCCGGGTACTGTGATTGGGGGCCATTATGTGATTGGCAACCTGATCAACAGAGGTGGCTTTGGTGCTGTTTATCGGGGTATTGATAAAAGTGAGGGCGATCGCCCTTGTGCTATTAAAGAGACGTATGATGTGACACCCACTGCTCGTCGTCAGGCTTTAATGGAGGCGAGCGTGCTGTTTACTGTGCGGAATGAGCACTTGCCAGAGGTATACGATGCCTTGGAGGCGAACGGCCGTTTTTATCTGGTAATGCAGTTGATTGAGGGACGAAATCTCTTGCAAATCCTTCAAAGTCGTGTTCCGGGGGGAGTGGTAGGGCAACAAGAGCCACGTCGCTTAACAACTGGCCCTTGTAGTGAACAAGAGGTTCTTTCCTGGCTCTTACCAATTATGGATGTACTGCAAGCGTTGCATGACCGCAATCCTCCCGTTATGCATCGCGATATTAAGCCAGGCAATATTATTCTCACTCCTCAAAATACGACGGTGCTGGTCGATTTTGGTCTTACAAAACTCTATGATCCAAATGTCAGCACTCAGACTATGGTTAAAAGGGTAACCGAAGGGTTTAGCCCAATTGAACAGTATGTGGGAAGAACAAGTCCACAATCGGATATCTACTCGATGGCTGCAACACTCTATCTGCTGCTCACCAATCGGCTTCCTCCTGCGTCTATTGGACGCAGCATGCATGATGACCTGATCCCGCCGCGTCAACTGAATCCATCGATAACGATTAAAACCGAGAATGCTCTGCTTACTGCTCTATCTATTCATGCTGATCAGCGCTATCAGAGTATGCGCGCTTTTGCCCAGGCGTTGAGTGGACCCGTGTTCACTGCTTACACTGATCAGACACTTGCGGGCATACCGCCAAAGCCTTCAACCGTGCAGCCGGCGACGTATGGCGCGCCCTCACAAGGATATTACGGTTCTTTTTCACCAACCGGTTCGCAACAAGCTTCTGCTTATCAACCTTTTGTATCTGGTGTACAACAGCCATATCAGGCTACCCCTCGTTCTGGTCCCTCGATGTCAAGAATGGGACTGCAACCGACGCAGGCTGGTTATAGTCCTACTGTTCCAGCTTATCCTTATGTACCAGCTACAGGTGCTCCAGTCCCAACAGCAAAAGGGAAGACAAAAAAAGCAACTCAATCATCTCCACAAGCTTATAAATCGCTGCCTCTCGCGTCTAGCCAGGGATGTCTATGGGGGTTAGTGCAAGGTATACTGGCAACCCTGATAGTGCTGACTTTAAAGCAGCAGGTAGCTTTTTACCTGGCGACGCTCCTTGGCTTTGGTTTCTATGTGCTAGCGGGCTATCTTACAACGCATCGAGGTGGCAGTTCTTTGCGTGGAGGTTGGGCGGGTTACTGGGCAGGTATCTACAGCACACTCTCTTTCTGGATCGCGCTTGGCCTTAGTCTGGTAGTGCTATATATACAGCGTGTTCAGACAATTTCAAAGGGATATCGCGGTAATCCTACGGTTCTAAGTGGGCGCGCCTGGAATGCTGTTTTGCCAGCGTGGCCTGAGCTTCCTGCGCTACTTCCCAAACAACCCGCTGTGGTAAATCTGCTCGTGCTTCTGCTTATTGGAGTCGCTTTTGCCTGGCTATTGGGATGGGT
>CAXTXB010000131.1:0-11576 GCA_964247965.1 uncultured Dictyobacter sp. | reverse complement strand
TGTAAAAATGCAAGAGATGTACAGCTTGATAATAATAACTCTGCGCAAAAGACGCATAGACTTCGGAAACGTGCAGATACGTAGGAAAAGAGAGAAGACTAGTCAAAGATGGGCTCTAGTCTTCGTGATCTTTCTCAGCATGTGGAGTCAGTATCATAAGATCGCTATCATCGCCCATCATCGACATCATGGGTTTGCCCTTCCGGCGTACTTTGGGAGCCGGAGGTTGGTTCGCAGCGCAGAGGGTGCCGAAGAGAGGCTGTGCGTAAGGGAGATGGGTTGTGCCGCGTGCGAGAATGTGCTGGTAGTTAGCAGATTCGCCCTCATATGGAGCACCATGATTCCAGGGAACCCACGAACGTGCATTGCAGTAGTGACCGACAAAGGCGCGACGGGTGCGATCCTGTGCTTTATTCGCATGTGAGCGATGAAGAATATGGCCACCGAAGAAAACAACATCACCAGGATACACTTCTGCTTTGACCTCTTTCCCAACATACTTGCGTGCCACCCGAGTCAAGCCGTTGACTGTTTCGTCTGTATTGCTTGCATTCGCGATTGGCTCGATATCGCTCAAATCCGTTTGACCATGCTCGGAAACGCCATCGGAGTCGGGATAGACCGGCTCATTTTGAGAGCCAACCGTCATCCACAGGCATCCGTTTTCCTCGTCGGCGTGATCGAGAGCCACCCATGCGCCACAGAGCGTATCGGGAGAGGTAGGGATATAGTAGGAATCTTGATGATATCCCTGACCCGGTTGGCCGGGCTGCTTAAAAAAGAGCATAGATTGCAGGGCAAGAACGTCGGGCCCGATAAGTGCGGCCAGAACGTCCAGCACGCGAGGGTGAAGTAAGAAACGTTCATGCATCGGTGAAACGCGGTGTAACATATGCACCCGCAGATAATGAGCCAGCTTTTTGTCCGCATCCCAATCATCCGACGGGGGTGTAACACCTGGGAAGTGCTCATGTCCTGCCAGAATGTTATTCATGTGGATATTGATTTCCTGCACATCATCTAAAGAGACAAGATTGCGCACAACAAGGAAGCCCTGTTCGCGGAACGTCACATATTCTTGAACATGCAACTGATAGGGATCATAGTGCTTATTGCTATGAGTTACTGTCGTATTTGTAGCCATGGTGTTACTCCTTTGTCATGAATTGCTTATCATTCCACAATTTGAGAACGGTGGTACCGTATCTGATACTGATATAATACATACTACGTGCGCGTTGTGCCATGACTAGAATTGATAAAAAGTTATCTAGAATGAACAGAGAAGTTCTCAGCATATGTATCCGTAAGTGTGGGCTGCGGAGATGCATGAATGTTTTATCCCGAAGAAGTGAGTGCTGGCGAAGTTATTTATCGAATTTCCATCCTCAAATCTTCAAAAACAGTCCTTGACAAAAGACTTCAGCATTATTATACTATTGTTTATGAAACAGCATTTCATAATATGAAAGAGGGAAATGTGGAAGATACTCAAGCGCGAGGCCAAATCAAATCAGTTGATAAGACTATCGATATCTTACAGGTGCTTGCATCTGAAAAAGCAGGACTGCAACTCAACGAGATTGCCAGGAGATTGCATATTAATAGTAGTACAACTCATCATCTCCTTGATACATTGAAGCAGCGCGGCTTCGTTGAGCAGCATAGCCAGATGGGTACCTATTTGCTCGGCTATAATTTTGTCGGCCTCGCGCTGAAGTTCTTATCACAAACAGATCTCTTTTCAGCTAGCATCGAAGTGGTTCGTGACCTACGAGATCGCTCAGGTGAAACGTCATATTTAAATGTGCTGAAGAATCGGGAAGTCATCTCGCTCATTGAACTGACTGGAACCAGGCCAGTTCAGGCCCGTCACAGCAGCTTCTCTGAGTACTGTGATATTTATGCCACATCATCTGGAAAACTGCTGCTTGCATATCTTCCTGTGGCGCAATCTATCGCTATACTCTCTTCTGTTTCCCTGACCGCATTCACGCCGCATACCATTACTGACCTGGATGCACTACAGAAGGAGATGGAGACTATTCGTCAGCAAGGATATGCTTTTGATCGAGAGGAACATATTCCAGGTGTTTCCTGTATAGATGCACCTATCTTTAATTATCAGGGAGAATGCCTGGGCTCAGTCAGCGTATCGTATCCTGCTAA
Source organism: uncultured Dictyobacter sp. (assembly GCA_964247965.1). Lineage (GTDB taxonomy): Bacteria > Chloroflexota > Ktedonobacteria > Ktedonobacterales > Ktedonobacteraceae > Dictyobacter. The sequence continues at coordinate 9,407 of CAXTXB010000131.1, read as the reverse complement.
TTCGGCGGTCGAGCGGAACGAAGAGTTACTGAATTTTGTTGTGCATGCTGCTGCGAAAATATCTAATAATCTGGGATACTCCTCTCATCTTAGAGAGGGTGGCCAGGCTACTATCGTCTCATTGTCAGTAAGGTAACCATCTCCAGGATGCATTTGCACGACGTCCTTAGCATATAGTTTAGAGGTCTAAACTATATGCTAGTGTAGCAGCGAGCTAATATCGTAAGACAACAGGATATCCTAACTTCTCTTCAAGCCCTTGTAGCGTGAGAAATCAATCAGATAGGTCTAGAGGTAGAGGATTTTATTAAGCTCATGAAATTGTGTAAGCTGTTTAATGACAAGAGTTTGTACGAAGGAAAGGACGACTATACAACACTAAGATACTAAAAGACGTTCCTGTACTTCAAGCTGGATGGCCTTTGCTTGTTGTCTCTGAAGTTATCTAATTTTTTAAAGGAGAGGAATAAGATCAATGACGCTCATTTCATCTAAGGGCGCTGCTGAAGATGCAACGCGGGAACAAATCTCATCTCATTTCTCACGGAGAGATATGCTTAAGCTTGGAGGAACTATAGCCCTTGGTGCTATGGGTGTCCCCGCTCTTACTTCGTGTGGCACTCTCATCAAGAGTAGTTCTACGAGCTCGAAGACTTTGACGATCACAAACCGCTGGTCCGACCCCGTCAGTAAGAAAGCAATGACAACACTCTTCAGCAAGTTTGAACAGGAAAATCCGGGCGTGAAGATTAATAATGATGTCCGACCTAACAGCGGTGAAACTTACCAGCCCGCAGTCCGTACAGCTTTTGCATCCAGCTCTCCACCGGACATAGCGACAGACATTGCAGGCCCTGAAGTATATAATCTTGCTAATGCCGGCGTATTGCGAGACTTGACATCATTCTACAATGACCAGATCCAATCCCATGCGCTCGCTGGAGCAACAACGGGCTCGGTGCTGGACGGAAAAGTCTGGGGTATATCAGCCGGTGTAAGCATTGGCAATCTTCTCTGGTACAATCCAGATTACCTCAAAAAATATGGGCTAGATGGCTCTCAAGTCCATACCTGGGATGATTGGATACATCAGCTTCAGGTGATCAATGCGAAGGGAGGGACCCCCATCTATTATGGCGCGAAAGATCTTTGGCCTGGTGGCCATTATTTGAACGATCTGGTACAACGCGCATTGGGCAACCAAGCAACTGCGACGCTCTATAATCGAACCGTCTTATCTCATCAGCCCGCAACACCAAAATGGACGGACCCCGCTGTTGTCGAGGCATTCCAGAAATTTGTTGACCTTAAGCCGTATTTCCAGTCGGGATACCTGGGTGAGGCATCAGCAACTGCCGATGCCCAATTTTTAAATGGGCAATCGGGCTGGCATGAGATGGGGAGCTGGCTTGTCAATACTATTCTCAGCCAGCCTCCGAGTTTTCAGCCTGGCCTCATCTTATTCCCCGAGATCCCAGGTTATCCTGGCAAACAAAGCGATGTAACGATTGCCAACACGAGCTTGCTCATTGGGAAGAATGCTCCGTGGGATCTCGTGCAGAAGTTTTTGCAATTTTTTACCAGGTCAGATAATGTGCTCTATATGGTAGAGAACTTGAATCAACCGATCCCTTATCAATACGATACAACTAAAGTACAGGTGAATCCGAAGATTAAGAATATCTTCGATACTATGAACAAGATGATAGCAAACGCTGGTACCGATGGGGCAGTGCTCTACAACGACGAAGCTGTCAAAGTTGCTCTGTACACAAAATATATCTGGCAGGGGAGCACCGCTCTGCTCACAGGTGCATTAGCGCCGGAGAAGTTGTTGGGGCAGCTAGAAAGTGGCACGGTTGCAGGGAGTGGATCATAACCCTGGAGATGTCGAAGATGTAAAAACGTTTTTCCTGCAGGAGCGCAGGCCGCGCTCCTGCGTACTCCATCATCAGATCTATCCAGTAATTCTGATGATCCAGTGACATTATTTTGCATGAAACACGAGGTTGATAATGGGATCTTCTCATCTATCTCTAAAGCCGTATGATGCATCGTTGGATGATACAGGATCACGAGGCAGAAATCCTGGCGAACGGCATATTCGCCAGCGTGGAGAAAGCTTGACAGCGTATGGGTTATTATTGCCCGCCGCCTTATTTTACTTTGGGTTCCAGTTTGTACCCATTCTCGGCGCTTTTCTGCTCAGCCTGCTGCAATGGAATGGTATAAATATCAACGATGCGGCTTTTGTTGGCATTCAGAATTTCGTTCAGGTCTTTCAAGATCCAATTTTCTGGTCATCGTTGCGCAATAATATTGTCGTGGGAGCAGGAGTGATCGTTATTCAGTGCGGCGGTGCTTTCCTGCTCGCAGCGGTCATTCATGCAGGGATCACAGGGGCTCGTATCTTCAGGGTAATCTTTTTTGCACCTGTTGTAATCTCGTCGGTTGCCCTCGGTATGCTCGCTATTTTCTTATTCAGCCCTTCTATTGGCCTGATTAACGATTTTTTGCGCAGCATCAATCTCCCTGGCCTTGCGCAACCCTGGTTAGGAAGTTCCTTTTTTGCATTACCCTCCGTGATAGTCACATTTATCTGGCAAAATATAGGCTTCAGCATGTTGTTATTCCTGTCTGCGCTTAAGCAAGTGCCCAGTGAGATTTGTGAAGCCGCGCTTGTTGATGGTGCATCGCAGAGAACCATCTTGTGGAGTATTGTTTTGCCAATTATACGTCCCGTGGCTTCCGTGATCGTACTGCTCGGTGTGATTTCGGCCTTTCGTCTTTTCGATACAGTTTATATTCTCACCTCGGGAGGCCCTTACCACGCCTCTGACGTCCTCGTAACCTACCTCTATGAGAGCGCCTTCGCTGGCAACCAGGTGGGGTATGGCAATGCTATTGGAGTCATCCTGTTTGTGATTATCTTTGTTTTTGCGATTCTTCAGTTGCATTTCACGCATGCCGAAGAGTCAAGCTTTGAATAGAGAGAAGGAAGGAGGGATAGCTTATGAAGTTTTCACTTTTCACGCCTTTTGCCCGTTCTATATCCTATATTATACTTATCGGTGCAGCATTTTTCATGCTCGCTCCATTAGCATGGATGTCTTACAGCGTCTTCAAGCCGACAGAAGCAATTTTTCGTCAGCCATTTGCACTTCCTACATCCCTTGACCTATCAAATCTGGTCAACGCATGGCAATTAGCACAATTTGGCTCACTGTATATCAACAGCGTGTTTGTCACCGTTGTTTCAGTCTTAGGGATTCTCATTTTTGAAGGAGCGGCAGCGTATGCTTTCGCACGTCTTCGCTTTCCCGGAAAACGCATCCTTTTTGTACTGTTTCTTGTTGGTCAGATGGTTCCCGCTCAGATGGTGATGCTGCCTTCGTTCGTCCAGATGTCGTTGCTCAATCTTAACGATACACTGCTCTCACTAATTTTCCAATACTGGAGTTGGGCTCCTTTTGCAGTGCTCTTTTTGCGTGCAAGTTTCCTGGCAGTGCCAAAGGATATTGAGGATGCGGCGCGTATTGATGGAGCTGGGCGCCTGACTATACTATGGCAAGTTGTATTGCCAATGACAAGGTCCGCATTCTCGACAATCGCAGTGATCTACTCGTTATGGATCTGGAATGACTTTCTCTTCCCACTGGTCTATATGCGATCGTCGAATAATTACACGGTTCCGCTGGGACTAGCAATGTTTCAAGGAACGTATACCACCTACTGGGGAGAGTTGCTTGGTGCTATCTGTATTGCTATCTGGCCTCCGCTCATTGTCTATCTTTTGTTGAGTCGGCCGATACAGTCGAGCATGGCTACCGGCAGTATGAAATTTTAATCCATAGCTCTGGAAAGGTTCAGGTTGTGAAACTCGCTCTATCAGGACAACTACTCTCCCATACGCAAGACTTGATATCTATCGTTGAAACGTTTCGCTCTCTAGGAGTCAGTGCTATAGATCTGTGGCCCGAGAACATTCCCGGAGGAGCGACGAAAGAAGAACGTGAGCGTTACGAGGGGAAGGATATGGGCCTCGTCCACGATCTTCTCCAGGTCAACCAGATGTCTGTTGCCTGCGTAACACTCAGTGGTGCAATTAAGAAGGCGGCTGCAGAGGGGCCAGAATACGCGACAAAAGCGTTCATGGGCGCTATCGATGCTGCATCCTTCCTGGGATCGTCCCTTGTAAATTGTTATCTCCAAGCGCTTACGCCTGCTTTTTTTATAGAGATCGTGAAACCGGCGGTTGAATATGCAGCCAGAAGGAATATCACTATTGTGCTGGAGAACGAAGCGCACGATGACTCTGGCACTGCCCAGGGTATCAAAGCAATAGTTGAGCAGATCAATTCCCCTCATTTTGGCACTGTCTATGATCCCTGTAATTACTATCAGGCCAACGAAGAACCGTATCCAGGAGCTTATGAGGTACTAAAAGAGCACATCCGTTATGTGCATCTTAAAGGAGGTTGCCTCTACGATCCTCACCACCGACCACAGGATCATTGCGGAGGAAACTTGCGTGGGAGGGAGGATGCATATATTGGCTACACATCGATAGTAGAAGGCGCTGCGAACGCCGATGGTATCTTACGCCGCCTCTCTCAAGATGGCTACAGTGGCTATATCACACTGGAACCGCATGTTGCGGTATCAGATGCCTTAACTTATTACCACGCTGACGTTTCGTACATGCATATGTGGTTAAAAGAGCTAGAGGACGCCTAGTCTCTATTTTTGCGTACCTTGAGCAAAGAAGCGCTTCACCTCATTTACATAGCAGAGAAGCAAGGAGACAAATGATGGCACTTGTTCTAGGGATATTGGGAGATTCTTACCGACGCCAATTACGCAAGCTCTCCAGGCAGGTTGCAATTGATGTTCTGCTAGACAAAGTCGAGGCTGTCGCACAGGAGTTTCAAATTCAGCCCCTCGGACTTGACTTTAGCGTGGGCCAGCTAGCAAGTACAGAACCAGGCTACCTGAATGAGCTTAAGGCTCGTTTCAACGAACTTTGTATTATTCCAACAGTTATCGTAGGGTCGTTGATACTCCACGCAGATCGCGAGTTGTCTGAGCCTCCTCTTGAGGGAGCAATCCGAAATCTTAGCGTTGCTCAACAGTTAGGTTCTCCTTTGGGCCTGTATTACTTTAATTATGGTGGGCGTGTGACACGAGAAGGACGTAGACGTCTTGCTGTTGAGCAGGTAGGCAGGCTTGCCGAAGCTGCTCTGGCGTACAACCTACGTGTAACAACTGAGAATTATGATTTCTTTACTAGTGAAGATTTTATTGAAATCTTCACCAGGGTTGGCCGTAGCAATGTAGGCTTGCACAATGACACTGGAAACTGGCTACTTCTCGGTGAAGACCCTCTTGAGGCAACGAGAAAGATGGCAGCATATACTTATCATGCTCATGTTCGCGATTATATTCTGCGCGACGGCGTGTATGTGAGCGTCCCTATTGGTGAAGGGTCTATTGATTTTCCTCCTATTCTTGAAGAATTGCGGAAAATTTCCGGTGAACGAGAACGACTGGTGCTAGCTATGGAGATGGATCTGGATGAAGGTGATGAAGATAGGGCAGTGGTGCGATGCGCTCAGTATATGACCGACTGGTTCACTCATCATGTAGCTGTGTAAAGGAAGTTAGATTCATGACACACAGGTAGCAAGAACAGAGAAAGGAACTTCATATGGCACAGAAGAATCAAGTGATACGCTGGGGGGTCATAGGTTGTGGGCAGATCGCTTATGATAAGGTGATGCCAGCATTGACGCAAGCAGCAAACGCGCAACTTGTTGCTCTTTCAGATCCAGACCGTGCACGCCTTGAGCAAGCACACATTACCTATCCTGAGGCCAGATGCTATGTGCATATGGAAGAACTACTAGCTGATGAAAACGTCCAAGCTGTGTATATTGCAACGCCAAACTTTCTCCACGCGTCGCAAACTATTGCCGCCGCTGCTGCTGGGAAACACATTCTTACAGAAAAGCCCATGGCACTTACTGCTGAAGAGGGACAGCAAATGGTTGCAGCAGCAGCACACGCTGGGGTCAAGTTGATGGTAGCATATATGACCCTCTTTAATCCTTCCTATCTGATGGCAAAGCAGATAGTTGCGACTGGCATGTTGGGAGAAATCGTTGCAGCTCGTGGGCGTCATTCTTATGTTATTCAACCAGAAAGCATCTCTCCCGCAGCTGCCTGGCGTCTTGATCCACACCATGGGGGTGGACCATTGATGGATGTAGCCGTCTACCCAATTTTTACGCTGCGTGAGTTGGCCGGGTTATCTATTGGTCAACTTTCTGCAACAGGAACGGTACGAAGACTTTATGGAAAGACGGAGTATGATTCGATCCTGTTTACATTCCTTTCAGAAGAGGGCATACCAGGAGTAATCGAAGCGACATTCACATATAGCGCATCACACATCGAGCTAGAGGGGACACGAGGTCGTCTTACTCTGACAGGCCATATTACCCAGCAGACGCAAGGTCATCTCCATGTAGAACTGTGGCAGTCTGGCCGGAGCGCGGTTAGCGAGCGCCTTGTCCATGATGTTGTACCAGAAGGCATACCTCATTACTATAACTATCTTAGAGAAGTTGAGCACTTTGGCGAATGTATTCTCACCGACAGAGAACCGATTTCATCTGGGAACAAAGCACTCCATGAGATGAGGGTGGTGGATGCTATTCGTGCCTCTCTTCATTCGGGTCAGATGATAAAGCTCTAGCAATAGTAGAGGTAGGCTCATTGAAGCCGATGGCGTCTTTGTCAACCATCATAACCAGCGCCCTCTCTCGTAGTGGGGCTGGACATAACACTCCTGCATAAGTGGGCAATTGAACGAGGAAGCTACTTCCGGCTGGAGAACTTTCTTTGAGGGATATAGAGCCGTTGTGGAGGGAGAGGAGGTGTTGGACGATTGAGAGGCCGAGGCCAGCACCTCCTTTATGGCGAGAGCGGGAGCGGTCTACACGGTAGAAGCGCTCGAAGATATGTGGCTGATCTTCTCGGGCAATACCTGTGCCTGTATCAGCAATACAAATGTGTACACCGGTCGAGGCATCGTTGACAGTTATCGTTACTGTTCCACCTGGATGATTGTAGCGAATTCCATTTTCGATAAGATTGCGAAAGACCAGGGTGAGCAGGTGCTCATCTCCATAGAGCGAGGAGATAGCGTATGCCTCAAGATGAAGAGTAACTTGATGGGCGGAGGCAGTTGGTTGAAGATCTGAAAGAACCTCTTCTAGCAGCGGTAGGGGGGATATGGCCTCCAGTTTGATAGCTTGCTTCTCAGTTGCCAGGACGAGCAGGGCCGCGACCAGGTGTTCAAGGCGGATCACAGCTCGTTCGACGATGACGAACAAGCTCTGGTAATCGGAAAGAGTCACATGTGCATTCCTGCGGGTCACTTCCAGATTTGTACGCAGCGTTGCCAGGGGAGTACGCAATTCGTGGGCGGCATCGGCAACAAAGCGGCTTTGCTGTTCAAATGCCTGCTCCAGTCGATCGAGCATAGCGTCGAATGAAGCTGCTAATGTGTGAAGTTCGTCCTGGGGGCCTGGAAACGACAGGCGTGTTGAAAGGGTTGAGGCACTGATCAGGGTAGCGGCCTCGCTCATTTTCTTTACAGGGCGCAACGAAATCCCCGCGATCCAGTATGCTCCGAAGCCCCCGCCGATGGTAACGAAGAAAAAGCCAACGGTTGAAATCGTCAAGAGTTGATGCGGTTGTAGCAGGATGGTAGCCACGTTAATAAAAGTGACCAGTATAAGGCAGAGGACCACAAATAGACCACTTGTCCATAAAGCCAGCCGAAGTTGAAGTGTAAGAGGTATGGCGTGAGTGATGTTATGCTTTGGTAAGTTCTGTTTCATTGTATTTCCTCAGGAAGAGTCGGTTTGCCAAGCCGATAGCCACTGCCTATGATCGTCTCAATATAGAGGCTCGCACCGTCACTCAGCTTGCGACGCAAAGACGTAATATGGGTACGAACAGTCGTCGTAAGAGAGTCTGAACGCATATCCCAAACATGCTCCAGCAGATCTTCCTGAGTCACGACCTCACCTGGATGACGCAGAAAGTATTCGAGGATGGCAAGCTCTTTTTTGGTAAGTTCAAGTGGCTGACGGCCAAGCCAGGCCATGCGCGCCGATGGATCGAGGGTCACATCATGAAAGCGCAGCACCGGATCGCGGCTGCGTAAGTCCCGGCGCAAGAGGGCGCGAATCCTGGCTAGCAACTCTTCAAAGTGGAAAGGCTTCACCAGGTAATCATCGGCACCCAGATCGAGACCCTCAATGCGCTGGCGAATTTTACCACGAGCGGTGAGCATTAGAATAAGGAGATGAGGATGCGATTGGCGCAGACGCCGACAAATAGTTAAGCCATCGATATCGGGCAGATTCAAGTCGAGTAAGAGCACATCATAAGTATTTATATCACCCAACTCCCAACCTTCCTGCCCATTCAAAGCTACATCAACCGCATAACCTTCCTGCCGCAAGCCTTGAGCCAGGGCGTTTGCTAAATCTTCCTCATCTTCAATAATCAGTAAGCGCATGGAATTGTGTCTTTCAGCGTTTTAATTATTATACATTTTATACTTCTACACACTTTTGCGCCAGCGCAAAAGTGTGTAGAAGTATAAAATGTATAATAATTAAACTTATTCTTAACGTATGGCACACGTTTGCCGGGCACGTAGCTGGCGAAAGCCATACCATGTGCCTGCTGCCCATAGCAGGGTTGTGATTGTGCCGGCGATAAGCGAGTAGTGAACCACAAGTGCTCCCAGCGCTGTCCCACCGAAGATTGCCGCGAGCAAACCTAGAGTGATAGGCAAATGGCAAGGGCAAAAGACGAAGGAGCCTACTACCCACAAAGTTCCCCGTCGTTGTTGTTTGCCATCGTTAGAAAATGACCGTGAATCTGCTAGAGATACTTCAAGCGTCCGTTCTTGAAGCTCCAGTTGCTTTTGAGCCATAGAAAGATTCTCCTGTGTTGCAGTTGGCATAGTTACGATTTACGCGCGCGGCCACGGCTGCGAACAAACCAGGTCACTGCGCCTATCAGGGCGAGAAAAACAATAATACAAATTGCTAAAGAGAGAGGATCAATGTGCATGAAAAAGACTCCTTTTAAAGGTGTAGGGGAACGTCTTATATCTACAAGCGGTGAGGTACAATTTGCTTCACCATTGCAGTTATAACAGAATGGATGTGCGAACAGTGTGAAGTTTTTTTCAAGCACAGGAACCAGTGTTATTGCCGGTTAAACCCCTGACGTCAGTGTAGAGGGGGCATTATAATGACGTATCTCGAAGAATGACTCATGCCGAATGGTTGAAAAATGAGTCTCATCGCGTTTTACAGGGT
>CAXTXB010000130.1:0-11603 GCA_964247965.1 uncultured Dictyobacter sp. | reverse complement strand
ACCATGCAGTGCTGAAGCGTGGCTGCGGCTGATCCAATCAGCGCACTCTGCTTCGCAGAGACTCGTCCCCAGGGATGATCTGCGTGGGGCTGGCAGAGACATGCAGTGCTGAAGCGTGGATGCGGCTGATCCAATCAGCGCGCTCTGCTTCGCAGAGACGAAGGGGGCGCTGAACTCGATTGCTTTTGACCTTTTTCTTATTTAAACAGCATTGTGAGTAAGGGCATAAGAAGTAGTAAAGAGCAAGATTTCTTTCTCTTGTTTCTACTCGTTCGCTTGTGTTATACTTCGGACTGACTAGTCAGTCTGGAGTATAACACAATGGTTTTGCGGTAAGCGTATCATCCGCTGAAGCTGCACAGTTCAGGTGGACGCTCTTCCGAGTTTTTCGAGAGGTTAAGATGCATACTCTTACAACGCGCGTAGGTCAAGTTGCCTATGAAGAGCAAGGCACTGGGATTCCCCTTGTGCTTCTGCATGCGAACCCAGGTGATCATCGGGACTATGAAAGCATTCTTCCAGTTCTTTCACGTCAGTATCGAACGATTGCTGTTGATTGGCCTGGCTACGGTCAATCTCCTTCGCCACACAACCCTCGGTCAGCCTCTGCTATGCTGATGGCTGATGTGTTAGAAGATATTGTTGCAGAATTGGACCTGGAGCAAGCGCTCTTTCTTGGCAATTCTATCGGGGGATACGCAGCCGCCCGGCTTGCCATCACGCATCCTGAGCGCGTTCGTGCTCTCGTCCTTGTTGCTCCTGGTGGCTTTACCCCACATAATGCACTCACACGGCTTTTTTGTTTTCTCAAAGGTCGCGAGTCTCTCACGCGTTGGGTCGCAACGCCATTTGCCAGACTGTACCTCAAGCGTCGGAACCCTTTCGTGACACAGATACTTGCACGAACTGATGAAGAGCGAACACTTCCTTCTCGTATTGCCGTCGATGCTTCTGTCTGGCGGAGTTTTTTGCATCCCGATTATGACTTGCGCGTGCGTGCTGCTGCTATTAGGGTTCCGACCCTGCTGCTCTTTGGCTGTTATGACCCGGTCATTCGTGTCAACACTGATGGGCGAAGTGCTCAGGCCAGTATTCCTGGGGCGACATGTGTTGTCTTTGACACGGGCCATGAACCCTTTGCTGAGAACCCAGAAGCATTCCTTCGGGAAGTCGAACCATTTCTACACGCCGTATCTTTACCTGGAGGATCTGATGTCACATCCAACCCGTCACATTCTTCTTGAAGCCGGTTCCGAACTCGCAGAGAGCCGTGGTCTTGCCCAGATGACCATCGATGCCATTGTTGGCAAGGTCGGACTTGGGAAAGGGACCTTCTATGTTCATTTTCCCGACCGTACCGCCTTTCTTGTCGCTTTACATGCTCAATTTCATGAACGGCTACTTCGAGCAATCCTTGACGCGACAGCAGAACTTCCACCTGGAGCCGAACGATTGCAGCGAAGCACCATCAGCTACCTGAACGCCTGTCTGCATGAACGTGCGGTGAAAGCCCTCTTGCTCGAAGCTCGCAGTAACGCTGCCATTATGGCAGAAGTGCAGCGCAGGAACGCCGAATTTGCTTTGCTTGCTCAGGCCGACTTTACCGCACTTGGGTGGTTTCATGCTGAGACGAGTGCCCGCCTTTTTGTTGTGCTGGTTGCCGAGGTCGCTTTGATGGAACTTGAGGCAGGTCATGCCGACGAGGCCGTCCGCCATTCCCTCTGGCGTTTTGTGGGAATCGAACGTGAGGGCACACTTCTGCCTCTAACATCATAAGGACGACTTTCGCACAGGCCGGTGTTAGTGATACAGGTTGAAGCATAATATTGTATTAGATTAAAGAAGAAGCTGAAGATCCCTATCTCTAACCTTTCTGTTCTGTTCTTCGTAAGATAAATAACTGAGTAGATGTGTAAAAGAAAGGAACTGAGAAAAATGATGGAACAAGAAATGAATTCTGAGAAATCTTCTGGCTATAGGCCACCTTCCCTTCACGCATATACTGGGAATCTTCACTCGAATGACTTTGCCAGTACCCGTGGAGAAAAAATTACCCCATCAGGAAGAAATCTGGTGCCACCGCTTAGTGAACGCTTGCTTCTAGGACTCATTTCGATGGTTCTGTGGGTAGTCATGATATTCCTTGCATTGAGTGCCCCCTATCTTTTCTTTGGTGGAAACGTTCACGTATACGTATTTGTTCTTTTCACAATGGGGTTAGTAACAATCTGCCTTATCCTTATCAATGTTGTCTTTTGGCGTAGCGGCTGGTTCTGGATCAGAAGGCGCTTCCAATAACTTCATCAAAGCCACTTCATAGCTAAAGAAGCATTTGAATTCAGAGCCTATGGAGCCCATATTTGTATATCTATCCTTCCTTTCCCGTTATACGGGTCTGTGGTGCAAAGGAGCTTGATGCTATGGCTAACCCGAGGGATGCTCGTGGAGAGCAGGCTAGTACGTATTTTGTGCAAGATCGATCGAGTAGAGAAGAGCTTGCGCGCGTAACAATCCAGGATCAGACGGTGACGGCCGGGATGGGTGGAGTGCTGCCAGAGCAAGAAGACCCGGTTACCTTTAGGCACGTGCTGGATGTGGGATGCGGCAGCGGTGGATGGTTGATTGCGGCGGCAAAGATGTATCCGACGATGACGCAGCTTGTAGGAGTTGATGTGAGCGAGCGGATGATCGAGTATGCGCGACTCCAGGCGAGTGAGCAGGGTGTTAGTGAACGGGTACAGTTTTACACGATGGATGTTTTAAGCAAGCTCGATTTTACCGACAATACCTTTGACCTGGTCAACCAGCGTCTAGGACTGAGCTATCTACGGACATGGGATTGGCCCAGGATGATCTATGAGTATAGGCGTGTTGCTCAACCAGGTGGTATTGTCAGGATTACCGAGGCTAATATGGTTGAGAGCAATAGTGCAGCGCTCACGCAGCGCGAACAGATGCTGCTGCATGCATTCTACCAGGCGAATCACTTCTTCGTGGAGGACAAAGATGGCGTGACAGGAGAGCTTGCAGCCCTGCTAGAGAGGGGAAGTCTCCAGAATGTGCGTACACAAGTTCATAAGCTGACCTATCGTTCTGGAACCACCGCGGGGGCAAACTTTGCCGAAAACATGCAGCATGGCTTCCGCACACTGCTTCCCTTCATGCGTAAGTGGGGACAGGTACCCGAGAATCACGAAGCGATCTACCGGCAGATGGTCAGAGAGATGCAAGAGCCAGGCTTCGCAGCGACATGGACTATGCTGACGGCCTGGGGGCAAAAAGGCCAGAAAGAATAGAATACAGCAAAGCATAGACAGGAATAGGAGTTATGCCGACCTTTTGAAAAATGATGACCATCGTGTTTTCAAAAGGTCGGCATAACTCCTATCTGAATAAGATTAGCGTTTCGTGCCGTAGTTAGGAGCCTCTTTCGTGATTACAACATCATGTGGGTGACTTTCGCGCAGGCCGGCGTTGGTGATGCGGGTAAAGCGGGTCTTCTCTTGCATTTCTTCGATGTTGGCCGCGCCAGCGTAGCCCATGGCCTGTCTCAATCCGCCGACCATTTGATAGACGAGGGGGCCAATAAAGCCCTTATAGGGGACGCGCGCCTCGATGCCCTCGGCGATAAGCTTTGACTCGTCCACCTCGCCCTGGAAGTAGCGGTGCTTGCTATAGCTCCTCTGCTTCATGGCACCGATCGAGCCCATGCCGCGATAGTCTTTGAAGCGCTCACCCCGCGAGATGATCAGGTCGCCAGGACTCTCGTCCGCGCCGGCAAGCAGGCTGCCGAGCATGACGGTGTCGGAGCCGGCGACGATGGCCTTGGCGATATCGCCAGAGTACTGGATGCCGCCATCACCGATGATCGGGATATTATAGCGGCGCGCAATCATAGCGCAATCGTAGATGGCGGTAATCTGGGCCATACCCACGCCGGAGATGATGCGCGTGGTACAGATCGAGCCAGCTCCAATTCCGACCTTCACGGCGTCCGCGCCGGCCTGGATCAAGGCCTCCGTGGCGTCGGCCGTGACGACGTTGCCTGCGACAATCTGGACACGCTTGCCGAAGCGATCGCTGATCTGGGCCAGGCGCTCTATGACCATCAACGAGTGGCCGTGTGAGGTATCCACGACCAGGGCATCCACACCCTCTTCCATGAGGGCACCGCAGCGATCGAGCGAATCGGGACCCACGCCCACGGCAGCGGCGACGCGCAGGCGTCCAAACTCATCTTTGGCGGCATTCGGATACAGAATCTTCTTCTGAATATCCTTCATGGTGATCAGACCCTTTAGCATGCCGTGATCATCTACGACCGGCAGCTTCTCGATCTTATAGCGGTGCAAGCTCTCGCGGGCCTGCTCAAGGGTCGTCCCCACCGGAACCGTTACGAGGTGCTCGCGCGTCATTAGCTCGGTGATCGGGCGCTGAGCATCCGTCTCGAAACGGATATCGCGATTGGTCAGGATGCCGACAAGCTTCCCATTCTCAGTAATCGGGATACCCGAGATATGGAAATGCTCCATCACACCAAGGGCCTCGCTCAACAGCGCGTCGGGCTCCAATGTAATCGGATCAGTAATCATACCTGACTCAGAACGCTTTACTTTATCCACCTCCTGCGCCTGGTCCTCGATCGACAGGTTATTATGCACCACCCCGATCCCCCCCTCACGAGACAGGGCGATAGCCATGCGCGCCTCCGTCACCGTATCCATCGCCGCGCTGACAATAGGAATATTCAGGTTGATCGTACGCGTAAAACGCGTCTGGGTCGAGACATCACGAGGTAGAACCGAAGAGGCCGCCGGAATAATCAGCACATCGTCAAATGTAAGACCTTCTTTCGCAAATTTATCGCTAAAGAGGTCCGGGTTCTGTGCCAGAGCCATGGTGTAGGGTATCCTCCTTAAAAAAACGCCAGCACCACGCAAGTGAGTGCTGGCCCCGAAAGGGAAAGCAGGCTGTAACCTGCTCAGCATATGTATGAGCGACATTAGTACGCAGAATAATTTAAGTGATAGTGTAACACTTGAAAATAGGCGGCGTCAAATAAACAGCGAATCAATAGATTCTCCCAGGAATGACTTTCGGGTAGAGCAAGGTGTAGTTTTTCGGACGTGCGGCTGCAGTGAAGTTCCGACACTCTGCCCCCGGTGAGAGTTTACGTAGAGGATGGACTAGCTGTATTGCAATTCACCGGTGGTTTGTTCGGTGGTTTGAATATGCTGTTCTTGTAGAGCTCGCACAAAAAGCTGAACACTATTTGATGGCTTGAGCGGATACAGTATCCCATAGGGAAGCGTGTACTCCCAGTCGACAGGAATCGTGACCAGAGAGGGGTGGACATCTTTCCATCCGTCTAACGTCAGCAGAACTGCACCGCTTTCTTCACAACGGTTGAACATCTCAATCGTATACTGATGAGGTGCGTTCTTCATCTGGATTTCCTGGTGTTCCGTTCCTACATATCCCCGTATTTCGTCAATGAGCGGGCTGCTGCCTGGTTGTATCATGACTAACCGCTCTCCATAGAGATCGGTCACCGAAAGCCTTTCCTTCCTGGCCAATGGATGTTCCCTTGAGACGGCAACACAGAAGCGGTACTCCCCCAACTTGAGAGCCTGAAAAGAGTCAGACCCATTCGTTCTCTCATACGCCCCGACCATGACATCAAAATTCTTGCCAAGTGTTCGATAGACTGTGGGCCAGGATTCAGCATTATCATCAAAGGGAACAATCTTCATTTTGAACTGGGGATAGGTATCGCTGATGGTGTTCCATACATCTAAGAGAACGTTACAGGGGTTCAACATTGAGCTTCCAACACGTATCAGGTGCGGATTGTTATGTGCAGATTGACGCGCTCGTACAATGGCTTTTTCTGAATACTGCATCAGAAACTTTGCATCATGATAAAAAGAAATTCCAGCATCAGTGGCTCTGATCCCATGATTTGTGCGTATCAAAAGTTGCACACCAACGCGCGCTTCTAATACATTCATTTGTTTCATGAGCGCCGTTGAGGAGAGATATAATTTCTCGGCCGCCTTTGAAAAGCTCCCAGCATCTATGATTTCTATGAACGCATGTAATACATCATCGACCATGAACTTTCTCCCTTTTGCGTCAACCCCAGGTTTATACCACTATAACTTTTTTATTCTTCCCTGTCAAGCGAGTGGAGAGTATACTTACATTGCAAGTAGCAATCCACCGCCAGAAATGGAGGATGCCATCAAACCACAAGCATCAACGTAGAATAAAATGTATGTTCTATTCTACGTCGTATCTTTTCGCTAAAAAAACACCGGAAGGCTCATAGCTTAGCAAACTACTACCGGACAAGCTTCTTGTGAAAGAGAAAGGGGATTTCTTCCTATGGATATTCAGGATAAAGTTGTTATCATTACAGGCGCATCCGAAGGCATTGGCCTAGCTACCGCACGTCTCTTTGCTCAGGAAGGAGCAAAGGTCGCACTTGCGGCACGCTCTACCGATACCCTTACTACCATTGTCAATGAGCTTCATGAGCAACATCGCGAGGCTATCGCGGTTCCCACCGATATGCGTAACAAGGACGCAATCGAGGCTATGGTGGACAGCGTTTTTCAGCAGTATGGACGAATTGATATTCTCATCAATAATGCAGGACAATCCGTGCGTGGCAACGTCGCTGATGTAGATATCGATCAGTTTCGCCAGATTTTTGAACTCAATGTGCTTGGCCCTGTAGAAGCGATGCAGGCTCTGATCCCAAAGATGCGTCAAAACGGCGGAGGTCTGATCATCAACGTGAGTTCGAATGTTTCAAAAATGCACCTGCCCGCCATTAGTGCATACGCCGCTACAAAGGCTGCCCTCAATATGATCTCTGATACTGCACGAGAGGAGTTAGCTTCAGAGAATATTCGCATAACAACGATGTTTCCTGGTCAAACGGCAACGAATTTCGGCAAAAATAGCTTAGCAACTTCAAACACAAATCATCAGGGTCCGCGACCATCACAAGGCGGACCAGGACCCGATAGTGCTGAAGCTGTGGCCCAGAAGATTCTTGAGGCGGCACGCAATGAGCCGCACGATCAATATATGGTAAACGATCTTCAAATTAGCGCTCTGCAGTAAACTTGGGAATTAGCCGGAACTGGCTCATATGTGGTGATTCAGACAGAAATGAATGATTAAGAGATTTCAGGACATCGCTTCTGGAGTAGATGAAGATTTTCGAAGTGATCTGCTGATTGGCTTGAATCACCACATGTGAGCCAGACCCTATTCACTCTATCCGTGCTCTCATCCCCTCCCCAGTTCACTCCCACTCTCAAGTTCGTCTTCACCCGCAGATTCCTATATATTATGCAGCAGCATTTACTTATCGCGTGTATCAAGGCCAGCAAAATAATCGAGCAGAAGGCGATGGATAAAAATATATCCACCGCCCACCTTACGCAGCAGGATACGATCAGCCGCGTAATCCAAAAACTGCGGCAGCCGCCATGGAAGCAACCCCCCACGCCACAGAAGGAAGCGCAAGATAACATGCTGAATACAAGCTAGGCCACCGAAGCCAAATGAGCCTAATAGGCCTAAACCGGTAAATCCTATAATGGCAACTCTGTTGTTTAGAAGAATAAATAGCGCTTCAAACGGCAAAAATATTAATATAATGAAAACACAATGACGTAAAGATTGTTTTATACCATGATTAGTATCAACAATATGTTGCATGTCGGGCATTAATTCTGATAATCCCCTAAATAAAACTATAAATAAAGTCCCAAGCAAGCCGCCAAACACCGCGCCTATTAGCATGCTAAAGACTATGTATTTTGGGCTGACGTCTAGCAGACCGATCAAACCGCCAGTAAAAATCATAGTTATCAGAAGAAACCAATGATGCTGCAATACCTTCCAGGACCAGATGAAAGCCTCGGTTGGATGTATTCGAGGTTCTAGTATAGCCAACACTCCTATCGCTAAACCTATACCAAGGGCACTCGCCAAACCTGCAACCAATCCAGTACTCAAGCTAATGACTAGAAAACTTATTAATGAAGCAATTAAAAAGCAGAAAATAATAGAACTAAAGCGGTAAAGCAAGCGCAACTTGCGATCAATCAACCAGTTTCCCTGCATACGTTCAATATAAAACTCGGTTTGTCCATGTAACTTCATTTGATTTGCTAGGCAGCCTAGCCATAACTTTGTCTGATGGTATGAATAGTGTTTTTCATAAGCTCGACGCTCAAGCATACGTTGAACATAACGCTCAAAAACCTTACCTCTACGTAGTTTAACTGAACTAAAAGCAGTAAGGTTATCAGGCGTCTTATCTTGATAAGTGAGCATCAATATATTGAGCATTAAGGGTGTTGACGCCATCTCACGGAGATCAGCATCATTGTCTAGTGCGCTACGCATTATTGCTAGCTGTGGACCACCGTTTGATAGATATGCATCAATTTGCTGAAAAGTTAGAGGTTGAATGCTGACGGCCTTCTGTAAAGCCAGACGGGTTGACAGGGCTGTATATTCAAAACTGCGGCTACAGACAACCATAGAAGTAAGGTTATGCTGCTGGCGATACTCATTGAGCGCATCGATGCAGGCTGAGCGATGGGGCTGAATGACCTCGTCAAGTCCATCTAGCAGGAGCAGAATTTGATCCGCGCTCAGCCAGGAAGCCGCCAGCTTGCGTGGTACAGCATATTTATCATGCAATTCGTCGATGAGCCAGGAGGTAAATGGAGGTCGTTTCTCCGACCACGATGAAAGGTTGAGTATTGCGGGTAGAGGCTGAGACGGATCACGTTCAGCTCGTACTAGCAGGTCGCGTGCAAGTTGTAGAAGTAAGGTTGTCTTGCCCGCACCCGGCTCACCAAGAATGAGTAGTTCACCATCAGAGTCATCAAAGACCTGGGATATAAGGGTATCAGCAGGCAGAGGATGAGGTCGTTGATCTGTTTCTTGCATAACCAGGTGCCAGGGATTCAACACGGCGTCCGGCTGCTCTTGTAAGCCAGGCGCAAGCAAGGTAGCATTGTGCAACGAATGATCAAGCACACCGGTAATCCAGGTAGCCTGCACACGTTTAAGAAAGCGTTGGCGATTCTGATCTATACGCGTTGTAGTTTTGTGACTTATTTCTTGCTTAAAAGCCAGGGGTGGCAGGATAGACGAAGAGGACATTTTGATGGCATCCACGGCCTCACGAATACCAAGCGCGATATCATAAAAGGCCTCATCCTGATTGGGCCATTGTGTTACGGGACAACGATTATGTGGTAGGAGTAATAAGGTGGAAAAGGGAGCATCCTGCCAGTCAACCGGACGTAGAATAACGGGTACCACATAAGCAAGGCCATCGGCCTGACGCCGCAAGGCATGCTGCATCTCAATCTGATAGCAGTAGTCAGAGGCCATAAAATCAGGGCTGACCAGCAAGAGAATTAGAGAGGACGTATTGAGATGAGCAGCAACCGTTTGCGCGCGCTCATCACCAGGCATAATCTTGCGATTGTGCCATTCGGAGATGATACCCTGCCTGCGCAAAAGGCTCAGATGCTTCTCTAACTGCTGGCGATATTCTTCATCTTCGGACGCATACGAGTAGAATATTTGAATAGGGGAGCGCACGTTTTGCGGTTCATCCATACATTGCTCTCTTCAGATGACAGCGCTTTTACAGCTTGTATTATATATGCTTAGTCATCAAAAAGGCAATGGTGTAGAAGAATTAAAAAGGCAAGTAGGGTGGGGTAAATGAAAAGCTGTACTCCGTTCTACCTGCCTGCAAACACTGCTTTAGAATGCTGAGTATGTCAACACATCGCATATAAGTGCGGTGGGACATCTAAATTTTTCGATTTTTAGAGCCTGCGCGAGCGGCTACCCATAACCAGATTGTAAATCAAGACAATTACTGCTAGTACTAGCAAAATGTGGATCAATGCACCAGCAACATGGAATACGACGAAACCAAGTAACCAGAGGATAACTAATACGACTACGAGACCCCAAAGACCGGCAACCATGTTCTGTACTCCTTTTTTTAACCCTAGTGCTGAATAATTACTACTTAATCATCGCCATCCATATAGTTAAGATTAAGTATGTCCTGCAATATACACGTTGTATCGAAGAAAATAGATTTGTGTAACATAATGGAGTGGTGAGCAGTTTTGTAAAAAAATCTGTCAACATATATGCTATGATATTGTGGAGTCTACTCTAAGTCGTCGGACAACTTACAGTGCGGTAAGAACGTACAAGGGAGATGCAGCTTATGTCTACGGTAAAGGCGAGTGTCACTCATGGTGAGATTCGTGGTTTCTGCGAACCACAGTTTGAGCGTGTTGCCACAGAGTTTGAGCGCAATTTTCAAGAACGCGGCGAAGTTGGAGCTTCTGTCTGCGTCACTCTTGAAGGGAAAAAAGTAGTGGACCTGTGGGGTGGAATGGCTCGCCCCGCCTCAAATGATCCCTGGACGGAAGACACCCTTTCCATCGTCTGGTCATGTACAAAGGGGGCAACCGCTTTATGTGCCCACATGCTGGTCTCGCGCGGCCTGCTTGACCTGGATAAGCCAGTTGCACACTATTGGCCGGAATTTGCCCAGGCTGGTAAGGAAACAATACCAGTAAGAATGTTGCTGAATCACCAGGCTGGCCTGGCGGCGGTGAGTGAGCCTTTACCTGCGGAAGCATTCTTCAACTGGGATGTGATGGTTACGGCCTTAGCGAAACAGGAACCACTTTGGAAGCCGGGGAGTATGCATGGGTATCATGCACAAACCTTTGGCTGGTTGGTTGGAGAAGTTGTCCGTAGGGTTTCTGGCAAATCATTAGGTACCTTCTTCCGTGAGGAAGTGGCACAACCGCTGGGAATCGACTTCTGGATTGGTTTACCAGAAACGCTGGAAAACAGGGTTGCTCCAATTATCTCGGCTGACCCTCTTGATCCTGGCCAACCTATCTCAACCTTCTATGCTGCTCTGGCGGACCCTACTTCGTTACAAGGATTAATAATTTTTAACACAGGGGGATACATGCTGCCGGGACCAGATGGAGAGTTCGGCTACAACCTGAGAGCTGCGCATGGGGCTGAAATCGGCGCGGCTGGCGGTATCACCAATGCACGGGGCCTGGCTGGAATGTATGCGCCTCTCGCCAATGGTGGGAGTCTGAATAGCGTTAACCTGGTAAATCGAGAAAGTCTTGCTCACATGGGAGCTGTCTCCTCTGCAAGTGCGCTTGATGTGATGTTGCTGGCGCCCACACGTTTTGCGCTTGGGTACGCGAAATCATGGGATAACCGACACGAGCCATCGTGTACGAAGGATGATAGTATCATTTTATCTGAAGAGGCCTTTGTGCATCCTGGCTCTGGCGGCTTTCTTGGCTTTGCAGATCCACAAGCCATAATGTCTTTTGGATATACTATGAACAAGATGGGTCACGGACTGGGACTTAATACCAGAGGTCAAAGCCTGGTGGATGCAACGTATCTTTCACTCGGCTATATTCCTAATACCTCTGGCCCCTGGCTTAAGCCATAGTTCATCTTCTTTTATAAGTCCTGCGGAACTTTGATAG
>CAXTXB010000129.1:11518-11783 GCA_964247965.1 uncultured Dictyobacter sp. | reverse complement strand
ATATTATATAAAGCAGGATAGCCTGATCATCCTAACGAGGTAATTTTCGAGAAACCTTTTACCACTTTTTTACGTGCTTGTGTTAGTATAGTAGAAATAGATTCTAGAGAAGTAGTTAAATTGTGTGCAAAAACACGTGAGAACATTCGTCATAGAATAATAGCGTAATAGCAAGGTGGAGACTCGCAAGGAAGGAAAGAGACTCAAATGGCTGTATTTGCATCTTTATTTGGGAATCTGGCGCAGCGGCTTTCACCAGAGAGCG
>CAXTXB010000129.1:11219-11508 GCA_964247965.1 uncultured Dictyobacter sp. | reverse complement strand
GAGTAAGAACCTGAAGGCGCGCATTCATGATGCCAAGATGTACAAGAGCGTTTGCCCATATTGTGCGGTAGGGTGTGGTCAGAGAGTATATGTCAAAGACGGCAAGGTAATTGACATCGAAGGCGACTATGATAGCCCCATCAGCGGTGGATGTCTCTGTCCCAAGGGTGGATCGAGCTACCAGCTAGACATTAATAGTAGACGCTGGACCACCGTAAAATACCGCGCGCCCTATGCCAAAGATTGGGAAGACAAGCCGCTTGACTGGGCCATGGATCGTGTGGCGCAA
>CAXTXB010000129.1:2360-11191 GCA_964247965.1 uncultured Dictyobacter sp. | reverse complement strand
GAGACGAACGAAGATGGCAAGCAAATCAACAACACAACTGCGATAGCCTCATTAGGAGGCGCTACGCTCGACAACGAAGAGAACTACCTCATTACCAAACTCTTCCACTCATTAGGAATGGTCTGTATCGAAAACCAGGCCCGTATATGACACAGCGCCTCAGTGCCGGGTCTCGGCACAAGCTTTGGACGAGGAACGGCAAATACCTTCCTACAGGATTTGCAGAATAGCGACTGCATCTTAATCGAAGGCAGCAACTTTGCAGAGGCCCATCCCGTGGGTTTCCGCTGGGTCATGGCCGCAAAAGAACGTGGTGCAACAATCATCCACGTAGATCCCCACTTCTCACGAACCTCACAAATGGCAGATATCTACGCGCCCATTCGGGTTGGAACGGATATTGCCTTTCTGGGAGGAATCATCAACTATGTGCTGCAGAATGAGCTATACTTTAAAGAATACGTCAAAGCGTACACAAATGCCACAGCAATCATAAACGACGATTTTCAGGACACAGAAGATCTAGGTGGGGTCTTCTCCGGTTTAAATCAAGAACGTGATTCCTATGATACAAGCAGCTGGCAATACAAGATGACGGAAAGTGGAGAGTCGGGCAAAGAAACGAGTGAGCCATCAAGCAAGAACGATGCGTCTAAGAAAGGTGATACTGACGACCACAACGAACAGCAAGTGATGCCCGATGCCCTAGAGGGGCAGGGAACGCTACCGCACGCGCATCCTACCCAGATCGAGCACGACGAAAGCATGCAAGATCCACGCTGTATCTTACAGATCCTGAAGCGACATTATTCACGCTACACACCAGAGATGGTCGAGCAAGTCTGCGGCATTCCCCCAGAGCTTTTCTACAAAATTGCAGATACCCTCGTCAAAAACTCTGGACGGGAACGAACCACAAATATCTCCTATGCCGTAGGTTGGACACAACACACCGTCGGCGTACAAATGATCCGTACCTCAGGAATTTTGCAGCTCTTACTTGGGAACATAGGTCGTCCGGGGGGAGGCATAATGGCCCTGCGTGGGCATGCAAACATTCAGGGTTCAACAGACATCCCGACATTGTATAATCTGCTGCCCGGATATCTTGCTATGCCAAGTGCAGTCCGGGAGGAATACGACTACCAGACATATATGGAGCATAATAGTCAGGATGCAGGCTGGTGGTACCACTACCCTGAATACTTCATCAGCTTAATGAAGGCCTGGTATGGAGATGCAGCGACTAAAGAGAATAATTTTGCCTTCAACTACCTACCAAAGATACTTGGCGACCACTCAGATCTAGCTATGTTTGTATCCATGAAGGATGGAGACATAAAAGGCTTCTTCTCCATGGGACAGAATCCGGCGGCGGGAGGAGTTAACGCAGGCTTCCATCGGGCTGCGTTAGAGAAGTTGGATTGGATGGTTATGCGCGACCTCTACGAGACCGAAACAGCGGCCTACTGGAAGCGAGACGGCATTGACCCAACCAAGATCCCGACCGAAGTTTTCTTCCTGCCTGCGGCATCACATATTGAGAAAGAAGGCAGCTTCACCAACACCCAGCGGCTCATTCAGTATCGAGAACAAGCGATCGATCCACCGGACGACGCACGTTCAGAGAACTGGTTTTTAACCGAACTATATGAACGGCTGAAAAAGCGCTACGAGAATAGCTCAAAAGAGCGGGACAAGCCAATACAGGATCTCACATGGAATTACCGACGGGAAGGACCTCTAAAGGAGCCAGTGGTAGAAGACATAGTCAAAGAAATCAACGGGTACACCATTGCAGACGGCAAAGTAGTTAAGAGTTTTACTCAGCTCAAATCTGACGGTAGCACAGCATGTGGAGCCTGGATACTGAGCGGAATCATGCCAGAGGAAGGGAAGAACCTATCACGAAATCGTAAAGGGGATGACTATGTCAGCCCTGAATGGGGCTTTACCTGGCCAGCCAACCGGCACCTGCTCTACAACCGTGCGTCCGCGGACCCAGAAGGGAAGCCATGGTCTGAGCGCAAGAAATACATCTGGTGGGACCCTGAACATGATAACAACGATGGAACAAAAGGGCGCTGGGTTGGCTATGACGTACCAGACTTTCCAGAGACCAAAGCGCCCACAACCAAAGCTGATCCTCACGGAACCGGTATGGACGCACATTCCGGTGCGCAACCATTTACCATGCTATCCGAAGGAGTAGGCAGGCTCTACGCGCCAATGGGACTCACCGACGGACCACTACCAACCCATTATGAACCAGTGGAATCGCCAGTCCTCAACCAACTCTATCCAGAAGTACAGAGCAATCCAGTCGTCAAACACTGGAAGCGACCAGACAATCCAGAAAACGGATATAACAATCCCGACTATCCCTATGCGATAACAACGTATCGGCTCACTGAACACCACGTTGGAGGAGCTATGAGTCGGTGGGAACCCTGGCTCTCAGAATTGCAGCCGGAACTGTTTGCCGAGATCAGCGAAGAACTGGCAGCTGAAAAAGGAGTTCAGATGGGAGACTGGATCACAATCTGGACCAAGCGTGGCGAAGTGGAAGCCAAGGCAATGGTCACGCCACGTATGAAGCCGCTAAAGATCAGCGGAAGAACGATACACCAGATCGGCTTACCCTTCCACTGGGGGTACAAAGGAGTCTCCCAAGGTGATATCGCCAACGACCTCTTACTCCTAGTAGCAGACCGCAACGTCAGCATGCATGACGCCAAATCGTTTACCTGTAACATGCGTGCAGGGCGACGCTCCCATCAAGGGCAAGACGGCAGTATAGTAGCGCGTGAAATGTCGTAGCAGGAAGAAAGGAAAAGGAAATGGGTCATACAGGATTTTTCACCGACACCACACTTTGTATTGGCTGCAAGGCCTGCGAGGTCGCGTGCAAACAGTGGAATCAACTGCCCGCCGACGGATACAAACTCAGCGGGCATAGCTACGACAACACGCTCGCCCTCTCATCCACAACCTGGAGGCATGTCGCCTTCGTAGAGCACAAGCGACCAGAAGATGGTACTGGCAAAAGCGTTAATTGGCTTATGATGAGCGACGTATGCAAGCACTGTACACACCCGGGGTGTATGGAATCCTGCCCAACGGGAGCCATCATCCGTAACGAGTTTGGTGATGTCTATGTGCAGCCCGATATTTGCAACGGATGTGGGTATTGCGTCCCATCCTGTCCCTTCGGTGTTATAGGACGAAATCAAGAGACCGGAACTGCATCTAAGTGCACTCTTTGCTATGACCGGCAGAAGATAGGCATAGAGCCAGCCTGCGCCAAGGCCTGTCCCACAGACTCAATTGTTTTCGGCGATGTTGATGAGCTAAAAGAAAAGGCAAAGAAAAGAGTAAACACACTGCACGAGCGAGGAGAGGGTACCGCCTATCTTTATGGGGTAGATGAGGATACGTCCGTGGGAGATCTCAACGCCTTCTTTCTCCTAACCGATCGACCATCAGTATACAATCTGCCAGAAAAACCGCATCTACCGCAGGACAACGTAGCTCCTGGTCTGTTAGCGAGCTTAGCGGCAGCAACATTTCTGACGCTTGCAACTGCAGTCTCACTATTATGGCCAAAAGAATAGGATGAGCAGGATGGACGAATTGGACCAAATGAGCAAACAAAACGAAGATTGGTGGGCAAAGCCAGGGGAAGTGGTTACCTTCTTCAAGCGTGAAGGGAAAAATGGCAAGAATGAGCGTGAGTTGCATGGAGAGGGATGGACAGGAAAAGACGAGATAGCTCCAAGGAAGGCACATGATCAGAGGGTAGCCACAGTTGGAAGCAGGAGATCGGGTATTGAAAAGACCAGCACCTACTATAACTTACCGCTCATCAAAAAGGCACATTGGGGCTGGGAAATTTATCTCTACTTCTACCTGGGTGGTATAGCAGGTGGCTCATATCTTGTAGCCACACTAGCTGACCTGCTTAGCTTAAAAAAAGCCAAAAACCTGATTCGCAGTGGAAGGTACCTCTCGCTCGTTTGTATTGTACTAAGCCCAATCTTACTGATTAAAGATCTGGGCAAGCCGATGCGCTTTCATCATATGCTGCGCGTCTTAAAATTTCGTTCAGCTATGTCATTGGGAACGTGGGGGCTCTCAACATTTGGAATGCTCTGTGGCCTCACTGCAGCGCGCCAGATGGCCGAGGATGGCCTATTGACGTGGCTCCCATTGCTTCCGCGTCTATTGAAAATAGTACCTGTAAAGGTTGTAGAGGCTGTGGGAGCGGTAGCAGGTCTCTTTGTTGCCTCGTACACAGGCGTCCTGCTGTCATCCACAGCAGTGCCGATATGGGCACGTGCAAAACACGTATTAGCACCACTATTTCTCTCATCAGCACTATCAACAGGACTCGCCAGCCTCTCACTTATCCTCGCACTTAAGGGAGGAGATGAGCAAGAAACGCTAGAGAGACTAGAGAGAGCTGAGCTTGTCGCGATGACAAGCGAGCTAGGACTACTCGCATCATTACCCAGAGTATTAGGACCTTTGGGGGAGCCACTCTTCAAAGGTAAACTTGGTACTCTATTCAAAGCTGGTACAATAGGAGGCGGAGTGATACTTCCATTACTGACGCGACTTAGCTGGAAGCTGATAAGAAAGCCAATGCCGCGCATCCTAAATATTGGAGTATCAAGTCTAGTTCTTATTGGTGGGTTCATTCTTCGTTATGAGTGGATTATGGTAGGGAGAACCTCTGCTGATAATCCGAGAGATATACATTATTATAACAAATTGGAGTGGAAGGGAAGAACCAATAAGGAAAAATAAGAAATACTAAGGAATAATGAGGTAGGAGGTAGTGTTTTTATTATGTGCGGAGAAGACAAGGAATGCTCAAGGTTTTTTGGGACAAAAAGATCGTAAACGGGGCTTCTCTGTGCAAAAGCACGCTTAAGGAAGACGCTGGTTGTCAACTAAGCACAGAAAATTAACAATATATTAACTCTTTTAATAGGAGCTTAGATAAGATATGAGTATCAGCGCACAGGACGCTTCTCGGCAGAATGTGTTTTCAAATGGAGAACTAGTTACCTGGCATTATCGTGATCAAAACAAGCAAGTGCCAGTACCGGCAGTCGTAATCAGACAAGAGTCTGGTAGTATCGTGATTAAAGCCCGCGTGCAAGGCACTCTTAAAGAGCTAAGCGTTGATCCCGAAGAACTGATTAGCCGTTAAATGAATTAGTCGATACATCTTACTAAACACTCATGCGAGACCAACTCTGCGTGAGTGTCTTTTTTTGTCCTTGAAATAGGAAGAGAGGATAGTAGCTAGCGTACCCAACAGGGACGGGAATCAGCATCCAGGTCGCCATGAGCATCAGTAAGTTGAATAGCATCTTGTTTGATACGATAAGTATGATTTTTAACAGGAGTAACGGGAAGCAACCAAAGATCAAACGTGTTGTTATTGTAGTCATAGAACGCAATTTGTGAGCCATCTGGTGACCAGACAGGCTGACTGAGAAACTGGTTTGTGAGTAACGGTGTCGACTGATTATAAGGAGCAAGAGCAGCCTGAAGATTAGCTCTTGCATTAGGATCAGCCGTATCAGTCACTCCATTTGCTACAGGCATCGTATCCAAGCTCATATGGGTTGCATCAACACGGTGAACGTAGACGAGCGTATTTCCATCAGGAGAAAAAGATGGTTGCATATTCGTAATCGGAACGGGATTATCGGGAGTCAATGCTACAGAAGGATCTCGCTCGTTTTGAACGGTTCCAGGAGAGTAGGCTCGGCTATAAGGATGGTCAATGGCATCATTTTTAAGGGCATTAACATCTTCCAAGTTAATCTGGATCACCTGCTGTGTTTGGGTTGCTCTATCATAGCTATAGCTTGTATAGACGACCTCATTAGGATGACCCGGACGATAAGCAGGATCACGGAGTCCGCCATCACCATAGGTTGCGTATGCTACTTCTTGAACTGAAGTGGGATTATTGACAGCAATAGAGAAAGCCATGAGATCGAGCAAAAAAGAGTTCGTGCCAATCGGACGTGGATAAAACTTTTCCATATCACTCAAAAAGAGCAAATGCTGGTTATCGGGCGCCCAAGTAGGCTGAGCGAACCAATGATAGGTGCTCTTAGGAGTATCGAAAGGGAAATTTGGAATATAGCGCCCATCACCATTTAATAAGACAACCGGCTTGCCCCCAGACGCAGGCATAAGAGCGAGATCTGCATAATTCTTGTAGTGAATAACAAAAGCGATCTGCTTACCATCTGATGAAACAGCAGGATCGCGGACGTCCATGCCCTTTGTAAGCTGTGTAAGATTTTTCTGCTCATCAATCGTATAAAGATTACGATTAATGGTCAGATAGATCTTACCCCTAAAAGATACCTCATCCATGTTAATATTGATATTGCCATGATAGCCGCTCGCTTTATTATGGAATGGATCGAAACTCAGGCAGCTCTGCAAAGTGAAGGATAGCATGGCAAGGAACAAGAATGCTCGCTGTAGTCTATAGTTTCTCATACAACTTACGCTCTTTATGCATCTCTATATCAGTTTATTGGACGTACTGTAACATCGCCACTTTCTAGATCTTTTTTAATTACTGCACATTTCTACATTGCTACATACTTTTGAGCCAAGCATAAGTTTGTGTCAAAAGTATGTAGCAATGTAGAAATGTGCAGTAATTAAAAAAGATTATCCTTTTAGACCTCCACTAATACCCTTTACAAAGAAACGTGAGACCAAAGTATAGAGAGCCACAGCGGGAAGCGCATAGAGCATAGCATAGGCAGCGAGTTGACCGTAGTTCACCTGACCATAACTACCGAAGAACGTATAAATATGCACCGAAGCCGGCAAGAGATCCTGGCTCTGTAAGAGGATAAGAGGAACAAAGAAATTCGTCCATGCACCTAAAAAGCTCCAGACAGCAACAACAGCAATACCAGGGGCGCTAATAGGCAACACAACGCGGAAAAGAGCAGTCAGAGTGGAGGCACCATCGATCCAGGCAGCTTCCTCAAGCTCAAAAGGAACCGAATCGAGGAAATTCTTCATCAGCCAGATGCTAAAGGGAAGAGAGCTAGCAACAAAGAAAAGAATGCAGCCGAGAAGCGTATCAACCAGATTCAGGGTAACGTACAAAGCGTAGAGCGGAGTAACCAGGGCTAGAATAGGCAACGCACTGGTAAAGAGAACTCCATACATAATAGTGCTCTTAAAACGGAATTGATAGCGAGAGAGAGGGTAAGCTGCAAGGCCGGCTAAAACTACCACAAGTACCATTGTCCCAATAGCCATAATCAGGCTGTTGGTAAAGGGAGGAATAACTAGCCCATTAGCTATGATCGTAATATAATTCTCAAGGCTGGGAGCACTGGGAATAGAGACAGCGAGAGTCGCACTAGGATTAAGGCTAGCCAGGATAGGCCAAGCCAAAGGGATCAGGAAAAACAGACCTATCGCGACCAGCAGGACGTAGATAGGTATAGAAGCGAAGGAACGACGAAGTGTCATAGAAACTCTCCTGCTTCATATTATAGATCGACGCGCAGCACGCGCGTATAAATTAACGACAGAATTGCTCCTACCACAATAATTAACAGAGCAATAGCACTACCATAACCAATCTGATAGAACTGGAAGGCTTGACGATATTGATAAATCGTCATTAGCTCAGTATTTAGATTCGCCCCACCTGTTAAAACGTAGACTAGGGTGAAATCAGAGAGCGTAGCCAGCGTAACTAGCAGTAAATCAGTTGCGATAGTCCCCCTAAGGAGAGGTAGAATAACATCACGGAGGCGTGTCCACACACCGGCGCCGTCGATAGAAGCAGCCTCTAACAACTCTTTTGGGATACTTTCCAGGCCAGAAGCATAGAGCAACATCGAAAACGCAGTACCACGCCAGATATTTGCAACAATAACCATCGTCATTGGATACTCTTGTAGCCAAGCATGTTTGGGTAGACCAAATGCTGCCACGACAGAATTGAGCAAACCCGGATCGAGAACACTTTGAGGACCGCCAGCAAGGAAGGCACTCCATAGAAAGCCAGCAACGACATCAGGGATAACCCAGGCACCGATAATAATGGCACCAAGGACCGACTTAAAAACAGGATTGCGGTTCTGCATAAGCAGAGCTAAGAGGAGTCCCAGAACCGCCTGACCAATAAGAGCAGAGCCAACCAGGTACGTCAGAGAGACGCGAAACGAGTTGAGAAACTCACCATCGCTCAAAATACGGACGAAGTTTTGTGCGCCTACCCACTGTGGAGTAGCAGCGCCAGCACCGGTGAGGGACATATTAGTAAAGGAAACATAGATTGCCCAGACGGCCGGACCAATCATAAAGATAAGGATCACGATGAAAGCTGGTGCCATAAAGAAAAAGCTAGTCCGTAACTGCCGGCGATGACGTCTCTCAGGTTCTGACTGTTTTTGAGGTGTTGTCGTGACAGGCAGCCTCAGCGCTTTTGCCTCTGTATTTACCTGCATGGAATGCTCCTTAAATGAAGGAAGTGCTGAACCACAGTGAAAGAAAAAACACCGTAGTTCAGCGATACTCTCAACACATATAGACTATAGCGTCAGGAGAAAAGTAAATTCCCGATCTCCTAAAGTAGCTATTAGATGTCTAAAGTTAGTGTTTCTCTACGTTACTAGGTCCAACGATACCCTCGACCGCTTGAGAGTATGCAGACAAAGCGTCATTCGGAGATTGACCTGACATCACATGTTGCATTGCTGAGTCGATCTGGACAGAAATCTTCGGATAGGCAGGGAAACCAGGACGGAACTGTGTAAAGC
>CAXTXB010000129.1:0-2350 GCA_964247965.1 uncultured Dictyobacter sp. | reverse complement strand
GTGTAAAGCCAACTAGGCTTGTGAAGAATGGATAGTCGGGTTGACTACTGTAAGCAGACAATTGTGCGATATCCTGACGGGGAGCGACCTGACCAGCCTTTACATCATAGTTCCCCAAGTCTTGCTTGTCCATTGCCGCTTTGAGCACCGTGAAGGCCTGATCTTTGTTTGGGGATTGCTGCGCTACGGAATAGGCCCAACCACCCGAGAGGGTAACATATTTAGGATCTTGACCATTTTGAGTTGGCATTTTGGCAACTCCCATAGTCGACTGCCACTGCGGCCATGGTGCCTGACCACCTGAGACCCATTGACTACTGAGCCATGAGCCATCAATAGCAATACCTAGCTTGCCTTTAGGTAATAGTTGCTGAGGAACAGCATTACCAGCGTTAGTACTAAGCGCAATGTCGTTGGTGGGTCCCAGTAAGTTGGACGGATTATAGACCTGTTTTATGAAGTTGAGAGTATCTTTGAAACCCTGGCCGGTAGAGACCCACTTCTGAGTCTGATAATTGTAGAGAGTATCCTTGGTACCATAGAGCAACATCTCGAAGCCCTGCATGCTAGAAGCCTCGTCCATAGGAATACCAGAATAGAGGTTCATGGGGATAACACCAGGTACTTTGCTCTTGATAGTTTGGGCGGCAGAAAGGATGTCGGCCCAGTTATTGGGCTGCCAAGTGGTCGGTAAGCCAGCTTGTTTGAAAATATCCTTGTTGTACCAGATCAAACGAACGTCGGTTCCATCCATAACGCCATAGTTATGTCCGTTGAATGTAGTGATCTTCTGCATGCTCGGGAACCACTGCTGCTTATATTCCGGCCAAGCATCTAGATATTTATCTAGAGGTGCTAGATAGTTAGCGGTCACGTCCGAACTCACCAGGAAGCTGTCTTCACGCACAAGATCTGGTGTGGTGCGGGGGGAGCGTAGCATTAGATCGAGTTTTGTATAGTAACTGCCTTCGTCGGCGACAATAGGCTCCAGTTTCACCTTAATATTTGGGTTGGCAGCTTCAACTTTTGATTTGACACTCGTCCACCATTCCTGTTCATGATAGGGAGGAGGGCCAAATTGTTGGAATGCCACGGTAATAGTCACAGGACCACTACCTGTACTACCATTGCCAGACGAGCTAGAACCACCACAAGCTTGAAGAACAGTAGCTAGGCAAACGAAAACGAGAACTGTTAGAAAGGGTAAGGGACGAGAACCCCTTAGTGGATTATGCACAATGAACTCCTTTGAAGTAAGTCAAGATCAGAAACACACGAACAACAACGTTCTAATTTGGAGTACATAATTCCTCGGATTACACCTAAATCGAGCTCACAAAGTGAACGCAATGACACAAAGCGAGAATGTAGAATTATCCTCCTTTCATGTCAAATAGTCTAGCTCTCAACAATAATGAGAACATCGAATGCACCATTAGTAATGGCTACGGTAGGAGTCGGCTTCGTTAGCCCTCCAAGTGGTAGCACTGGGCAAGAGAACCTACCCTGCATTCGATGGAGACCGACTTGTTCAGTTGGAATATCTGAAAAGATAGTAAGCGAGCACGAAGCAGTAGGAATGAGTGAAAGATCCCAAAACTGTTGACCAAGAGTAATTCGCACATCACCACCATTTACACTGTTAGTGATGGTGTAAGAAGCTGGGCCAGTATAGCCAATAAATGCAATGATGAGCGACTTATTTGTCTGGGCTAGGTTAATAGTAAACTCTTGGTGACCATGGCGAAGTTTTGAGAAAGGAGTGCTAGCGTGAATAGTGTACAGAGGAGATGACGTATGAGAACCATTTGAGAACGAAAAGCGAGAAGCGCTAACCATCGGAAAACTGCTATTGATGGAAGATTTCATACTCTTAGAAACTGGCTGATGATATGGATTTCCATCGGTACAGCAGGTTAATGGAAAAGCTATTATAGCTATAAGGACGCAGGAAAGCAAGAAACCCCATTGTACACGCATACTTGCTGCTCCGTTTCGTAAATAGAAACGCGTAGTTCTTACAATGTTATCCTACCAACTAGGTCATATCGTGATTTGGGTGGAGTTCCCTATACTCTTTAGTTCATTGTATAGAAGATTTGGCCCATTCAGTAATGAAGGAAGCATCTTGTTCCTTGGTTGGATACACTGGTGTATAAATCTGATGATATACTAGTACATATAGATCTGTCAAGAACTAAAACAATGAATTGAATGTTGTAAGAATGATAATAAGCACGACGGATAGTTTTTTTAAGTAGTTTAGAGAGTAGAAGTAAGCAGCTTAGAGCGTAGGACGAGGTGATTTTTATGGCCAGCGGAAAGGCACCCCCCCACCCAAGTCATTGCA
>CAXTXB010000128.1:3870-11812 GCA_964247965.1 uncultured Dictyobacter sp. | reverse complement strand
CTCCGGTATTGATCAAAAAGTATAAATATCCGTCTGTGGAGGATCGTTTTTAACCATGTTTCTCTCACATAGTGCAGATGAGTGACGACACCAAATACTGATTAAAGGAAGGATGAAACAATGATTTATCAAGTTTACGCTCCTATCCTCTTGTTCTTGTCATCTTACTCCAGGTATACTGTGGATACAAAATAGCCAGGGTGTCTCTCTAAAGAGATTATTGAAGATACATTAATAAGTAAGGGAAGCCTCTCTATGTTCTTGATTTTACGTGTATTTTGCTCTCGTTTTTATTTTCTGTTTATACTATCTTTGCTTTCATTTATACTGTTATTGCTTTCTTCATCTTTTGTTCAACAAGCCCATGCTGATGGAGGTGCTCCTCAGTTAGCTTATGTTGCAGGAAGTACACCGGGCGTTAGCGTCGTCGATATTGCGCAGCGGCGCGTAACCGAAACAATTACTCTAGCTGGAAATCCACACACGGTTTTGCTTAGTCCAGATGGATATGCACTCTATGTCGCACAGCCAGCAAGTGGACGTGTTGCTGTGATCATTGCAAAAACGCAAAAGACGCTCTGTAGTGTTCTGCTTCCTGGTCAACCGTCGCTGCTCGCACTTAGCCTGGATGCAACTGTTCTATATACAGCGGGTCAGGGAGACACTAGCGTGCGTGCGCTCAATCCTGCGACCTGTGCGGTGCTACGGACCTTTGAGACCCATGAACGCATCTATGGGTTGGCGGTGACAGCTTCAACGGCGGCTAATGCTACTCCCTCAACTCCCAATCAACTCTGGATCAGCGGGACTACCTCGCTCACCATTTTCGAGGTGAACGGGCATCTGCTTGGTACCGTGCCAGTTGCTGGTGGTCCACAGGATATCAGCATACCGGGCGGTTTTATCGCCTATGTTACTACCCGTCAAGGCACTGTCATTGGTGTCGACCTGAATAAAAGAAAGGTTGTCCAAACGCTGCTCAGTCGGGGACAATTTGGTCCAATGGATTATGATGCGACCACCGGCGAGATCTACGTGCCTGATCGGCAGCACGACCAGTTGGATGTCCTGGCCCCCATCTCGCCAGGTACATCAACGACACAATCGCAGCCGGTGTATATTTATCATCTGGGTGGTTCTCCACAATCTGTCGCTATTACCAATGATGGGCAGTTCGGCTTTGTGGCACTCTCCAGCGGTCAGGTACTTATGCTTGATATTCCTGCACGAAGCCCGGTTACCAGCATCACAGTCGGTGGAACTCCGCATTTCATCATCACCGGCCTTTATCCACCTGCAAATAGTTCTACATCTATCGTCCAACAGCCCACAAATCCATCATCACCGGTAAAGCCCACCAATCTTCTTCTCATTATCTTCATAGTGTTGATAGGGGTACTTTTGCTGGGGACGCTCTGGTTTTTTTTGCGACGCTAACCGGCACATGAAAGCAATCTTCTATGCATTGAGGAGGGGGAGCGAGATGATAAAGCAACTTCCCTGACCATATGTACTTTCCACGCTGATCGCCCCACCATGCTGTTCAATGATGCTCCTGGCAATGGAGAGACCAGGTTCCATTCCTGGCAGATCGCGAGCGTTTTTGGCTCGATAAAAACGCTCGAAGAGCCTGGGCAAGTCGGCTTGATCGATGCCTATTCCGTGTCTGCAATGGTGATCGCCACATGCGGGACGCCCTTCAGCCTTATTCCTCTCTTTGAGGTAGCGTTTCGTCACTCCGCTGTAGATAGAGTGCTTTCAAGCATTGAGGAGGGTGCTGCAATCAGGCACTCTCCTCGATGTTTTCGCTCGATGTTACTCGTCTTCCAGCTTATTGATTAACTGTGGTTGAACTGGCATCACCTCACACACAGTCCTTAAATTGCATTCGTGCCCTTGTCCGGTACAGTTCTAATAGTATCTTGTGTGCCGGGTTCGGCGTCGGATGCTGCGGGGCGCTGTACTGGCTGAAGCCGCCACCACAGCAGGAATAGCAGACCAAGGATCAACATCCCGATCCCCATCCACAGATTGATGTTAATGCCAGACGCCTTCTGTATCTCCGCCGCTGTGGCGAAGATTCCGGCAATAATCAGCACCACTCCATAGAAAGTGAACAGGCCCCCGATCATCACCCGCAGGTCGAACAACCTGGCCGCCGCCGACTTCAACGGGGCCGACTCAGCCGTTTGCTGTTTCATGATGCGCTCCTTTCATCTATGTTTGCTAAAGGAAAATCAGGGAGAGCACGACCGTGATAACGAGCGCACCAACCCCGAGCACTAGCGGCGACTTCCACCACGGAGGCCTCGCCACCTTCGATGGGTCGGGCGCGTTGGGATCTGGGACTCCCCAGACCAGGCCACCTAGCTCAGACAGCGGCTTTGGCTTGCCCATGTACGTCACGATGACCGTCACCAACGCGTCGGCCAGGAAGGCTGCGATGGCCCCGTAGAAATTCTGCATCTGAGCGTTGATCATGGCATGCGCCGGGTCAATGTGGCCGCCGGGATAGAAGTATGGCAGATAGTACGCCG
This sequence comes from uncultured Dictyobacter sp., assembly GCA_964247965.1. Lineage (GTDB taxonomy): Bacteria > Chloroflexota > Ktedonobacteria > Ktedonobacterales > Ktedonobacteraceae > Dictyobacter. The sequence continues at coordinate 9,275 of CAXTXB010000128.1, read as the reverse complement.
CATAGTGGAAAATTCCAGCAGCAAGCGTGCCTGCAGCCAGCCCCAGGACGCCCGACATGGGCGAGACCCGCTTCCAGAACATCGCAATAATGAACGTCGCGAACAGCGGAGCGTTGAAGAACGAGAACAGCAACTGAATATAGTTCATGATATTGCTGTAGCCCGCCGCAATGAACGCAGTCAATATCCCGATCAGTACTCCGATGACGGTCACGATCTGACCAACCTGTAGATAGTACTGGTCGGAGCGACCGCGGCGAACGTACTGCTGCCAGATGTCGTAGGTGAAGACAGTGTTGAATGAGGAGACGTTGGCCGCCATTCCGGCCATAAAGGCTGCCAGCAGGCCAGCCATCGCCACGCCGAGCACTCCATTGGGTAGAAATTGGTTCATCAGCAGCGGGATCGCGTCATTGTAAGGCAGACCCGCAGTGCCGCCCAGATGCGGCACCAGAACCAGGGCGACCAGGCCAGGGATGATAGTCAGGAAGGGAATGAAGATTTTGGGGTAGGCACCGATGAGCGGCGTGCGCTGCCCGGCGGAGAGATCCTTTGCTGAGAGGGCTCGCTGCACCTCGGCAAAGTTGGTCGTCCAGTAGCCAAACGAGAGCACGAAGCCTAATCCAAAGACGACGCCAATCCAATCACCCAGCGGATTGGACCAGGGGATACCAAGACCCTGCCATGAATGGAAAGAATTTGGGCCCAGGGCCGTGTGGGCTACTGCGGCCCCCAGGCCGGCCCAGCCACCAACGCGTGCCAGGCCAATGATCACGATAGGAATGAGCCCGGCCAGGATTACGAAGAACTGTAAGACCTCATTGTAAATCGCGCCGGAGAGGCCGCCGAGCGTGATGTATGCCAGAACAAAGCCAGCCGCGACGATGATAGAAACCCACAACGGCCAGCCCAGCAATGCCTCCAGGATAATTGCTAGAGCATAGAGGTTGACCCCGGCGATGAGTACAGTGGAGACAGCGAATGTGAGCGCGTTGAAGAGGTGGGTAGGGGCGTTAAAGCGCCGCCGCAGGTACTCAGGAACACTACGCACCCGTGAGCCGTAGTAGAAAGGCATCATCACCAGACCAAGGAAAATCATAGCCGGAACGGCACCGATCCAGTAGAAGTGGACGGTCGACCAGCCGTACTGGGCACCATTGGCAGCCATGCCCAGGATCTCGATGGCGCCGAGGTTGGCGGAGATAAAAGCGATACCGGTGATCCAGGCTGGTAACGATCGTCCAGCCAGCAGAAAATCCTCACTGGTAGCGATGGCGCGCCGGGCGAGGAGGCCAATAATGATGACCAGGGCGAAATAGACGATCAGGATGCCGAAGTCCAGAACATTGAGGTTCAGCCGCAACGGGCTGGCTGCAAGCACTGTCAGAAGCATAACCTACTCCTCTCACTGATAAGTGACAGCCGGTGTACTCCGAAGGCTTGTCCAGCATCTTGGTAGGAAAGGTCGCACAAATAGACGAACTGAGTGGCATCATCGCTACCGTACTCTTTCAGCTTGAGTATGCTCAGCTTGAACAAAGCCTATCAGGCTCATGAGTGTCATTTACAGCGCTAAGCAATTCCAATCTTGCTCGGGCGATCACGCGATGTGATCATCTCTTGAAAAAATATAACATAGAATATGCTAAATAGCTAGAGCAGGATTCTTGGATCAGTTTAGCGATGAACACTGATGCTCTTCGACAAACAATGTTTTTTTAGACACGATAGACCCACCTGATAGGCAACATTTGTAACGTCAAGCTGCAAAGCATGCGTCCAAAAGTCGTAGGCATCCTGAAACACCCGCTGTTAAGATACTGCAACAACGAAGGTTATACGCTTTGGTATTAGCCCTCTCAAACATGAGAAAGAGAGAACGCCTCAAGCCAGTATACAAGCGGCGGAATGTGCTCTCTGCCATAGGCGTTCCGCACGGCTTCACTCGCGCTATGTGCGCTCGGTCGCCGATCTGCTCTGGATGGGCTGTGCGGTGCGCGAGGAAGGATCAATGCGACTTCAGTCATACCAACAATACGCCTCCAGACGCATCACATTCGCACATGCATGCAGTATACTTTGCCTGTTGACGCATACACGCATGACACGGGTGGAGTGAACCCCTTTTGCCGAACACAAGAGGAAGTCAACCTGCTGCTCAGGAGGCATAGGTCGTCTCAAAATCGGCAGGTGGACGAGTAGACACACGAAGGAGGCATTCTTATGAAAGCAATGGATCGGGCAACTCAAGAGAACATCTTCGTCTCCGCATACTGGCCTCGAAGGCATGCAGACGAGACAAACATTGGATATGGAGTAAGTAAAGACCTGTTTCTCATTCAACTAGCGGGGGTGCTCTACAGTTTAACGATTCGTCTTCTCGGAACGTTTGTCGAGCCAAAGGTACGCCCGCTTATACGTCCGTGGGTGCGTGGAGTTCTGCTGCTACCTGGCGTGCTCCCTGGCTTAAGCCTTGCTATCCTTGCCTTCATCTTTAGCAGTCGAAGGCATCAATTAATCGGCTTCTATCAACTTGACGATGAGGGAAGACCCGTTCTGTTTCTTGCACCTCTAGAACCAGAGACTATTCGGGGACGCATAGGAGTCAGCCGAAGAAAATTTTTGAGCAAGTAGAGGGGATGTGTTGGTAATTGCGTGAATAGTGAGCCAAAATCAGCGCGAAATGTGGGATTTTTACGTGAAGGTTGAGCAGCACAATCATTGGAAACAGTGGTACATAAGCCGAAGGTTCGTCCATTTTTTAGCTCAGGGGTGAGCCATTTTCTGAAGGTTCGCACAGATTGAGAAGTTGTGCTACTGCTCCTGGTCTTTCGTTTTCAACAGGTTCCTACGCTCCTCTATCATCGCGACATATGGGCAACACGCTGCTTCACACTGGAAACGCGTCCATTTTGCCGAGCGCCAGGGGAGTGGACCGAAGCTGAGTTGTGACTTTCACAGGCTCTTTGATAGGTGGCCCAGGACTTTCCTTTTGACTTACCTCTTGTGAGGCTTTCGCTCTCTGGTGTTTGCGCAACGCAAGAAGATGACGTGCGAGCAGAGCCTGGACGGCTTCGCCCAGATTTTTCATGAGATGGAAACGGTCTGCTATCTGAATAGCGCCAGGAGCTCCCAATCGCGCCCCTTCTGCATAGGAGCCTCCGCGATCTCGGCTGATTATCTGCACGTCGGGGTGTTCACGCAGCCACGTTGCCAGGGTTTGAGCTTCCCGATCAGGCAAAAGCTCAACTGGCAGATGTCGCTCAAGATCGATGAGGATGCTCCCATAGGTATGCCCTCGCCTCGGTTGATGAAAAGGCACATTCTGGGCACTCTGCGCATAATCGGGTTGATCGAAGAGAAAAGATCAACACCTTGTCCTCAATAGTCACTTCTTCAGTGATCACATCGGGGTTACCAGGAAACAAGACGCTTGTGAGAAGATTCATTGGTACTTTCATGAAGAGGAAGACAACAGCAAGAAAACCTCCTCTATTTTATCACCTTTGAGCTCCCACACAAAGTGCGCATGAACCATTTAACTCCAATGCTTACACATGAGCGAACACGAGAGGGGACCTCTGGAAGGAGAAAGCATGACAACAGATACGATGCTTCACATAGAGCACAAAAATGCGGCCTACCCTAAAGCATTTGCACACCTGAAAGGAGAAAGAATTCTTTTATGAAAAAAAGATCGAGGATAAATTTTTGGATCTTCGGAGGCATGATTATCGTTTTGATCATTGCTATCGGTGGTTATATAGGTGTGCAAGGAAGCTCTTTTATGATAGAGAACATATACATAGAAGGCATGCAACACCAGGACTATGCAAGTGCTTTTCGTGCTATCGATGCACAACAGTTTACGATCAACGGTCGCCGGACGACCCAGACACAATTTATTCGAGAGGCGCAAGCAATAGATGCACGTGAAGGCAAGATTACCTCTGTTCGAAAGGATAACGCGAGTACCAATATCAGGCAGAATGAGCGGATCATCATCTTCTCACGAGGCCAGAAATCGTACCCAGTCCGCCTTGTCCTTAAAATAAGCAATGAGAACTCTATCAATCCATTGGTTGAAACGTATCCCTATAGGATTGTGTCCGTCAGCCGTTTGTAAAGTAGCGTGAGTTCTGTTTAAGCTAAGCCGATCAAGCGGCCAGGAGAGCATGTTCATCGAAATGCAGGCTCGGCTTTTTGTCCTGATGGCTGTAAACGATGAGCCCTGCAATCAAGTGGACAGCTCCTGAACTAGGAGATCTCCAAGTGGAACCACCCGCCCTTTGTTCTTCTTCTTGGCCAGCTTCTTCTCCAACTCTTGCTTTGGTGTCAGGGGTGCTGTTTCTTTTATTGTTGAGGATGGGCGTTTCTTGCGAGTAGATTGTGCAGGTGGAGCCGATTGTTGCTCCTCAATTGTAACGTTTTGTTTTGTTGACTCAGGGGAGGAGTTGGCGTAGCACGTGGAATTGGTTGCACTGAAGACAACCGCACACGCTGAGAAGCAACAGTTCTCGGGTCGATTCGTTCAGCGATCGCCTTTGGCTGACACTCTGGTCTACTCTTCTCTGTGCATGAATCCCTGCTTCCAGGCCAGCACTGCTGCCTGGGTCCGATCAAGCATATGCAACTTACTTAGAATATTGCTTACATGTCTCTTGACTGTTTTCTCACTAATCACAAGCTTCTCAGCAATGGTGGCGTTCGACAGACCTTCACTCAGCAAGCGCAACACTTCCAGTTCGCGCTCGCTGAGATCTGTAAAGAGATTAGGTGTCTCTCGTCCCGCACCTCGTAAATCCTGCATCACACGCGCTGTAACCCGTGAATTCAGCACTGACTCACCGTGTGCTGCTTTGCGGATCGTCTCCACCAGTTCGTCTGGGTCAACGTCTTTGAGTATGTAAGACAACGCTCCCGCGCGTAGTGCGGGAAAGATATTTCCATCGTCATGGAAGGACGTGAGGATTACGATCTGCGTTTGAGGGCTGGCTCGTCGTATCTGTCGGGTCGCTTCCACACCCCCTATTCCAGGCATCACCAGATCCAGGACAACCACATCGGGAACCAGTTCAGATGCCAGGCGAACCGCAACCTCGCCTGACTCGGCCTCACCGACAACGGTGAAATCTGGTTGGAGCTTGAGAACTGCATGGATTCCCTTCCTCACGATAGCGTGGTCATCGACAAGAAGAATTGTTATGTGTTCCATCACAGCCAGCTCTCCTCTCTCAAAACACCTGCACTCATATACTCACAGTAGACCATGATCTGTGTGCCCTCGCCTGATTCGCTATTGATCTCTATTTGACCACCTACTGCCTCAATGCGTTCACGCATGGAGCGGAGTCCTACTCCTCCGTTCTGACCTTTTGAGGCAAGAAACCCTCGTCCGTTGTCGG
>CAXTXB010000128.1:0-3770 GCA_964247965.1 uncultured Dictyobacter sp. | reverse complement strand
CTCAAAAGCATCTTTGCTGCCCTCACCTGCATGGCTACCGCAAACACTTGTTGCTTGACGCTATCATGCAAATCGCGTGCCAGGCGGTTTCGCTCCTCAAGGATGGCTAGTTTCTGACGAATGTACAGCAAGTTCTGGAACTGCTCGGCCATCGTATTGAAGCGTTGAGCAAGGTCTCCTAATTCATCGCGTGATGCGTCTGTGACAGAAACCGAAAAGTTTCCTCGGCTCCATGTATCAGCCGCTAAGAATAAGCGCGTGATGCGTCGGGTGAAGTTCCGGGAGGTCAGAAAGCCAAAGAGGGTCCCGATGATGACGGCAAAGAGCATAATCGGGAGCAAGAGGAAGAGAGCAATGAAGCTTGCAAAAAAGAAAGAAGTCACTTGATCGAGTGTTCCCCTCTTTTCCACAAGGGCGCCGACAACCGTCCGATTTTTCCCTACAATGGGAACGACTGTAATCACCTTCCCGTCAGTCTGTTTGCTCAGCAGAAGCTCAGGGTCAGACGTGCCTGCGAGTGCCGCTTGAAGAGAGGTATTGGTCATGGGAGAAAGATGATTGGAAAGGGAGGTCCCAATTGAAGCAGGTGTGGTCCCAATTGAAGCAAGAACCACTCCATGCTGATCCACAATGAGGGTGAAGTTTCCCTCTGGTTGCGAAGTACTGAAAGGTGCGAATGCACCTTCAAGCCACCCCTCTAATGCCGCTCTATTTGGGGGCGTCTGTGAACAATAGGGGGCAATCTGCAAGGCTTCTTGCTTCTGTATATCAATACTCTCATGCGAGAACGTCTGACCTCCTATTTCGATGATGAGAAAGGTGACAGTAAAGACAAGAACCCCTTGCGTGACGATGGTGATCCAGATGTAAGAAAAGGTGAGCTTCCATTGCAGGCGTTGAAATGGACGAAACAGATGCTTCATACCGCACATACCTTTCGATTGGCGAGCAGGCGAAGAGGAAAAGAGCTTGGATGTGCTGCATTCCTCCATTTCGCCCAATCCAACGGACCATTAATTCGTGAAGCTCTGGCGTCGAAAGATCCAGAGCGCGAGTGCGCAAAAGACCACGGTGTAAAGGGCAATGCCAGCAACAGCCATGCCAGGGGGAGGCCAGGAAGACAGCGAAAGGGAACCGGAGGCGTCGTTCTCAAGGACTGCACTCAGACCAATCGGCAGGTACTGTGCTCCTTGCGTCAGATTTCCACCCATAATGGCCAGCATGGTATACCCGGTCCCCTCCACCAGGAAAGTGAAAGCGAAACCCACGCCGATCGTGACTCCCATCGAACGACTCGCCACGGCGAGCAGAAAGGTGAGCGCTATATAGGGAAACAGACTATAGCCTGTTGCCAGAAACAGGAGCGTGAGCTGCTGTATATCAACAAGGTGGAGGTTCAAGGTTCCGTAGAAAGCATAGGTCAAGCAACCTGTGATGCCTCCACTTACAATGAGTGAGGTAAGCAGGATCATTAGGAGAGGCAGCAGCGAAACCACAAACTTGGCTCCTAAAAGTGCGGAGCGCGACACACCATGACCCAACCACAGATGGATCGTACGCCAGGAATATTCGCGTACCGTCACCGCCCCAATCAGGATTATCAGCAGCATTCCGCCGAGCGCGTGAGCATCCGCGAATTGTACTGCCCCTGTCAGGCCAACAGGCCACGTCAAGCTTTTTGTCAGAGACGTTGCATCTTGCTGAGGTAAGCCACGAGCAATAAAGTATTGAGCCAGGTCAATACTAGTGATCAGCAGTGCCAGGATCGCGAGTTCGATCCAGAACATGCCTCGTTTGAACAGTTTATCTATCTCAAGCAGAATAATATTCCAGAACATAGATGTTCTCCTCTTTATACTACTATACGCTAACCTTCTGCGTCAATGCTAAGAAAACTTGCTCCAAATCTGGATGAAAGGTTGAGACTTCCCTGGGCATCATGCCCTGCGCGACTAAGTAGGACAAGATGTACTCGTTTTGAACGCCCTGGACATCAACGTGAGTCTCATACGTTTGAATCCTTCCAATCCCAGGAAGGGATTGCAGGAGCTGTGCTGTCTGTGCCGGATGAGGAGTGCTGATGCGTACCACTGCTTGTGCGTTGAGCAGATCTGAGACGGTACCTTGTGCAATTACCCGCCCATGCTGTACCACCGCGATGCGGTCGCACAGGAGTTCCACCTCATGGAGCAGATGACTGCTGAAAAAGATGGTTGTCCCTTGATCAGCCAGGGTACGAAGCAGCGTTCGTATCTCGTACATGCCTGCCGGGTCCATTCCATTGGTCGGCTCATCCAGCATGAGCACGTCTGGTTTGTTGAAAATGGCCAGGGCAAGCCCCAAGCGTTGCTTCATGCCAAGAGAGAAGGTGCTGACTTTGCGATTGGCAACGCGTTGTAATCCAACGATTGTCAACACATCGTCGATGCGCTGTGCAGGAAGTTCGGGATAGAGGCGGGCCAGGCATTGCAGATTCTGTTGTGCTGAGAACGCGAGCAGCAGCGTGGGCGTTCCTACCATTGACCCGACGCGCCGTAACATCTGAGTATGAACCGGTGAAACAGGTTGGCCGAAGAGTCTCACCTCTCCGGACGTAGGATACATCAAACCCAGGATCATACTCATCGTCGTCGTCTTGCCAGCCCCATTCGGACCAACAAACCCGAAAATCTCTGCCCGTTTCACGCTCAACGAAACATCCTCCACGGCGGAAACGGAGCCGAAGCGTTTTTGTAAGTGCTCTGTCTGAAGCACTATATCTGTCTTCATGATTTCTCCTTCCTTATTCAGCAAGCTGCAACACCATTCAGCAAGCTGCAACACCTGCGCAAAATCGTGGATGGCCTGAGCAAATTCAGCCTCAGCAGTGTTCTTGCGTAGACCCAGAAAGCCATAAGATTTTACCTTCTCCATCACTCCACTAGCAATCAGCAGCAACCATTGCTTGTATTCATTGAACTCCTGAGGCTGGCTTTTCTGACACAAGATGTGGATCGCTCTCTCGCTCATTTTATTCCTCTCAGGAATCGCCGACGCTTTTCCACGTAGTGGCTGTCCGTCAAACGTTTTTTTGTGATCCCACTTCAAGTAGGCGTATTCAGGACTTTGGTAGGACGTCCGCAAGGTGGTCATAATCTCTTGAATACACTCATTCTCAGGGAACAGCTTGCTCGTCCTACTCACTTCATTGAAACCAACAGATCCGAAAATCTCCACTCGTGTCATGTATGTACGGGTCACAAGGCAAAGTATACTGCACGCACGGGTTAGTGTGATGCGTCTGGAGGCGTATTGTTGCTGCGGCTGAAGTCGCATTGATCCTTCCTCTTATAAAACGACTCACAAAGCCAGGGATGGGCTTTTCCTCCTTGAAGACGGCGTGGAGAACACTTCAGGGATTTGAGGTGATGAACATGATCAGGAAGGGACAGATACATGGAGTGGAAAAAGGGGATGTGAGTGGGCAGGTCGCGCTTGTCGCCATGCTGTTTGGAGTGGTTGCTTAAGCTGGTTTTCTGTTTACGCAAAAATGCCAAGAGACGGAATCGAACCGACGACACTAGCATTTTCAGTGCTATGCTCTACCGACTGAGCTATCTTGGCGTGTGCCGATAATATATCATGTCCCATTCCGGCCGTCAACCCCCTTTTCTATCAATACCTTTGTGCTCTTATACTTGCACTCACCTTCTTTCTTACTCTCTCGACCACTCCTTAAAAAATAGAGCTTTAATTCTATTCATTCTTATCTCTAGCGCATAGTCATATCC
>CAXTXB010000127.1:0-11820 GCA_964247965.1 uncultured Dictyobacter sp. | reverse complement strand
ATCATGTTCGCCCTTTTTCTCAAGCTCAAAAGTCCAAAATTGTACAAAGTCGAGCTCAGAGGCAAGTGGTAGAGTTCGGGTCTGTAGGACATTTATGAAGGTCAAGGATGGACGCAGGCTGTTTATCGAGGCGAGCATAGTAGAGCCGATCAGTGGCCAGAGCACTGGGGACGAGAGGCGCTGTACCGACATCCTGGAGTGTAATGACGAAGAGACTATTGGGGAGGAGAAGGTCATTGAAACCAGGATAGGTCAGACGAGCCGCATGAATAGAGCTATCATGACCAGGCTGCAACGGCCAATGAGGGTGGATACTTTCGTTGGCAGTCTGGTCAATCCACGCAACATACAATTTGCCGGCAGGAGGAGGAGGAACGTTTTGCACATCAATCTGTAGAGTATCAAAGGGTTTTGAGGGGGAACCGCTGGATGAGAAGTGGAGTTGTCCCACGACTGCATCAGGCTGCTGTATTTGATGAGAGGAAAGGGTAAAGGTTCCGATACCAACACCCAAAACGATGAGTAGGACGACAGACAGCAGAATGACAAATAACCTCTTCTTAAAGAAAAATCGAGAGGATTTTGTAGATGACATATGGTCGGGAACAGAAGGAAGTGGTGAGATTACTGTAGGTATCTGAGCGCCAGATGGATCATTTTGCGACAGCCGAGTCGGATTAGAGGCAATACTGGAGAAAGATATACTAGGTTGAGATGGCCGCGACGCTTGCTGCGGTGAGTTTGCCGGCGAGATCAAGGTGGCATCACGCGCTCCCGCTGACATGGTCGGAGTAAGAGGAAAACCAGGAATGCCAACAGAAGGACCCGGCATTTCTGGTCTCCCTGAAGGAGTAGGCATATATGACAAAGAGAGCTGGTCGCTTAACGAATTCGTACCCGTATTGAAGCCTGTATTGGGCTGCTGTAAGGGCTCCGGAATTGGCACGTGCAAGGCTTGTGCAAGGGCTATTGAAAGCGCGGAGGCGGTCGGGAAACGATCCTCCGGCCTTTTAGCAATACTCTTTAAAATCACGGCCGAAAGCTCCGGCGAAATGCGCGGATTGATGAGTTCAGGCGGCGTAGGCTGCTCATAGATATGTTGCACCACCAGGACCATAGCTGCAGCATTACGAAATGGAGTTACACCAGTCATCATCTCGTAGAGGATAATACCGAGCGAGTAAAGATCGCTCCGCTTCTCATCATAGTTGCCCTGCGCCTGCTCAGGAGAAACATAGAGCGGAGTTCCAACAATTGAACCAATAATAGTACCGCCTGAAACCCCCTGGCGGCGAGCGATACCAAAGTCTGAGAGGATAGGTTCGCCCATGGCATAAGTGTTGGGCCGACGCTGATCAAGCAAGATATTAGCCGGCTTGATATCACGATGGATCATAGCATGGGCGTGGGCGTAGTCGAGCGCGAGTCCTACGATTGTAAAGATGTAGACAATATCGGTAGGTGCAGGAAACTCACCCTGACTGGAGGTTTTGCGAATATAATCGGCGAGCGTCTGCCCCTGGACATAGTCCATGACCATGTACATCAGGGGAGCCTCAGCCTCTTCAGAAACATAAAAGTTGTGAATTTTCACAATATTGGGATGGTGGAGCGAGGCAATAAGCTGCGCCTCGCTCTTGAAACGAGTCACGAATTCTGAAGAACGACGCCATTCAGAGCGCAAAAGCTTGATCGCCACGACCCGATTCAGCTTTGTGTCAAGAGCTTTCCACACTTCGCCCATCCCACCATAGGCGAGGCACTCAAGTAGTCGATAGTGTCCAAGGTAACGTGGCTCTTCATTGCTCATAATGTGTTCAATTTCTAGCCCGGATAATATCAGAGACGATCGGGAACTTTTGTTGTCAAAGTAAATGTTGCCAGGTGCTGAACGTCATAATGGATCTGGGTCACACCGGGCTGCACACTGTTGGTGGCAGGATTGAGCTTACCAATATAGGCATAAGTTGCCTTCGTCACCAGATCATCCAACAGCGCTCCGGCAGCGGGCTGTCTTAATTGTACAGTATTCTGGCTCATGTTGAAAAGCCGAACAACATCATTATGTACATCCGTCAGCCAGCCATTTTTTCCTCCGAGATTGTCTAATCCTATGAGAATATCCTGGGCGTGCTGACGCATGTCAGGAGTAATATCGGTCGCCTTCGCCACCTGGCCAACATGAAGCTGCATATGATCTACATCGCCCGGCGGATTCTGACTATAGAAAGGAGGACTCTGCTTAGCCTGGTCAACAGTTAGAAGAGAGACCCTGGCAATCTTCTGATCGGCCAAAAAGGGAACGCTATCAGGAATATCCACATGCCGGTTCAGAGTGCCATCCAGGTAGTCCAGTATACGGATAAATTGATTTCTTATCAAGCTAAGCTGGCCATCACTGGTTTTATCGCCATTCCAATCATCGCGCGCACTCACAGCCCACTCTAAGATTTTCTCTGTATTTCTAAAGACATAGATATCAAGGCCGCCATACAGACCCAGCACCCTGATATCAGTTTCGTTATAAAAGAGATGGCGAATGTGAATCAGAGCACTGAAGCCATTAGAGTCACCAGGAATTGGAGTCTGCGGCAGCAACGCGAAATAGCGCCAGGTAGCATGATCAGGCGAAGGTGCGCTACCTGTACTCGCAACATTCTCCTCAGTGATCAACAAGCGACTAGTATTTGACAGGAGATTGTTGTGCTGAACATCGCCAGTATAGAGGAAATGAACGATACCGTTGGAAACACGCAGATTGTTAGTCAGCAAGATGGGCGGCTTCACAGGAGGCGGATTGAGCAGATCATCACGCCGGACCGGGTCCTGGTCTCCAAGCAGCCAGGCGTGATAGCTTTTACCAGCCTGAGGGGCTGGAATATTTTGTAGGTCGATCTGCATCTCATCGGCGATACCCTGCGCACCATCACCCAGCAAACCACTGCTGATATAGAAAGCATGACCGGAAGGAGCAGGACGAAGTGTTGGTAAGTAAAAGAAAGAAGCCAGGCCCACGCCAAGCAGGGCCACAAGTAGTAGAACAGCTCCTCCGATGTAGAAAGCCCTGCGACGAGAAATTCGCGTGGAAGAAGTAAGAGATGGGCTTGAAACGTTCTGTGAAGATGACGAAGAATATGAAGGCACATTCTGCACCTGCGGCGTATCCTGCACAGAGCTATTTCTTACCGGAGTCGGAGGCGAGATATAGGTGTCCTGACTCGTGATAGACTGTGAATCGTCTGCCGCAGAAGCCTGCGACGGTGACGGTGACGGCACCTCAGAGAACAAGATGGTAGACGACCGTAAAACTTCAGTCACCGGAACATTCAATGCGTCAGCAACGGCAACAGTCATCTCAGAAGCACTCGCATAGCGGTCCGCAGGATCTTTCGCCATAGCACGTGAGATCACGTTGGTCAGGGCATTTGGAATGCTGGGATTGATAAGCGAAGGTACTACAGGTGTCGAATTGACATGTTGCATAATGACTTCGATAGGAGTAGCGCCACGAAATGGCAGCACTCCTGTCGCCATCTCATAAAGAATCACACCTAGAGAATAGAGATCACTGCGCTCATTACCCAGTTCTCCACGTGCCTGTTCCGGTGAAATATAGAGCGGAGTACCCATTTGCAGACTGCTCTGCGTACTCGTCATCGAACTCATCAGCTTCGCAATACCAAAATCCGTCAGGATTGGTTCCCCCATAGCATTGCGAGTCGTATTGCGGCGGTCCAAAAGAATATTGGCAGGCTTAATATCACGGTGAATCATCCCCTTGCTATGGGCGTAGTCTATAGCAAGGCTAATCGAAGTAAAAATTCCCACTATTTCCGCCGGCGCAGGCACCTTCCCAACATCAGATGTCTCGTGAATAAAGGCAGCCAGGGTTTGACCTTCAACATAATCCATAACCATGTAAGCAAGTGGAAGCGAAGCCCCAGTCTCAGTATCAGGCAATTGCATAACATGAAAATCATGAATCTGCACAATGTTAGGATGATGGAGACTCGCAATCAACTGAGCCTCGCGCTGGAAGCGGGCTACAAAGTGAGGATCTTCACGTAGATTGGGGTGAAGTATTTTGATAGCCACATAACGCTGCAGCTGGGTATCAAGAGCCTTCCACACCTCAGCTGCACCACCCTGACCCAGACGCTCTACCAACTCATATTTATCAAGACGTTGGGGGACGGAACTCACAGAAACCTCCTCCATAACATACAAACATGCTACGCACAAAAATTCTTTACATTGCTTGAAGAGCAACCCAGTACATCGAAGGTTGCCAGGCTCTGCGCCTCATAGTGAATTTGCGAGACACCCTCTTTCACCTCGTTCGTATTTGGATCAGTCTGTCCCACAAAGGCAGCATTCGCCTGAATAAACATCGTATTCAGCAATGTCTGCGTCTGAGGCTGCTTCAGTTGATCGGGCTTCATCTGCACCAACTGACTTGCCACAGAATGTACGCTCGTAAACCAACCTTGCACATTATCGAGGGCCACATTCATCTTATTGGCCGTTTGCTGTTGTGTTGGCGTAACATGAACAGAGTGCGTAATTTCGCGCAAATGATTGCCAATATGCTTCAAATAGCCAGGAGGACTTTGAGCTGGGCTAAACTGAAACATCCCCACCCTTCCGATAATCGGATCAACCAGTATGGGAGAGAGATCAGACGGAATCTTCTCAGTCGTAACAAACTGTGCCCCATCAAGATAATCCAGGATACGAACCGACTGACGACGAATGAGATCAGTATCCTGTGTTTTAAAGGCATCACGAGCGCTACCAGACCATTCGAGAATCTTCAGAGTATTGCGAAAGAGCCAGATATCCAGGCCACCATTCAGCCCAACCTTTTTCAACGTTGGATCTTGTGCCAGTAAGTGTCGCAGATGATCAAGCACACTGTAGTGGTTCGTCAGATCATCAGGATTAGGGACGTTCGAAAAAAACGCAGCATAGCGCCAGGTAGTGGAATCAAGAGAAGGATCAGCCGGCGTAGTGCTTGCATCCTCCTCAGTCACCAGAAAACGACTATATTTGAAGAGCAGATCGTTATTTTGTGGACTAACAAATGTTTTTGTAGCACTCGCACTACGTACAGTCAACCTTCCAAGGGCAATAGGGGGTGCATCTGAACTAGCGTCAGTGTCCGCCAATAGCCATGCATAATAGCTCTTGCCTGATCGAGGATTTGCAAGATTCTGTAGATCAATTTGCACACCATCAGCAATCCCGTTGCTACCATTCTGATTCAGAAGACCACTACTAGTAAAGAAAGCATGACCGAAGACGGGCCTATTATTAGCAGAGCTACCGCTAAAGGGATGCAGCAGCAAGGCCACCAGTCCAGAAATAATTAAGAGAGCAACCAGGGCAAGCATCAGTACCAGAGGGAGCAGACGGCGACGAGGACGAACTGGTGGGCGAGCAGCCAGAGATGGCGCCCCTGGGGGATACGAAACATTTTGCGCCGGTGAAGATGACGTGGGTAAAACGCTCACCGCTTGAGGGGCAGAAACATGAGCATGGGCATTGTTATGAGCAGGAGTCAGAAAAGTCTTGCTGGAATCACTCGATATATCTGATCCAGGTGAGATAGTGGCATAAGAGAATGGTGAGGACCGCTGATCGGGCAAGACAGAGCCAGGCTTGAATGGCGGAACAGGCGGTAAAGGTGTATAACCAGGGCCAGGATTGCCACTGCTTGCTTGTGGCAAGAAGGGAACTTGTTGTGGGCCTGTATTACTGAAGCCAGGATTTGAGAGTCCCAGGCTAATAGAGGCAGGCGACTTCACTACCCTGTCCAGAGCTGCAACCATGGCGGATACCGTAGGGAAACGCGCGGCAGGCTCTTTCGCCAGGCAGCGCATAATAATCGCAGTCAAGGTTGGAACAACACGCGGGTTGATAAGCACGGGTGACATAGGAGTCGCATGAATCTGCTGCATCATTACATCAGACACCGTGTCACCCTGGAAAGGAAGAGTACCAGTACACAATTCATAGAGGATCACGCCAACCGAATAGAGATCGCTGCGAGTGTTTTCAGTATAGCCCTGAGCGAGTTCAGGAGAAATGTAATAAACATCATAAATAGGTAGAGCCAGGGACGATTGCATACCGTGCAGACCAAAATTGACAATGCAGGGTTTGCCGGGAGAACTTTCTGTTGCGCTACGGACATCAAAGACAATAGATTTCGGATTAATCCGGCCATGAATAATACCATTCTGGTGAGCATAGTCCAGGGCGGAAGCGATAGGAGCAAACATTTGATGGAGATTCGCCACTGTTGGAAAAGTTCCGATGTGGGAAGTGGCCGACAGATAATCCGCTAGAGATGGGCCTTCTACATACTCGGTTACAATGTAGAAGTCGGTGAACTGATGCGTGTCGGCGGAAGGCGAAGCTACCTGCACATCCAGGATCTGCGCAATGTTAGGATGCTGTAGACTCTTCAAATTCTTGGTCTCATAAAGGAAACGTGGAACAAGCTCAGACGCTTCCTGGGGGCTTACATGTAAGACCGAGATAGCAACGACACGCTGTTGCCGCTCGTCGAAAGCTTGCCAAACTTCACCTGTACCACTACCTCCCAGGCGCTGCTGCAATTGATATGGGCCGAGATAGTGCCGATTTGAATTCATCGAAGTCCTCTCTCTCGCATAGTAACAGGCCCTACTCAGATCTGGCCCTCGCTTTGTATACGCTATATGTAACAAAAATTTGGGCATGCGAACATTGATTAATAAGAGCTTGCTTTGGATTAGCCGTGATGCGCGTAGTGATTGAAGCCAAATTAATTATTCATTAAAATCACGCTTCTGTCAATGGAAATGGTCACATATTGAGACGGAGATAGGTTAGAATTCGCGGTCTATCTTTCGAGAGGCATCAACACGCCTTCGGCGTGCATGGCTTCTTAAAAAATGTTTTACGCTTTTTTAAGAATCCATGCACGCCGAAGGCATAAGAAGACGGATATGATGAAAGTGCGACACTCTCTGAGAGCCCCTTTTCTAATTCTAATTAGAAAGAAGGGGCCGGGTATGGGTTAGTAGCTACTCTTCACTGGAAAACGTCTTTTGTTTTTTCAAAGAGGTCGCGGAAGATATTTTTATTATTTTGTTCGTTCTGCTCGTTTTCGATGCGTGCAAACTCTTCAAGCAGGTGACGCTGCTCAGGTGTCATATTAGTGGGAGTGACGACCTTCACAATTACGTGTTGATCACCTCGTGCGGTGCTGTGTACAACAGGCACACCCATGCCTTTGAGGCGGAACGAGCGACCGCTTTGAGTACCGGCAGGAATCTTCAAAGGTGTCTTTTTCGCATCAACAGTGGGAACTTCAACTTCATCACCCAGAGCGGCCTGAGTAAAGCTGATTGGCAGTTCGTAAACGATGTCATTGCCCTGACGTTTGAAAAACTCGTGCGGCTTCACAGTAAGCACGACATAGAGGTTGCCAGGGGTACCACCACGAGCACTGACCTCACCCTCGCCCGTCACACGTACATTGATACCATCGTCAACACCAGCAGGGATGTTTACTACCACACGGCGATTATTACGCACACGACCCTGGCCGCGACACTTCTCACAAGGAGTTGTGATGATACGGCCTTCTCCACGACAGCGCTCACACATAGTCACATTTACAAACTGACCAAAGATCGACTGCTGCACCCGCCGGATCTCGCCCGAGCCTTGACAGGCGGGGCAACGCTGGGTAGAGGTTCCAGGTTGCGCACCACTACCACGACAGGTTGAGCATGTCTCCCAACGAGGAAGCTCAATCTCTTTCTGGCAGCCAAAGACGGCTTCCTCGAAAGTGATCGTCAACTCGTGACGCAGATCCGCGCCACGTTGAGTAGTAGAGCGACGCTGAGTGCCGGACGAGCCTGCAAAGAACGTTTCAAAAATGTCGTTGAGGTTATTAAAGCCACCAAAGTCGAAGCCCGCAGCTCCTGCTGCACCTGCCCCCACGCCTGCATGACCATAGCGATCATAGGCTGAGCGTTTTTGCTGGTCGCTCAAGACCTCATAGGCCTCATTTATTTCAATAAAGCGGGCTTCCGCTCCCTGCTCTTTATTTGTATCCGGGTGATATTGTTTGGCAAGGCGACGAAAAGACTTTTTGATCTCGTCGTCCGTCGCGTTACGTGATATCCCTAGTACCTCATAATAATCTCTCTTATTTGCGGCCATCTGCAGGTCCTTTACCGTCAGAAACAGGGCGCGAATTGATCCGCGCTACTGGATTTCAAAAACTTAGCTACATTATGGAACGTTTTTGAGACGTATAATATACCATTTTATAAGCTTACATCTAACGCAAGATATATGCAATCGAGATAGCCCGTGTGGGTCCTGGACTCTCGACATGCTTTGTTCAACTCCTCGAAAAAGGTCAGTGAGAGGATAACTTCTCCATGTTATCCTCTCACTGTGGGAGGAACGCGGTCCTCCTCAAGGTAACTACATCTCTTTGTACTCACCTTCAATGGTGTCGTCGGCTGAACGATCCTGCTGCTCGGCGCCGCCTGGTTGGCTGAAATCGCCTGAACCGTTTGCGCCATTGGCCCCAGCCTGTCCGTACATCTCCTGGCTAATCTTAAAGAAAGCTTGCTCAAGAGACTCACGGGAAGACTTGATGCGAGCAACATCGTCCGTTGAGAGAGAAGCGCGAACATCAGCGATCTTGCTTTCGAGCTCGCTCTTCTGCTCGCCCGAGATCTTATCACCAATTTCAGCCAGACTCTTCTCCGAGCGATATGCTGCGCTATCGGCGAGATTGCGCTCCTCCACCTCTTCTTTACGCAGCTTATCTTCAGCGGAGTGGGACTCGGCATCGCGAACCATGCGATCGATCTGATCTTTCGAGAGACCACTGGAAGGCATGATCGTCACCTTCTGCTCGCGACCGGTACCCTTGTCACGGGCCGACACATTCACGATACCGTTGGCATCGATATCGAAGGTTACTTCAACCTGAGGAACACCACGTGGGGCAGGGGGAATGCCATCCAGGATAAAGCTACCGAGGGAGCGATTGTCTTTTGCGAACTCGCGCTCACCCTGCAGGACATTGATCTCCACGCTTGGCTGACTGTCGCTGGCAGTAGAGAAGACCTGGCTCTTCTGAGTAGGGATCGTTGTATTGCGCTCGATCAAGCGGGTAAAGACGCCGCCCAGAGTCTCAATACCCAGAGAGAGTGGCGTTACGTCAAGCAATAGAACGTCTTTCACATCACCAGTCAAGACACCAGCCTGAACAGCAGCACCGATGGCAACGACCTCATCAGGATTCACACCCCGGTTGGGCTCGCGATCGAAGATGCGACGGACAAGCGTCTGGACGGCAGGCATACGTGTTTGACCTCCGACCAGCACCACCTCATCGATCTCACCAGGACGATTGCCGGCATCGGAGAGAGCCTTGGTCACAGGAGTACGCGACTTCTCGATCAGATCCTCAACCAACTGCTCCAACTTTGAGCGCGAGAGGCTCATCGTCAGATGCTTTGGACCACTGGCATCCGCAGTGATGAAAGGGAGATTAATCTCCGTCTGCATTGAGCTTGAAAGCTCTTTTTTCGCCTTCTCAGCAGCCTCCTTCAAGCGCTGAAGGGCCATGCGGTCCTGGCGTAGATCGATACCCTGTTCTTTACGGAACTCATCGGCCAGCCAGGTAATGATGCGCTGATCAAAGTCATCGCCGCCCAGGTGTGTATCACCATTGGTGCTCTTCACCTCGAAAACGCCATCGCCAAGCTCCAGAATAGAGATATCGAAGGTACCACCACCAAGGTCATAGACCGCGATACGCTCATCTTTTTTCTTGTCAAGACCATAAGCCAGGGATGCAGCGGTAGGCTCATTGATAATACGCAACACTTCCAGGCCCGCGATCCTTCCAGCATCCTTGGTTGCCTGACGCTGAGCATCGTTAAAGTAGGCAGGAACAGTGATCACCGCCTGGCTGACACGCTCGCCCAGATACGCCTCGGCATCGTTTCTTAACTTCTGCAGGATCATAGCAGAGATTTCTGGGGGACTATATTGTTTCCCCTGTACCTCAACCCAGGCATCGCCGTTGCTAGAGCGAACCACTTTATAGGGCATAAGACGCTTGTCGCGATCAACCTCAGGGTCATCAAACTTACGTCCCATAAAGCGCTTAATAGAAGCTACAGTATTTTCTGGGTTTGTAATAGCCTGACGCTTCGCCACTTCACCGACGAGACGCTCGCCATTTTTATTGATAGCGACGATAGAAGGTGTAGTACGCGCACCCTCTGCGTTGGGAATAACAACGGGCTCGCCGCCTTCCATCACTGCAACACAAGAGTTTGTAGTTCCGAGATCAATTCCAATAACCTTTGGCACAGTTGCCTCCTAAAAAATCAAATCTATATTACTGAGTATTTCACCTGAGTTCTTTACTCACAACCATAAACGTCAGCTAGTAGCTCGTCCATAACCTGGGCCATGTAGCGTACCACCGCGACGGCTCGTCCGTATTGCATACGAGTAGGGCCAATGATGCCCAACAGACCGCCGACCTTGCCCTGCTGGCCATAGCGCGCCAGAACTAGACTCACATCCTTCATCTCATCCCACTGATTCTCGCCACCTATGATCACCTGAACGCCCGTTGAAGAAGGTAAATGAGACGCCAGAGCAGGTAGAATGCGTTTCTGCTCCATATCATCCATCACCTTCTGTAAGCGCTTATATTCAAGCTCTTCCATAACCTTACGGATACGATCAGCGCGTTCATCCTCCGCTAAACGGAAGCCCGAAGAATTGGAGGAAGAGTGATCAAAGATATTGACGATGTCCTCATCAAAGAAGATATCGCCCTGCATATCAGCATGCTGCTCCAGGATACGCACAATTGCATTCGCAATAATGCGCTCTCCAGGAGAAGGGTCATAGGTAACAAGCAGTTTATTAATCTCGTCCGCCCCTTTATTTTGGAACGAAGGGTTAATGCGGGCTGTGATAGCACTTAGTTCTTCTTGTTGAGTTTGAGTCTCCAGGAGCAGGCGCTGCTGTTTGATCGTTCCATCCATAAGAACCAGAACCATATGTGCGGAAAGATCAGTAACCGAAAGCACCTCAACGTGTTTGAGGCGGCCCTCACTGGAGCGAGGTGGAGTCATAACTGCAGCGCTATGCAACAGACGAGCCATAACAGATGCAGTCAGGCGTACCCATTGGTCCAGTTGGTCCTGTACCTGGTAGAACATATGACGGATGAGACGCTGCTCATCGAGCGACAATGCCGACTCTTGCATGAGATGTTCGACAAAGTAGCGATAGCCAAGGTCGGTAGGAACACGACCAGCAGAGGTATGTGGCTGGTGAATAAGATCTGCCTCCTCAAGACCAGCCAGTTCATGACGAACAGTAGCTGAACTGAACGGCAAACTATACGTGCGTACTAATGTTTCGGATGCGACCGGTGTGGCGCTGCGTATATATTCTTGAACCAGCGCACGCAAAATCTGCTGCTTGCGTGAGCTTAAAGGAGTCATGTCCTTGCTTCCCTCGAATTGTCCTGTTGTGTCATCCTGCAAGTTATTTATGATCTGCTCGGATGATACAACATCTGTCAACTATGATTGCTAGCACTCTCTCACTGAGACTGCAAATAAAGAATAGCACTCTCAGAGGGAGATTGTCAAGAGAGATGAGACAAGAAAATACTAATACCTCATGCCGAATAGTTGAAAAATGAGGACCATCGTGCTTTATCTGCTCTTTTTGCTGTCTTCGGCAGCAAAAAGAGCAGATAAAGCA
>CAXTXB010000126.1:6582-11995 GCA_964247965.1 uncultured Dictyobacter sp. | reverse complement strand
CGGTTGTCGTGGGGGGCGTATAAGAGCTCGGTCCACCCCGACAACCGCAAGGGATTGTCGCTACGCGGGAGCATATCTAATCTATTAAGGGATTGTCGCTACGCGGGAGCATATCTATTGTCGAATGGCATAATGTACACTCAGCATACGGACAACATCTTCGCCCTGGCCTGGTCTCCCGATGGAGCTTCTATCGCTTCAGGTGGGCGTGATCGCAGCGTGCAGATCTGGCAACCTTCGACGGGCGTCCGTCAGCTTACCTTTTGTGAACATCCAGGCACGGTTCTCTCGCTCGCCTGGTCGCCTGATTCGCAGTATCTGGCTTCTGGCAGCACAGATGGATTGGTGCAGATCTGGCAGGCGGGTACAGGGAAGACTATTACAACGTATCGAGGCCATGTACGCTTTGTGCGCAGCGTCTCCTGGTCGCCCGACGGCAGCTATATAGCTTCGGGTGGTGAGTACGGCGACAATACAGTACAAATCTGGGAAGCGTTCACGGGGCGGCATCTCTACACACACTCGACGCAGTACCGCATCTTCGCGGCCCCCTGGTCGCCACGAGATGCATATATCGCATCGGCGAGCTTTGATGGTAGCGTACAGGTATGGAATGCCTGGAGTGGGGATATATTTACTACATATAGAGATCATTCAGGGCCGGTCTACGCCACAGCCTGGTCGCCTGACGGTTCCATGCTCGTTTCGGCTGATCATCACGGCATAATGCACCTGTGGTCAGCGCTATCAGGTCTTAATATACACACCTTCACAGGGCATGCACGAGCTATAAAAGGTGTAGCGTTCTCTTCAGATGGCTTGTACATTGCGTCGGGCGGCGATGATATGACGGTGTATATCTGGTCTACCCAGGACGGTAAGATTATCGCAAGCAATCAAAGCTATACGACATGGATTCGGGCGCTGGCATGGTCTCCTGATGGCTCTCAACTCGTCGCGGCGAGTGATAGAATGGCCTATATCCAGTCACTTTGATCAGTTTTCTCATCTTTTGTATCTGTTGAATTCTCTCCTCCCAGTGTTTCTTTATGTGTCTCTCTTTTTCTATGTCAGCCGTGTCACTCACAGTGAAGGTAATATCCTCTTCCACTTCACCCATTTATGTAGGTCTAGTGAGTCTTGCGAAGGAAAATCGATGTATGAAAGAGCGCGTATCTTTATCAGATCAACATATATACATTCCGAGCGTGGCAATTATTCGTGCCACACTAAAATATTCAGCCAACAAGCTGCCGGTTTCTACGTCGAATAATCCTGAACAAATCTGTGGAGAGGCCAGGCGTATTGGGTACACGGGAAAGCTCGATAGCGACCTGGCACTCTATCGACTCAAGATCAAAATGAGTAAAGAGCATCCAACACTAACCCTACCAGGGCTATATATCATAGAAGATGGTTTTTTTCAAGATTACGAACAATGGAGCTCGAAAGCCGAATAAACCGCTCTTGAGCATTGTCCTGCGTGTCCTATAGTATTACTGCTCTGACCCCCATCATGTAACTGACTCCCTCCGCCTGGCGACCATCCCTTGCGGTTGTCGTGGGAGCTGGCCTCTGAAGCGGAGGGAGTCAGTTACCCACCAAAAGAGCTGTGCCAGAACAATACTATCTTGCCTACTCTAATTGTATCTCAGTCAGTGCTTGCAGTAACTTTTGATAGACCGCATCGAGATGCTCGGGCATGACCTTAATGTCGGCGAGGACGGGCATAAAATTGGTATCACCATCCCAGCGTGGCACAATGTGAAAGTGAATATGGTCGGCGAAGCCTGCTCCCGCAACTTTTCCTTGATTCATACCCATGTTAAAGCCATGTGGCTTCATGGCACGCTGTATAGCCTTCATCGCCAGTTGAGCCTGAGCCATCATATCTGCCAGGATCTGGGGACTCAACTGATCAAATGCACCGATATGATTGTAAGGGGCAACCATCAAATGTCCATTGTTGTATGGATAGAGATTAAGCATTATAAAACAATGCTTACCGCGATGCAAAATGTGATATTTTTCATCATCGTGTTCGATTGGCTGCATACAAAAAATGCATCCCGATGAAGATGACGTTTGGGGCTCAATAAACGCCATACGCCAGGGTGCCCATAAATTTTCCATAAATCAGACGGCCTCAAAGAGTTGAATACACTAAAAACAATGTTACTGCTTTTGATTAGATGAGACAGGAGGAGGAGAAAGTTCTACCCAGTGCTCCGCCCAGGCGTGAATGTTGTCGATGACAGGTTTGAGAGCATAGCCTTTTTCAGTGAGCTCATACTCTACACGTACTGGGATCTGCGGGTACACAACACGCTTTACGACACCTTCCACCTCTAGCTCACGTAAACGATCACTCAGAACACGGTCAGAGAGACCCTCAACCAACGCCGTTAACTCGCAAAAGCGCCGTGGGCCAACCATAAGAGCATCGATTAAAAGCCCGGTCCAACGCTTGCCAAGTACCTGTATTGCTCGTTCGTAACGGGGACACATGTGAGTTCCTTGGGAAGATATTTCTAGCTGTTCTGTTGGCTGCGTCGCCATGATGTTTACCTGCCATTTCGTTTCCGACGACTCTACTTGCCGGGTTGTGGATAATAGGATACGAGAGTACTATACTTATTTTATGTCTCCTAAAGTATACCACGCATCTCACTCTAAGGCAAGTAACGCTACGTGTAAAAAGTAAGCATAAGTAATGGTTCATCGCGAATTTTTGAAAAATGAGGAGCAGCATGTTTTCCCTGCTCTTTTTTCTGCCTCCGGCAGAAAAAAGAGCAGGCAACACACGCTGTTCTTCGTTTTTCAAAAATTCGGGTTGAGTCATTAAGGGGCTTTCCCTGCTTTTCTACGTTTCCGCACTGCCGGGATAATTCCTTCTGGTAGTGCAAGGATAACAACAAGAAGGAGACTTCCAAAAACGATAAGATCTAAGCCAGCGATGCCAAGCTGAATTGTAAGATATTGTTGAAGCGGTTCAAGCAGCAAACTCCCTAAAATGGGACCAGATAATGTTGCTACACCGCCAAAGAGAACCATGAGTGCGACCGTCACATCGAAGATCGGTGCAAATGCGAACGAGGGTGAAATAAAGCCCCCAAAGTAACCATCTATTCCTCCCACCATGCCAATAAAGAAAGCTGAAATGATATAGGCCATAAGCTTCAATTGTTCAGTTTGTACACCTAGAGAACGAGCTCGCTCCTCATCATCACGAATTGCTAGCAGATTCAACCCAAACTTAGAACGGCGCACCCACCATGAGACACAACTCGCAGAGAGTAAGAGAGCAAGTGCAACATAGAAAAAAGGCAGATTGTATTGATCCCTTTCCCACGGAGGAATAGGAAAATACATTCCCTGTGCTCCGTTCGTCATACTCATATTGTAGGCGAGCAGTTGAAAAATAAACAGGATAGCTATAGTGATCACGACGAATGTATAGCGTCTGCTTCCCAAAGCAACCCAACCAAGTGGGAGAGCAAATGCAGCCGCAATCAGGCCAGAAGCTGGGAGCAGGACAAAGGGAAGATACCCGCCTGGGATATTCCAATGTTGGCAAATGAGTGCAAGAGAATATGCACCTATACCGTAATATGTTGCATGACCAAGTGAAATGTAGCCGGTGTACCCAGAAAAGATATTCCAGGAGGTTGCGGCAGTTGCGAAGATGATCGCAAAAACAGCAATGTTAACTACAGAGGCATTGAAAAGGAAGGGGAGAGCAAGGACAAAGGCAAGAAGTATGAGGAGCAGGAATAGTTGGATGTGTCTCATTGCCTTCTTCCTTCCAGTTGCCCAAACAATCCTTGAGGACGGAATTTTAAGAGCACGATCAGGAGGGCGAAAAATACAATATTCGACCAGATATCAGACCAGATAACTGCTGTCACACTTGATATCGTTAACATGATCATAGATGCCAGTAATGCTCCTCGCAGACTTCCCATTCCTCCTAATACAATGATAACGACCAAGCGATAAATAAGATCATAGGAGCTGGCAGGATTAAAGAGAGATGATGTTCCAAAGGCCACCCCACCCACTGCCGCAAGAGATGCCCCAATTCCAAAGGTGATCGCCGAAACTCGCTCGACATCGACACCGATAAGGGCTGCCGCCGTTCGATTTTGCATTATCGCGCGTAAGCTGTATCCAAACTTTGTACGATACACCATGATATAGAGCCCACTGAGCAGGACAATGCTGATGAGAAAGAGGAAGATGTCAAAATAACGGAGGTAAAATTCCCCGATATGAAAGGTTGCATCAAGATACCCCGCGGAGAGCTGTACACGATTCGTTGTAAAGATGAGCGTTAAGACTCCCTCAAGTATGAGGGCGATAGCAAATGTTACCAGAAGAGAAAGCATAATCCGGTCTTGCCTCAATCGTCGAATAAAGAGCCAGTATAAGACAACACCCAGAATAAAGAGTATAGGCGTCGAGATCAGCAGCCCGAGCAAGGGATCAA
This sequence comes from uncultured Dictyobacter sp., assembly GCA_964247965.1. Classification (GTDB taxonomy): domain Bacteria; phylum Chloroflexota; class Ktedonobacteria; order Ktedonobacterales; family Ktedonobacteraceae; genus Dictyobacter. The sequence continues at coordinate 7,506 of CAXTXB010000126.1, read as the reverse complement.
GGTGAAAGCTTTGCTCTAAAGCAAAGCTGAGATATGCGCCGGTAATAATAAAGATCCCAATGGCAAGGTTAATAATATCCATAACGCCAAAGATGAGCGTTAATCCTGAAGCCATCAGAGCGTAGACGCCACTATTGAGTATACCTAAAATGACAGCTTCAATAATGAGTACCACGAGAGATCCTTTCTGTTCCCTATAAATAGAGCCAGCAAAGGAGGGAAATGTCCCTTGCTGGCGAGTCCTGGGATGTCTGAGGAATACTACTTAGGGCCAGGAGGCCTTGGGAAACTCAGCATTTGCTTGTGCCTGACTTGCTGGATAAACTGGGGTCAGTTTGCCATTCTGCCATTGAAACAGGAATGCGCTTGTGGCCGTATTACGACCCTGGCTATCAAATTTCACTGCTCCCTCAATGCTACCGAAGAGATTTTTGCGCAAGTAGCCTATCAGTTTCTGGTTATCGACTGAATGCGTTCCCTCTACTGCCTGTTGCAACACTTGTGCGGAGGCAAAACCCTGGACGGTATCACTACTTATGGCATCCAGCGATTGGCCTGGATTCTGCTTTTGCCAAAGCTGTTGAAACAGATCGTTTTGAGTCGTTTTGATATTAGGAAACCAGCCATCATTTGGAACATAGATGCCTTCGGCCATCTTATTGGCAAAGGCATTATCTCCTTTCTTGTCGCTGATCGCATCCAAGAACGCTTGTCCCTGGTCAGGTCCACTCGTGGCTATTAGAGCCTTCGGATTGTAATGTTGCTGCCTGAAATATTTCATGAAGGTACTCAAACTGTTGACGTCAAGCGTCCCCAATATCACGACCTGAGCACCAGAGCGCACAATCTTTGCCGCAAGCGCGGTAAAATTGGTTGTTTCGGGCGGAAACTCGGTATAAAGGACAGTTTGAAGGCCGCCATACT
>CAXTXB010000126.1:0-6572 GCA_964247965.1 uncultured Dictyobacter sp. | reverse complement strand
GATTCTTATATTCTAATATATTCTTAGCTGTTTGAATCTGCGGCTGTGTAAATCCATCATTACTCGTCACATAAGCTACTGTCGCCGGGCGTATCCCTTGAGGCAATGCAAGGATAAATTGGGCGAAGGTCGCGATGTATTTCTCTGCTGGAAGACTGACAGCAAATAAATTATCGAGTCCATGCTCGTAGGTCCCCTTCTCCGTCGCTGCACCCTCCACGAAAGCGTATCCATATCGCCGCGCGACAATAGCTGCGGGAACAGCAAGGTCGCCAGAGAAAGGCGACAATAAGAGGTCAACGTGATTCACCGAAATAAGTTTCTGATAGTCAGCCGTCACTTGATCGGGTTTGGATGCATCGTCCAGACCAACCAGTTCAACGTGACGGCCAATGAGACCACCACTACTATTGATATGGTTTGCCCAAAGTTTATATCCTTGCTCTAGCAAGGGTCCATCAGCGGAAAAATCGCCTGTTCGAGGAACCGTATAACCGATTTTGATAGGGTTGCTCTGGGTGCCTCCAGCTGGTGCCTGGTTCGTTGCCTGCGAACAGGAGGTCAGAATCATAAAAGTGAGGAAAATGCCTGGAATGAAACGTGCATTTCTGATATGCATTATGCCTTTCCTTCTAACTTATCCCACAATTAGGAGAGGTAGAAATAAGAAGTTCTTCTGATTTCTACTGCTAACATTGACAGAAATAGGGAAATACATTTCTAAGAATTTGAAAAGCTCGAAAGCTTTTTTGGCTACCTCTGCTTGTCATAAGTGAAACAATATACCTCTCTTAAATAGATACGTACCAGTTAATTAATATTAACAATGCTTTAATAAGATAATAGTACCAGGAGTTGGTGACAATCTTCTATCTCCACGATCAGTTCCATCAGACTTATGAAGGTCAACTCTCAAGTAGAGATCAGTCATGTACATATTGTACAGCAAAGGGCTATGTGATCTTAGTTCGCTTCGCCTCCTTCCGAGATGATATGATGAAGGAAAACGCCTGCAAACCGGGAGGGTGCGCTTGAATTTACATGTCTTTATGAGTCCGGCCGATGTTCTGGCAATCAAGCCAGCGGCGAACGATATTTACATTGTTATTGATGTTATTCGAGCAACAACAGCTATTACGACTATCTTCGATCGCGAATCTGCACGCGTCCTGGTTGCTAATACTGTAGAGCAAGCAAGGGAGGCAGCGCAGAAGGTTCCTGGACGACTGCTGTGTGGAGAGCGCAACGCCCTGCCGCTGCCGGGCTTCGACTATGGTAATTCACCTGCCCAGTTTGCGCGCGCTGATCTCAAGGGCCGTGAGCTGATCCTCACTACAACCAACGGCACGCGCGCCTTCTTTGCCTGTCCCGAGCAGAGCATTCGCCTCGCGGGCTGCTTCTACAATGCGCAGGCCGTTACTGCCTATGCGCTTGCCTGTGCCCAGCGGCAAGAGAGCAACATCGCTATCGTCTGCGCTGCCGAGCACGGCTACTTTGCCCTTGATGATACAGTGTGTGCAGGCTATCTCGCCCTCGAAATCCAGCGGCAGTATCCCACTATTCAGTCTTATGAGAGCGCCATTGCCGCCGCCTCGCTGTACCAGTTCTATGCACCACCCAAATTGATCGAGTATTCCAACTCGGTGAAGCAGGTCATTGCGGCGGGACTCTCAGAGGATATCGATTTCTGTATGCGCTCTAATGCCAGCACAAATATAGCAAAAGTAGCTGGACGCGAGCAAGACACAGGCCTCCTGATCCTGGAGCGCGTCGACTGAGTAATAGCTCATCCCGAATTTTTCAAAAATTCGGGATGAGCTATTACTCAGTCGACGCGCAGGATTAATCTGCCGAAGTTTCTGTTGTCGTTCATCGCGTCGTGCGCTTTGGCAATTTCATGCAGAGGATAGACCTCTTCCACGATCGGTATGACGCGTGCATCTGCCAGCAGTGGTACGACTTGAGTTGCGAAGCGGCGCGTGACGGCAAGTTTCTCTTCGAGGGTGCGGGTGCGCAGGGTGCAGCCACGAATTTGGATGCGCTTGCCCATGACTTTGCGCAGATCGACGTTGGCCTGCGCGCCTCCCATTGTTGCCAGGAAGACGAGGCGACCCCAGGCTGTGAGCGCGTCCAGGTTTTGGGCCATATAGTCCGCGCCAATGAAATCTATGATCACATGCACGCCCGCCCCGTTCGTCAGTTGCAGAACCTCTTGCGCGAAATTGGTTGTGCTCAGACCAACCTCAAGGCCGAGGGCCTTTGCCTTCTCTAGCTTGCTCTCGGTACGCGAGGTGCCGTAGACTGTTGCCCCCACCGCCCTGGCTAGTTGTATCGCTGCTGTACCCACGCCACTGCCGGCCGCGTGTACCAGTACCCGCTCGCCCATTTGCAGCCCTGCCTGCGTAAATAGTGCGTCGTGAGCTGTCATAAAGACTTCTGGAATGGCTGCGGCCTGTACAAAGTCCAGGTTCTCGGGAATTTCCACCAGCATGCCTTCGTGTACCAGGATGTACTCTGCCTGCGCGCCTCCGCCCACGATGCCCATAACGCGTTGCCCTGACTTCCAGGCGGTAACCAGTGGTCCAATGCCATCGACCTCGCCGGCAAACTCCATTCCAGGAATGTCTGCAGGTACTCCTGCTGGGGCGGGATAATGACCCTGCCGCTGTGATAGGTCGGCCCGGTTGAGCCCTGCTGCACGCACTCGTACGCGTACCCAATCACCAACAGGCTCTGGAGTTGCGACCTCGCGTATCTCTAATACTTCTGGGCCTCCTGGCCTGGCAATAACTACAGCTTTCATGTATCTGCACTCCTTCAATTTATAGATCGAAAAAATCTCTCTCTTCCATTATAAGCAGAAAATGGCGGCAATAGCTTTTCGCATATGCTTCTGGCATAGAACCGCTGGTCGACTATGCTGAAAGCATTGCTTTTGACTTTGACTTGCTCACTAGTAGAGATACTATAAAAATATCACGTATATTGCTGGTGATGTTTGATGAAAGAAGCAAACCGGGGAGAATGTTTATGGCTGCTGTCTACCAGGTTGAGCATTTAACAAAAATCTATAAAGGTTCTGATTAGCTCTTGCCTGGGTAGCTTGTCAACCAGCAGCTATGCAAGCCTCTCAGGTGAGCAATATTTTATGCGATGGGTGGAGGTAGGGAAACGAGCAATCCCGCTAATGCGATGATTGTGGTCAGAAGAGCAGCTTCCGCCCTCCACCAACGCGCCCTTCTCTCACTTTGAAGGCGCATGGTCAGAATAACAAGTAGGAGGGCAAGCAGCAGGAAACTCAATTTCGTAAGAAGTACACTTCCATAAGGGGTGGTAATAAGATTGATAGGGGCTTTCAGCTGTAGAAATGCTAGCACGAGTCCTGTCATGCCTAATTCAAGGACAGCAATTGTTGCGAGACGACCAAAACGTAAGATGATGGCAGCAAGCTGAAGTTTTATATCTCTCAACGAGTAGAGAGCAAGCAGCGAGCATATACCTCCTATCCACACTCCCATAGCAACAATATGGAGTGCATTGGCGATAAACCCTAGCCACACAGGAGTTGAACTGAGAGCATGGCTAGCTTCTCCATCTATCAGAGCAAGTATTCCTCCTAGAGCAAGGATTATAGGTATCGCTTTCTTCCCACTCTCTTTCACCACACCCACGAGCACCCATAGAAGAAGGGCAGCACCTAGTCGCTGTGCCATAACACGTCCAAAGCTTGATGCAAGAATATCGCCAATAATGGAAGGATCGAAGAGGAGACCTGTGCCAAGACTTGCAGTTTGTGCAAGTAATGCAATCGGTTCAGCTAAGACAAGGCACAGTATGCCTGTTGTAACAGGGCGGAAAAGCCGTTGCTCGACGAACCTGTTTTGCGACAGGCCAAGTGGCAGGAGTACTAATGATTGAAAAGCGAACGGCCCAAACCCTAGCGCATAACCGATAAAGTGGAGCCACCGTGCGACAACTTGTAGCCATACGCCTAATGGTGAGACGCCACTCGCGCTCGTATTCGTCCAGACACCGCTCGCGTGCCCTACGCTGAACACGAAGCGTCCACTGGTTGGGTCCGTATCCTGTGAGATAACCTGCCAGATAACCAGGTAGGTTCCCTGCTTTCTTGCATTGAAAGCTACACGCAATACTGTTCCGTGTACTTGCGTAACATGCCCATATTCGACCGATTTGCCTGTTGGATCAAGTACAACAATTGGATGACCGACAAGCTGAACAGGTTCTGAAAATAGCAGTTGTACAAACATTGGCGAGGTTGCGAGGACACTCTGCTCCGCCGGGTCAGAGCTGATCAACACAGCGTGTAAGCTCTTCGCGAAAACAGAAGGTGATGCAACGATACTCAGCCAGGTATACACACACAATACAGATATCACGATTGTACAGAGACGCATTGCTCTGCTTAAGGAAGAGAGCAATGCGTTCTTCGTTGATACGTCTAAACGACGTTTACACAGCACTTGTAACATTGGCTTCAAGCGATGGAATGGCTTCAACTGTCTGGTGTGGCTTGCGCCCAATGCGGATCACCATGCCTGATGCAACAAGGCAGAGGAGGCCAGCCGTGATAAAACTGATCTGATAATCGCCGAAGATGGTACGAAGTTCGCCCGCGGCGAATGCGGCTGTGGCCGCGCCGAGTTGATGGGCTGCAAAGATCCAGCCAAAGACGATGCCGACATTGCGTTTCCCAAATATATCTGCAGTCAGGCGTGTTGTTGGTGGGACGGTTGCTACCCAATCCAGCCCATAGAAGACAATGAACACTGCTAAGGTGAGATATCCTGTGCCTAGCGCGTAGGGGAGAAGCAGCAACGAAAGCCCTCGCAGGCCATAATACCAGCACAATAGCCAGCGATTGTCTAGCCGGTCAGAGAGCCAACCTGAAACGGTTGTGCCAATAAGATCGAAGACACCAATGAGCGCGAGCATACTTGCGGCCGTGACCTCTGGTATGCCGTGATCCATCGAGGCTGGAATAAGATGTGTGCCAATCAGCCCATTGGTTGTAGCTCCACAAATGTAAAAGCTGCCAGCGAGCAGCCAGAAATCGGGCGACCGTAATCCACGAGATAAGCCATTTAGAGCAGCCTTCAGTGGGTTCTCAGTCGATGCTGCAATATCCGGGCTATCCGGTTCGGCCCCGTACGGTTGGAGTCCAACATCTCTCGGGTGTTCGCGCATCAAGATGGTGACAAGGGGAGCGACAACGAGGGCGGCCCCTGCGGTCACCAATGCCGCAACGCGCCATCCTGCCGTTACCGCAAGTGAGGCAAGAACTGGCAAGAAGACAAGTTGACCAGTAGCATTGCTTGCAGTAAGCAGTCCCATCACCAGGCCGCGTCGTTTGACAAACCAACGGTTGGCAACAATTGCAGCGAGGATGGACGCAAGAGAACCCGTAGCAAGGCCTACCATAACACCCCACAGCAGATCGAGCTGCCAGGGTGCTTGCATTACAGTTGTTAAAGCAGCGGCGACAGCTACAATCAGCAGTGCAATAACCATGATGCGCCGAATGCCAAAGCGTTCCATTAGCGCTGCCGCAAAGGGGCCGCTCAATCCGTAAATAACTAAGTTAATCGACACTGCGAGTGAAATCGTTGCCGTACTCCAGCCAAACTCATGCTCAAGGGGAACAATTAATACACCAGGAGTAGAACGCATTCCTGCTGCGGACAGCAACGTAAGGAAGGTAACACCAGCCACAATCCATCCATAATGAAACCTGGAACGAGGAACCTTCGCAATCATACTAGCATCTCCTTATCCTTCCCTATCTGCTGTGCGTCGGTGTTGATAGGCGAGTGCCTTGACACGACTCCCACAAGTTGTCATCGAACACCATGCCCCTGAACGATTCTTCGAGCTATCGTAGAACGCCTTCTGACATCGATCATTGCGACAAGCTTTGAGTCTTGCCCAACTGCCGTCGGTCATGCTGGTGAACACAATGCCAACCAGATGAGCTATCGCCCCATCCACTCCAGCTCTATCTGGTTGAAGTGTGGACGATCCATCATGCTCAAAATGAACCACAAGCGGGGCGTTGCCGGCAAGGCGATTGAGCATCTCAATCTGCGAAGCAAGAAAATCGCTGCCATTGTGAGCAAGTAAGAGACTTCTCAGCGCCTCGCGTAGCTGAACGATGCGTCGAAAATCTCCTTCGGTGATCGGCGTTTCATCTGTCAGGAGACGATGCTGAACCAGCCAGAGGTGAAGGTCATCTAGACATAGCAGTTGTGTATGTAAATATCGCCCTTGTCCGTACTGTGTGTTCACGAGTGCCTGAACCAAAGCTAGTTGGCCAGGTGCTCTTTTGCTTTGCTCTTCAGCTATGCTTATCATCTTGCTCTCCTCCTAACAGTTTTACTAGTGTAACACGTATGATGGTCAAGCATCAAGATATGAGAGAGTATTTGATCTCCATCATGCTGGGCACCTCTCCTCGCTCGCCCATCTGCACGCCGAAGGCGTGCTCCTTTCTTATTAATCTTTTTACATTTCTTGCATTTTTCTAATTTTTTGCGCCCTGCGCAAAAAATTAG
>CAXTXB010000125.1:0-12004 GCA_964247965.1 uncultured Dictyobacter sp. | reverse complement strand
CTACAATCTTTTGCACGGAGCGCAAAAGATTGTAGGCATGCACAAACTATTTTTTGATATTTTAAAAGCTGCGAATTGATACATATTTTATTTTACTAAGCGCTCTGATAGAATAAGTCTATAACACTAACAGGTAATACGTGCTGGGTGAGGTATACATGGTAAAACAGAATGATATGTTGAAATCTGCTCGCATTAAAAAAAGCTGGACGCCCGAATTTGTCAGTAAGCAGGTTGGTGTGAGCCGCAATACTTATATCCGTTGGGAGACGGGGACCCAGATGCCACGTCTCTCATCTCTCGATGCGCTCTGCAAGGTTTTCGAAATGTCGCCAGTTGAACTAGGTTTTGTTCGTTCGCCCGTAAACAGTGCCGGTAGTGTGGCTGAGGAGCCGACTTCGGAGGAGCCCGCACTATCTAATGAGCTTCAGGATGAGCCTGCAGACCTGCATGCGTCTCTTGCATACTGGTCAACGGGCTTAGCCTCATGCTGGCAATGGTATATAGCCGGTGGTCAAACAGAGCTAGAGCGACTGGTCCCTGCATATTTAACTCGCCTGGCTCGTCCAACATTGGTGCCAGGCCCTGATCAGAAGGCTGCGGCGAGCTTGACCTCACAGGTTTATCAATTGATCGCCGTCCTTGCTATGCAGCGCTGCGATTTCTCTTCGGCGCAGTCAAATGGCACTCAGGCGGTCGTCTATGCGCAACTCGCCAAGGATTGGAATGTTTATGTTGCGGCCCAGCTACGCCTGGCCACGATTTTCTCTGCTCGTAAGCGCATAGGTTCCGCCCTTATAGCCTATAACGATGCCCTCCGCCGCATCAATGTCAACAATGATAACATCTCGCCCGTCCTGCATAGCTGGATTTTCGTGGGGCTGGCCGAGATTCAGGCCACTATGGGTAGGGAGGCGGAGGCACTGCAATTTTTAAAGCTGGCCATGGCCGTCTTCCCACTACAGCTAGAACCGGGTGATTATTTACCCTATGCCTCCTGTGATCGCTCGCTTCTTTATCTCTACCAGGGGCTTGTCTTTCTACGTTTGGGGCAGCCAAAAATGGCCTGGGAAGCTTTCGCGCAGGTTGATGAGCTACGCCCACCTCCCCCTGAACGTATCCGCGCTGAGTTTTTGAAGTATAAAGCTTACACTTCGCTTGTACTAGGCAATATGATTCAGAGCTGTATCTACCTGGAAGCCGCGGCCAGGGCTGCGCTCACGATCAATAGCGAGCTGGTTTTCGGTGAGATTTATGATATCTATGAACATATCCTCGCTCTCTGGGGGCAGGAACCGCGCGTGAAAGCACTGGCGATGCTTTTTCAAAAGTAGTGGCCCTTGTCGTCCTACCAGCCGTGGTAGACGAGAAATGATTTAGTCAGACCCAAAAACCTTTCGCGATATATATCTGCTTCAGGAAAAAGTGCCCGCAGCTCTTTTTCATTGAGTAAGCGGATACCATTCACATACTGCTCAGCTTCCTGCTGACTGGTAATCCTCCAGCCCCAGAGGCTTCTACTGTGGGTAAGGATAAATATCTGCCAGTGGCGAGGCAGAAATTGGAAGCAGGGCCACAGAACGTGTGGCTCGATCGGAAAGTAGCGATTTGGCGTCTGTACGCAGTAACGCCGCCCAACGCGCTGTATTTCGTGTGCCATCTGTCGCTGCTGCTGATACGTGCCTACGTGCTCAATTACTGAGTTCGAGAAGACGACATCGAAGCGCTTATCTGGAAATTCATGCATGTTACGTGCATCACCTACCATATTTATTATGCCTGTTTCCGTGACGCCAATCTCTTTCACGTTATAAAGCACAATTTTCCCATCCGCAGGACTAAATTTTACCTGTTGCCAGAACTCAAGCGTGCCTCCTACATCAAGTAGTTCATACGAAGGAGGCAATGCTGTAAGTAACTGCCGCACAAAATAAAAGCGTCGTCTCCGCATGTATGTCTGCAATCGATACCAGATATTCTCTGGATACTGTCCCGCCTGCACTTTTTCTGTAACATTAGCATTACTAGCATTGACAGCACTGTGGCTGTTACCAGTTTTGTCTGTATCACACGTGGCCTGGTGTTCCGCCATCTTCTTCATCGCCCTCTTTTCCTTTTTGTCAGATACATAAATACACCGGCCTGATAAGCCAGCTTGCCCAGAAAAATATATGGGGCGTAGAGCAATACAGATTTGTGATCGCTTATGTTTAGACCTATTATTCTTATGGCTCCCAATAGGGCAATCAAGGGTAATAAAAGCAAAAAGAGCGGCGGATACTGGATAATACTGGTGACTATGCGTGCTTGTATCCCCTCACTATCCATCCTGGTTATTAAACCACCCTGAAGGCCATGGCTATAGTTGTAGCGCAGCAACTTGCCCAACGTATCATAGTGATGATCATGTATCACCACGATCTCAGGTTGATAGAGCGTACGATATCCTCGTCTTCCCATGCGATAACAAAGCTCTACATCTTCTCCGCAGCATAATTCTTCATCGAAGCCTCCTAGCTCTGCAAAAAACGATCTATGCACACCCATGCTCCCAGCACCCAGCAGTTCTTCCATAGCATGCATGTGCTGGTAGTGACCATAGTTTGTGAAATCGGCACACAGAGCATAAAATGTTTGTGCTTTTCCTGGCATGCGCGCCCCCACGGCTCCAACGCCGTCCTGTTGTAAGACCTGTACGTTCTGTTCAACCCAGTTTGTGGCGACCAGCATATCATCATCTAGAAAAAGCAATATATCTCCCCTGGCCTGTGCCGCCCCCAGGTTGCGTGCCTTCCCAGGTGGATAGACCGCTTCAGGATGAACGGCGCGAATGGGCCAGCGTGGTGCTAGCTGGCCGGCTGGTGGTCCAACCATAATAATTTCTAACTGGCCTGCATAGCACTGTCGGCTCAGGGCTGCCAGTGCCTGCTCAGCCTGTTCGAGCCTGCTGGCAGGTATAATAATGCTCACACTTGGATATACAGCGTCATCCAGAGGGCCAGTGCCACTAATAATCGGCGTTTCGTCGTATGATTCGGCTGTATCGTTTGCGCTCTTTTCTAGTATCCTTATTTCAGGATGTCCCAGAGCCTGATAGTAAGCATGCAGTACTAGATCTGCTCGTGTGTTGCTATCGATGCGATAGACGTATTTCTCTGTCCCGAGTTGCGGCATGTTCAATGTGGTAGATATCCGCTCTATATGTTCAGAGTGTTCCGCTGGAATAATGATGCTGCGTGCTCTTTGTATACTTTCACGCAGCACATGTTGTTTGTAAAGCAGAATGTGATGTTCAGCAGTAAGCTCATTTGCGAGATCGTAGAGCGTTACAACGAACGGTCCATTCCAGCCAATAGGGGTGATTGAGTTTGGTACATGAAGGATATCTGGTTGCAGACGACGCAAAATTGTAGGTAGAAGTAGCTGATGCCAGGTCAAGATGCCCTGTCCCACACTCATTTTGACAGGATAAAGGCATATATTCGCCGACCACTTTTGCAGGCTATACATTTCCGGTCGTCCAGTAATAATAATATATTGGTGTGTACTCAGCATCGTGAGTTCGTTTAATAAGCTGCAAGTGGAATGTTGCGCTTCACCCTGCTCCTGTTCCACTATGAGCATGTCGAAAGCTATACGCATAATGCTCCTTGTACAAAATTAGTCGATAGCTGATAGCAGCCTCTATACTCTCCTCTCAACTTTGTACCATGTTAAGAACACGAGCTCGAAAATGCATCATGCCGCCCTTTTTCTTAAGCTCAAAGTCCACGATTGTACAAAGTCGAGCTCCTACGTTCTTTTTCATTGTGTGATATCTTAAGATAGTTGCTTTGTTCTCCATCAGTTTTTCCTTCATGATGTGCTTTTAGAAATTTGCACTATCTGTATTGTTTTATTAATATCCTGATGTGATAAGTTTCCTGTGATTAGATAACCTGCTAAGCTCAATACTACTCCCAGTGGAATAGTAATTAGAAATGGTGCTTGATACTGCCAGCAGAGGAATGCAAGTGCAGGCATATTACTAAAAAGGATACTCAAGGCTGTCCCCAGTAAAGGCAGGGGGCGGATATAGTGCTTAAGCAATAATGCGAACAAACACAGTGTCACCCCTTCACCGCCCAACGCGGCCACACTGGCACCCATAATTTGCCAGCCTGGAATCAGCAGTAGGTTGGCCGCCAGATTTATAAGCGTGGACGTGGTCGTCACCAGAGGTATACGGGGTTCCAGATTGGCGGCAGTGCAGGCGCTCTCCGCCAATTGGTTCAAGAATGTCAGTACCATGGCCCACGTTAAGATCTGCACCACACTTGTTGCCGTGCCGAACTGTTCACCTCCCAATAGCCGGACAATACTGCTTGCCTCCACAGTAACAACAACGGCAAATGGTAGCGTAACAAGTAGCATGACTCGGACCGCTTCAGTATACAAGCTCGCAAAACGCCTGTGGTCCTCGCGAAAGCTTGTGCAGAATACAGGATACAGACCATTCACATAGACGTGCGCGATTGAGATCAAAGGATCGGTGATACGCGAGGCCAGCGCGTAGATGCCTACATTCACGGGGGTGCTCTCCAGGGTAAGGACGAGCAAGTCGATCTGTCCAGCGAGAAGGGTGAGCGCCCTATGTCCAAGCAGTGGTAAGCCACTCAGCATATGCTCACGTAAGCGCAACCGATTGAAACGTGGGCGGATGCTATAGCGTCTGCATGCTAGCCATGCTTGCAGAAGAAAGGCTGGTAGATCCGAATAGACGATCAGAATATAGATCCAGAGCAGAGAGAGATGGAGCGTGACTACCAGCGCAATTAGTAGTGCGGTAAGTATGCGGTTGGCAGCCTCAAGCAGTGCGAGCGGGCCGACGCGCTGCTCTGCTCGAAATCCATGTGACAAAATGATGCGCATGCCATTAAATGAGAAGCTGAAGAGCAGTGAGGTGCAGCCGACTAAAAGCAAGTTGCGCTGCTCTAGATGAACTGGAAGCAAGCAAGCGACCAGAATTGCGGCGGCTGTACTTGCCAGCGTTGAGATAAGCCGTGAACCCAACGCATAACTTAGTGTCTCGCCCCATGCCAGCCTGGGCTGGTTGCTCAGCTGACGAATAATCAAAGGGTCCATACCAGTTCCGCTGAGCAGGGCAAAGATTGTTAAAAATGGGAATGTCAGGCTGTATTCGCCATACTGTACGGGACCAAGGTAACGCGCCAGCAGCGCAGTGGTAGGGAATATAAGCGGAAGCGCAATACCCCACGAAAGCAATTGAAAAATTATTGTGCGTCCCGTCGATGTGCTATGCGCACCTTCTTCATCAGCCACAGCATTTCCAGGGCACACTCCTTTTACAAAGTATATGCCCTTGTTCAATGTATGCTTTGTCCATGACGCTACGGCTTTCAGCGTTCTCGGAACTTTGTCGTCTTCAAACGAAGGTGTATATCCAAGTCCCAGGCCGGCGAGTAAGAAGAGCACGATTGGCCCCTCCAATTGGTCAAGTGGCGCATCAAAGAAGCCGATCAGGACATTAGCAACCACTGCCAGGGCTGCCGCCAGCAAAATTGCCCGTCGTTCAGGTGGCGCGGTATAGTAGGCCTGCATGCAGCGAGCGATAATGCTTAGCAGTAATAATATGCCCATAAGGAGCCAGAGCAATCCGCTCTCCATGGCCCATTCCAAGTATTGCTGGTGAGGATGAATGCCCATCGCGCCCAACTGGTCTGACCGGCTGACGATGAGCTGCGCATAGTAGTAGTGAAACTGCTCTAAACCGATGCCAAGCCAGGGATTAGCACGAATGAGCTTGAGCGCCAGGTTCCAGATAAGCAACCGATTCGCTGTAGAGGTCTCGTCGTGTGTGAAGAATGCTGCTATCCTCTCGCTAAAAAGAGCGCCAGTTGTGGCTGCTAGCAGGAGGGTGGTTGCCAGCAGCTTAAAGCGTCGCGTTATACCCAGGGCTAGTAGCACAATGACTCCGGCGGCTACGGTGGCACTTCTCGTTCCTGTACCAATGATGCTCAGGGCTGTTGCTGCTGTCATAAGAGCGCCGCCCATGCGTTGCCAGCGCCGATCTCCCAACAGCCAGCAAACCACGGCCACGGCGAAGAGATTGACCAGGTACATCCCAAAATTGACTGACCAGGGAAAGGGTCCCCAGAGCCGTCCCTCGTTCAGCCTGGGATCATTTGCCCCACTGATCTCCAGCCATGAAGCTAGCGGCATGCCTATGAACTCGGCCAGGCCGACCAGGTAGGGAGGTAGACTTACAAAGAGAATTCCTATTAAAAATCCTGTTCCGTCCCTGACATATCGTGTGAGCAGCGTGCCGCAAAAGAAGGCACCAAACACGATACAAAGGGCCAGCAACCTTTTGTCCGCTCCATATGTATCGCTACCCTGTGCACTGCCAGCAACCTCTGGGACGTGCGCAAAAGAGATGAACGCGAGTATCAGGAATGCCAGCGCGAATAGATGAGAGGCGCAAAGGCGAGCATGTGGGCGACGTAGAACTACTGTGATGAGGCAAAGCCCAACTGCGGGCTCGACCAGGTGCATATGATGACCCGGCACTGGCAGCACTAACGCTGGAAGCCCTGCACCCGCACATAACAGAAGCAACGCCAGGCCAGGCCGTATGATCGCGAGTAGCGCGACTGCTGTGACTGCAAAGACCCCTAATGCAACAAATGAAGACGGAATTAACACACATACAAAACTGACACATAGTAGAAGACAACCGGCAACGATAAATGTTCTCTTTTGCCCCCCAAAATCAAAATATCGTTGAATATTCTCAAACATTCTTCGTCGTCCATCCCCCTCATCCCATAGATCATCAATACTGTGCTGTTTTTGCAACCCCCACATAAACATCCCCTTTACAACGAGTGCTTCTACAACCTGAATATTCGCTCCATACATATATGCGATGCTCTATAGTCACTGCTTTGACCCACTTCATTTAGCGGGCGGACTCGCTACGCGGAGCCTGTGACTTATTAAAAGAAGGAGTTCAGTCTACTATTAAATCTCAAGCGTGCTTACTACTTGGATAGATTTTAAACTGCGTTTTAGCCTCTTGCACCGTTCGTGCGACCTGCAATTCTGGCTCAACCTCTCGATTTGTCCCTGGAAGTGCATCAGTAGTAACATCTAATTGCCCTTTTTTGAGTAGAAATGGAGATAAAACGCCTTTTGTATGTATGTTCTCTGTCTGTTGAGGTATATTTGTTAAAGGTTTAGCCGGCGAGGACGATGAAAACACGGCCAGCGTTTTGGGAATGAGCCTATCTACCTGCGCTAGTTTCCTGGTCGCCGAAGCCAAAGGAGGACCAGCGGTGGATGCAGGTGGAACTGGACTCTCCGCAATCTTACGTTGTGAAATAGCATGCGGCGTGGCAAAGCGTATGCCTGGCACTTCGCTGATAGTCTGCTCTTCATATGCCGGACTCTCTCTGTACTGTTCCAGCGTTTGGAGTATTCGATCCTCCTCACTGTTGTTCTCTTTATATACTGCGCGCTCTGTGCTGCGCGCGTTGGCATAATAATATGGTATCTGTCCCGCTTTCTGCCGATTGACCACGACGCCTAGCACCGGTGCTTGCAAATGAATAGCATGGGTATCGCACAGCGTCTCTTTCTGCTCTCTGCCTGCCTCAATGACCATTACGATGCCATCTGCAATCATACTCAGTCCATAAGTGTCACCGCCCTCATCCAGCGGTATAGTATCGCAGACGATGAGATCAACTAGTGGCGGCATGCTGCTATTGTTGAGCATCTGCCGTTGTCCCAACAGCCACTCTTTAAGCTGCTGTAATTTCTGTATACTCGCTGCCATTGGTTGTACAGGTGGCGGACCAGCCGGGATTAACCATAGATTAGGGATGGGCGTCTTCCAGCGTTGCAGCCAGCTACGCGGATAGAGCGTGGGTTGCTCCTGAAAGCGTTCTATATCGGCCAGCCGATTGCTCAGACCATTCGCGTTGGAACCCCGAAATACCTCGTGCAGCAGCGGCCTATGCAGATTAACGTCTAATAGCAGGACACGCATACCTGTCTGGGCCAGAGAAATGGCCAGGTGGACAGCAACTGTGGTGGCTCCCGATCTCGTTCGCGCTCCTGAGACCAGTAGAAAGCGCTGACCTTTTAGTTGGGCGCGTACATTTATTCCTATCATACTCAGTGCCTCGCGTACCGGCATATCAGTCTTCGCCGCAGGGTTCAACAACTCAGTACTATCTTTCTTATGACTTGCTGGTATGCAACCCAGAGGCACCAGGCCCGCCAGGTTCATGACATCCTCGTCTGTTTTGATGGTTGTGTCGAGCCAGTCAAGCAGGAGCACCAGCAAGGTCGTCAAAAGGAGGCTCATGACCATTGCCAGCAATATATTAGAAAGTATTTGTGGACCAACTGGTCGGTCAGGAGGTTGTGCCGTTTGAGCTATGCTTAGGATGTTGATCGCCTGTAGTTTCTGCACCTGCAACTGACTGTAATCAGTTAAGAGGAGTCCATAGTTTGCCTGATCTGTATCGACGAGGCTTTTCTGCTGCGCGATGCTGGCTGGGGCGGCGTGGTTATTTTGCAAGACGTTCAGGTACACCTGGGCGGCGTCCAGATCAAGCCGCGTCGCCGCAATGTGCTGTGTAAGCAGATTGGCGGAGCTCTGCAAGCGGTCTATCTCTTTTGTAGCCTGTAGCTGTATAAAAATGGTTGTGACTATGTTTGCCATATCCGCCGCCAGCCGGGCCTCGTCTGCCTGTGCCCGTATCTCGATGATCTGGGTGTTCTCAATAGGCGCATCACTGATACTCTGTTGGAGCTCGCCTGCAGTTACGCCTGGTAGCTTTTGCGCAGCCGCTCGCAGCACGTCCGGACTCGTAACTAGCAGGGCATAGTCTACTGCGAGCTCTTGAGCGTTATAGACATCATTGCCGCTGTTTGTAGCTGTGTTATTAACTTTAAGCAATGTTCTTGCCTGATAGACCGGGGGAACGCAGACGCTGATAATGCCGGTCATGCCCGTGCACAATACCATGCCGAGCAGAATAAAAACAAAGCGTTGCCGTATAATGCGTGCATAATGCAGCAGAGTCGTATGTATTTGCATGTGGTCATATACTCCTTCCCACTTAATAGGCCCCTTCACCATGCATAACCACGGGTAGCGTTTTGATAAGAATGTACATATCGATTGCGATTGAACAGTCCAGAACATAGGTACAGTCGAGTAGTAGGCGTTGCTCATATGTTGTCTGTGAGCGACCGCTGATCTGCCACAGGCCCGTGAGGCCCGGTTTAACCATCTGACGCAATGCGCCTAGCTCGCCAAAGGCCGCGACCTCCGCTGCTTGTATTGCCCTTGGCCCTACCAGGCTCATATCTCCGCGTAGAATGTTCATTACCTGAGGCAGTTCATCGAGGCTGGTGCGGCGTAAGAATTTTCCTATCTGTGTGATACGTGGATCGTCTTGCAGCTTGCCGTTGTGCTGCCACGCCTGTAGTAATTCGGGGTGCTGCACCAAATATTTATCCGCGTTGACGATCATGCTCCGCAGCTTGTACGTTTGAAATGGACGGCCATACAGCCCGATTCTCTCCTGCTTGTAGAAAATTGGTCCTCTGTCTTCCCATAAAATGAAGATGATGATGAATGGCAGAAGTAACAAGAGGAGGAGTAAGCCAAGCAGGCTGCCTCCAATATCTATGCCGCGCTTGAGAAACTGATAGTTTCTCGCTTGTTGCTGTACCTGATGCTGCAAAAGAGTTTCGGAGAACGGCTCGACGATGGGGACCGGTGACGACTGTGTAAGCTTTTTGACCTGCGCCCGACGCAAGTCGTGTATGCTGGACATATGACTTCCTCCTTCCTCTCCCATACCACTTACAAAATTATAACTAATCTTCTCAATCCAGGCATTTCTCAATCCAGGCACGAGCTTCGTTCACTTTTATAAACGGTTGATGTATCGCTATGTAACAATAATTATATTTAGCTACCCTGCATGATCTTGTATAGCATTTGATTTATTATATTCCATTATTTGGATAAAGAAATATGGCGGAAATTTTCTACGCTGGAATACATTTTGTGAAGGAAGAATGCCTGCTAGTATTGTACACTGTATTTCATTTACGATGGGCTTACAAGGTTGACAAGCTACAAAGTAGCGCTTACAATCGATGATAGAGGAGTTTTGGGGACGGATTTCATTTTATCTTTTGAGTATGCCATCTATAGGTACATTGATGCCCTTCCGCTAAAAGCAGGATATATATCGAATGAATGATGAGAACGATTCCAAGCGCTATGCTGCCGCTGATGCTCAATATACTCTTGGTACGACCTATAGTGCTGCTTCCGATGGAGATCATCAGAGTAATTTAGAACACGCTGCCTCTTGTTTTCAATCTGCTTTAGACCTCTATTCGCTTGCCAATACGCCTTCTCAATGGGCCAAGACGCAGCAGCAGCTTGGTGTGGTTTATCGGAGGTTGCTGAATGATCGTGAGGCGAATCTACGCAAGTCGCTTTCAGCCCTTCAGGCATCTTTGGAGGTCTTTACACGTGAAACCTTTCCAGCAGAGTGGGCCCAGACGCAGTATGAGCTTGGTATGACGTATATGACCTCTTTGGGGAAGACTCGTGCGGATTTCTTGTTGCAGTCGCTCAACTGTCTGCAAGCGTGTCTGGAGGTGTATACACGCGAGGAGTTTCCTTTGCAGTGGGCACGGGTGCAATATAATCTAGCCAATCTCTATTGTCTGCTGCCAACGGATGATCGTTATGCAACGTTGCATAAGGCTATTGAGTGTTATGAGGCTACGCTGCAAGTCTACACACGCGCGGCTTTTCCGCAGGAGTGGGCGTATACACAGCACAGTATTGGCAATGTCTACTCTTTTTTGCCGGGCGGTGAGAGGCGCAAAAATCTGGAAAAGGCTATCTCTCATTATCGGGCGGCCTTACAGGTGAATACTTATGAAAGCCAACCACGGCAGTGGGCGGCGACTATGCAGAGCCTGGGCAACGTCTACCGCGCTTTGTTGGGGAAAGATATCGAGGCAAATCTACGCCAGGCCCTGACCTGCTACCAGTCCGCGCTGCAGGTCTATACGCGTGAAGAGACGCCTGAGGACTGGGCATCGGTTCAGAATAGCCTGGGAATCATCTACAATTTGATGTCTGAGGATGACGAACAGTTGCGTCTGGATCGCGCAATTGCTTGTTTCCGCTCGGCCTTACTTGTCTATACGCCCGAGGCCTTCCCCTCTGAGTGGGCCCGAACCTCACACATGCTTGGACTTACATACCTGGACCTGCCTGCTGGCGATATGCAGGCACATCTACGCCAGGCCCGCACCTGTTTCGAATCTATTCTTCAAAAGGTCTATACGCGTGAACGTTTCTTCCTTGTCTGGGCCTCGCTTCAAGCGAATCTAGGCCGTATTTACAGTCTGCTGGAAGATGATGAGCGTCAGGCCAACCTCCAACACGCCATTACTTGTTATGAACAGGCTCTACAGGTCTATAATCGCAAGGAATTCCCTCACGAATGGGCCAGGACGCAGGATGAACTGGGCACGGTCTATAGCAATCTAAGAGACGGCGACCTCGCTGGAAATCTGCAGCAGGCGATTGCTTGCTATCGGGCCGCTCTCCTGGTTTATGGATACGAGAACATGCAGGACGAATGGGCTGCGACACAGATTAACCTGGGGCGGGCCTACAGTAACATGCCCGCTGGAGAACGCCACGCAAATCTAGAGCACGCCCTGGCTTGCTATGAGGCAGCTTTGAAGGTCTTTCTTACTATGCGCGCTTATGATCTGGTACAGGCTGTACAACAGGATATCAAGCTGGTTCGCAGTTCACTCTCGTAGTATCCTATTTCCATTTCCACTCTATGTCGCGGCTCCGCCGCTCTCAGCCATTTTTAGATGTTATTAAAACTTTGCGTTTTTGGCGTTTTGGCGTTTTGGCGTTTTTTTGCCCAAATAG
>CAXTXB010000124.1:10748-12162 GCA_964247965.1 uncultured Dictyobacter sp. | reverse complement strand
GACAAGAAGTATTATTATATAATGTAAAAAGAGTAACAACCTTTCTTTTTGCATTCTTTTCTTCTTCATACATCTTTCTTGCTTTATCAAACTGCTCTTCCTGTTTTTTGCGATGTATCGCAAGGAAACGTACGGACCAGATTGGAAGGCTATCATCAGTCATGCTATTTCCGCCTGTATCGCGTCCGTATCCTCCAATCGCCGCTCGGCTCGCTCCGAAATCCACTCAGCTTCCCTTTTCGAGCGCTTCCATGTGAATATGTTGGAGTTGGTGCCGCAAGGGATGGTCGCTACACGGAGGGAGCTTGTCAATTGATGCGAGATGGAGCGATAGATGCAAAAAACGTGTATGAATGAATTGTTTTAGAATATGCTATGATAAGAACACCAACTGCGCATACGTGAAGGAAGGGAAAGTCGGTTGGAAATCGCTCGTGGCGTGTGTTCAGTACCTGCCAGGCGCGCTGAAAGTGTATAATATGAAGAGGTTAATAGAAATACGCTGATACTGAAAGACAACGGAGGTCTAGGATGTCGCAACGCGTCGGCAATGTGCGCTGGATAATGGCAATCTTATTGGGTCTTGGTATTATCATCAACTATTTTGATCGCGTCAACCTTTCCGTAACGACTCCTGATCTGCAGAAAGAGTTTCATCTCTCCAACCTCCAGATTGGACTTGTTCTATCGGCATTTTTATGGTCATATGCAATTTTACAGATACCAGTAGGCATCTGGCTCGATAGAACCGGGGTGAAGTGGTTAGTCCGCGTCGGCTCTATTATCTGGACGATTGCCACCTTGCTAACCGCACTGGTGAGCGGATTTGGGCTGCTTCTGGTAGCGCGTATGCTGCTAGGTATTGGTGAAGCGCCAGCATTTCCTGGTGCAGCCAAGGGAACAGGCTACTGGTTTCCCCTCAAAGAGCGCGGCCTCTCTACCTCAGCCTTTGATGCCGCCGCCAAATTTTCAACCGTCATCGGTGCTCCTCTAATAGCGTTCGTCGTCACGGCCAACGGATGGCGGGCGGCATTCTATGTAACTGCTGTGCTCAGCCTGATCTACGGCGTCATCTTCTGGCTCTTCTACCGCGATCCAAGCGAATCGAGGATTCTTAAAGAGGATGAACGCAACTATATCAAAGAAGGTGGTGCGCAAGAAGAGAACGTCGTTCCGAAAAATCCTTTGGGCAGTATAGGCTTTCTACTTAAACAGAGAAAGGTGTGGGGCCTCACGATTGGCTTTTCAGCCTACAACTATTCTTTTTATCTCTTCCTGACCTGGCTACCGGGCTATCTGCAGAAATCACTTCACATGTCGGTATTAACAAGCGGCTGGTACACGATCATACCCTGGTTTATCGCAACTCTAACTGACATCTTTATCGGCGGCGTACTCGTCGACTCTTTGATCA
>CAXTXB010000124.1:10254-10738 GCA_964247965.1 uncultured Dictyobacter sp. | reverse complement strand
GCGGGATGCTGCTGGGACTCGCTGTGGTGGGTGCGGCATTTACGAACAACGCCATTGTCGCCACGATCTGGATCAGCCTCTCGTTAGGTGGACTTGCCTTTGCAGCCCCTGTCGCCTGGAGTCTTCCGGGCTTGATCGCTCCAAAGGGGACGGTTGGCTCGGTTGGTAGTATCATGAACATGTTTGGCAATCTAGCTGGTATCGCCGCCCCCATTGTCGCGGGCTACTTGTTCGATGTAACTAAATCCTTCGCGGCAAACTTCCTGGTTGCGGGTGCAATCCTCGTGCTGGGCATCCTCTCCTTCCTGTTCCTGCTCGGTCGCATAGAGCAGATTCAGCAGCCTGATGACCTGATTGAGTCGCAGGAAAACGCAGCGAGGATCAGGCCGGCGCAGGCAGGCTAGCAACGAGTGATACCGAAGGTTTGAAAAATAATGAACATCGTGTTTTGGGGGGGGGGTTGTTTTGGGGGGGGGGCGGGACC
>CAXTXB010000124.1:5024-10244 GCA_964247965.1 uncultured Dictyobacter sp. | reverse complement strand
CTACGCTAGAGGGTCTTCTCGAGAGTAGATTGTGCTACTTAGTGTTGTACACAGCGACCACGAACTGGAGGGCGGGGCTGCCTTTGTACAGGCCGATGGCGAATACGCTATAGACATAGCCAGCTTTGAGGGTTGCCGGCAGATCCAGTGTAACACCGGGATTGGTTGCAGTCACCTTGAATGTGTATGAGCCTGGAGCAACGGTGAGGTAGCCGCTGGCATGCGGGTACGTCTGCTGCGAGATCACCTTGCTGCCACCGACCGAGACGTCAACAGGGCCGGCATTGGGTGACAGGTGATAGACACGGACGCGTGCCTTGCCAGCAGGAGCATAGTTATTGTCACCAAAGACCTTCAGTGAGAACGACTTCGTACCAAGAGCAACTGCGGTGTAGTGGACATCCGACTGAATTGTAACGGTCTCGTCGATGACCGCATCACCAGCGCCCTTACCAGCAGGAGCGACACGGATACGATAGTCACCTGGATTAAGACTCACGTAGTCCGTGATCGTCCCAAAGGCAAAGTTTTTCAGCAATGCATCATGGTTCACGAAGACATCTACGTTGCCCGCGCCAGGAGCGGCATGCAAAACGCGTACATAGCCTGGATCGGAATTATGTGCCGAGGCGCTGTGTGAACCAAAGGCGGTCGCGATTCCAAGCAGCAAGGCCAGCAGGGCGATAACAATCAATGCCATCGGAAGAACACGATTCTCACGGGACTGTTTCACGCTCATTAGTGTAAATCCTTTCACTTCTAATCACAATAAAAGTTTTTCCTACATACTTCACTTAAAGGCACAAATGAAATAAGTTGGTACATATTCTTAACCTCGCGAATAGATGAATACTTCGCTTTTCGAGAGAGCTTGCAGACAGAAAGCCACATCGTACAGTATCTCTTCGCGTGATCTACAATAGAGACAGATGGAAAGATAACAATTAGTAAAATTGTGTAACTCCTTAGAAAAAATTGAGAAAAAATGGCCAGAAGCAAAGATCATCGAAATGGAGAGGGAGATCCTCCAGGACGGGAGAACGCACATGTGGTTTAATAGGAGCTAGATGTCTCTGCGTACAAACAACAAGAAAGGTCTGTTGATGACGATCAATCAACGTGTGCGATTAACGGAGTTGGCGAGTTGCGCCGGGTGTGCGGCAAAAATAGGAGCGGATACGCTCGCGAAGGTACTGGGTCCTCTACGGCAACGGAACGTCCCGACTCAATTGCTTGTTGGGCTGGGCGCGATTGATGACGCCGCAGTCTACCAGGTCAATGAGCAACAAGCCATTATAAGTACGGCCGACTTCTTTCCTCCCGTGGTGGATGATCCCTACACTTTTGGCGCGATCGCCGCCACCAACGCGCTCAGCGATGTCTATGCCATGGGTGGGCAGGTGCTGATGGCCATCAACCTGGTCGCCTGGCCCGAGGACCTGGATACCAATATCCTCAGCGAGGTTTTGCGTGGAGGGATGGATATCGTTGAGCAAGCCGGCAGCGCCATTGCAGGAGGACACTCGATCTCGGACGACGAGCCAAAGTACGGCCTCGCCGTCACCGGCATGGTCCATCCCGATCACATTCTCACCAAGGGAGGAGCAAAGCCAGGCGACATTCTCATCTTGAGTAAACCCCTGGGAACGGGGCTGCTCACCACCGCCCAAAAGCAGAACAAAGTCTCGGACGACGATATGGCAGCCGCAGTGCGCTCGATGACGACCCTGAATCGGCGCGCAAGCGAATTGCTCGTCAAGGCTGGCTCGGCCGTCCATGCCGCAACTGATGTCACCGGATTTAGCCTCTTAGGTCATGCCTGGGAGATGGCGGCACAAAGTTCCACCAACATGCATTTTAACTACGCCGCGCTTCCATTCCTGCCCAATGTGCGACACTACGCCGAGCTTGGATGCATTCCCGGCGGCACGGCACGCAATGACCGATCTGTACGCCCGCACGTACACTTTGATGAAAAACTGGACCAACTCGACCAGGCCATCCTGTTTGACCCTCAAACATCGGGAGGCATGCTCGCCGCCATTGATCCGGCGGCGTGGGCAACCCTCGTAGAGCAAAAAGATGTCCAGTTCAGGCGTATCGGCGAAGTAACGGATCTGGTGGGTGCGCAGTCATCACCAATCATAACAGTCACTGCATAGCGACAATCCCTCACGGTTGTCATTGCTCACTCTTGGGAAATTGTTCACCAGGATAAGAATAAAAATCGCTGGCAAACCAGGAAGCTTGCCAGCGATACGCACTCAGGAGGATATACGGAGGAGTGCAGCCCTCCCCTCAACGGCTTTTAAAATCTATTGATCCATATCTGGATGAGATGGATCTGTAAGGAGCTTAAGGATCTGACAAAGATCATTAAGGTGAAAAGGTTTGATAAGAACATCGGTGCAGGCTAGATCCTCATGATTGCTTTTATCTACAGTAAGCAGAATAACAGGTGGAAGAGGCATAATGGGAGTATTCCAGCGGGCGCGCATGCGCGATAGAAACTTTGAGCCATCCACCACAGGCATAAGCAGATCGAGGAGGATAGCGGCAGGATACTGGCCCGTGTGGCGAGCATCCTCCATCCATTCCATCGCTTCTTGACCATTTGCCGCACAGATCGGTTGGTATCCCCACAATTGAAGCGCCCAGAAGAGCATATCGCGAACAGCGGCATGATCATCGACTACCAGGACTCGCGGACGCTCTGAGCCCTGGTCCATCATCTGCGGGATCGTAGGAGCTTGTAACATTTGCATCGTGTTATCCTTCTGCTTCATGGTTCCGCGTTATATATTCAGTGCTTATACCGCACTTTCCATCTGATATTTTCCTAGACGATAGACATGTGGAAGGTGAGAACGCAACCACAGTTCTACATAGCCAATCCTTACAGAAGACAGGGTAGGAAGCGCGAGATCAGTTACAAAAGCATGCACCTGCGCCTGGGCTTGCTCGATCCCCGTTTCATCCGGGCAAAGCATCTCTACCTCGAAGAAGTCTCCCAACTCAACCACCTCATCAAGACATAGATTGAATCGCTCATTCGTATAGCGAGTTCTTCGCTTCTCTATATGTACATACGCTGTAAGACTATTAATAACCAATGCCGCCTCGACAGTACTGGCATTCTGCCAACCAGGAATAAAGCGAGAGCACAGACTATTTAATTCTTGTATTTCAGGCGTTTCGGGCTTCAGGGGAAACGCTCGCTCCATTGCATATGTATGATCTGGATCAGCCTGCTCATGATATTTAATTTCCAGACGATTGCGGTCTCTGATGCGAAGGAACACTGCCTGTTGCAAGCAAGAGAAGTCCGATGTATCGTAGTACGTGTCTACATTTTCGATAGGTGCAAGCCGTTGAAGCGAAGGCATAGCATCAAGCCTGGCCTGGAGCGGCGCACGTAAATCTGAGGGAAGTGCGAACTTAAGCTCCACCTCGATCATGCTCTTGCCTCCTTCTCACAAAAAAACGTCTTCCGAATTGACTCTTATTTGAAAGTGTATTAGGGACAGCGTACAGAATCATTCTTCACTAAGAATCTCACATGTTCCGCGCCAACCAATGCCTGTACGTTGTCACTAATAGAAGTATAACAGAACAAAAGTTAAAATCAAGACATTTAGCCAAGAATGTAAAAATAATAGCATTTGCTAAAGACTTGTAAATATAAATGAAATATAGCCAGGTTTTAAGAATCTTGACGACCGCATCAAAGAGCGGAAAAGTGGGCAGGCTGTATGAAAGAACCTATTCGTTTACGTCATGTCTGTTCATAACGTCAATGATAGTGTATAATTGCATAGATGGATGTGGGTGCTCAACTGTTACATCTTATCATATTCTTATCACTTAATAATAATTGACTTATACTGGTCAAAAAGCAGCAAAAGCTCTGAAAAGAACTTGCGCTTTGAGATGACATCATGTATGCTAATGATGCGGAAGGAGAGTTAGGCGGGATATGCAGGATAGATATATAGAAAAGCAACTGATAATAATTTCTACTTTCTTGCCAGGCTGATCAGGCATATTTTATGAAGGGAAAATGATCCATGCCAGAGAATGCTCAAGGGACGAACAATGAAGCCCGGCTCCTGACGGATGAGCGTTTTTTACGTAGAATCGCCTACTTGTATTACGAAGATAGCCATTCACAAGAGGCAATTGCAGAGATGGAATTCTGCTCGCGGCAGACAGTGAGCAAGGCCCTGCAGAAGGCTAAGGACAAGGGTATCGTAAGGATATCGATTGTTCCCGATTTGCGCACCGGCTTTTTGCGCAATCTCTCCAGAGAGGCTCGTATTCAATTGGAACTGGAGGATCTCGTGCTGGTGCCGGGTCGCAACATGAACATAATCGCGCCGGACGACACGCTCGACGACGTGGTCACGGAGATCTCAAGCGCGGCGGCCGAGTATCTGGATCAATTGCTGACCGACTCAGACATCCTCGCCGTTTCTGGTGGTCGGACATTTATGCGCAACATAGTGCGCTATTTAAAGCCGACGAAAGTACTGCCTCACCTCCAGGTTGTGGCGATGATCGGGTTTGTGGAGGCACGTACAACGTTTGGAGATGCGAACTTGATCGCGTACGACCTCTCGCAAGCCTATGGTGCCAACCACCTCTGGTTTCCATCGCCTGCGTTCCTGCCTGATCCAGAGCGAATGTTGGACACACGTAAACTCCCAATTATCAGAGATGCCTATGAGATGATGACGCGAGCAAATGTACTGATCATGGGCTTGTGGACGCCGCATACCAACAACGACATGATTAGACGCGGCATTCTCACTCCTGAGCAAGTAGAAACCATTTCAGCCCATCGACCCGTTGTAGACATCAACCACTGGGTATTTGATGCGAATGGCGAGTGTATCAACACGAAAATAGATCCATTTCCGTATACACTCTCAGGACTGGCGATCCCCACTCTAACCGAGAAGATCCAACGCAGCAATACCAAAGTCATACTGGTCGCAGGAGGAAGTCCATCATATATTCCAGCCATTCGCGCCGTACTCAGGGCTGGCCTCGCGAATATATTAATCACCGATCACATCACCGCGCAATTCCTGATGCTTGAGGACTGACCGCGCAGTCTTTCTCGCCATTCTTTTCTATAGCTATTCTAGATAAGTCATGGAATAATATAAAACTTTTTTTAAATTATTCCCCCATAGGGGGGAAGGGCCCGAGTTGGGG
>CAXTXB010000124.1:3757-5014 GCA_964247965.1 uncultured Dictyobacter sp. | reverse complement strand
AGAGTGGGCAGAAATGTAAAAAACGTTTATCTTTATGCATGACTTATCAGGCTGTCAGGGTTGGCGATGAAGGGCGCGAACGGAACTGGAACGCCCGAACGATAAAGAGCACCCCAAAGATCACACTATAGATCCCAACCAACCACAAAATCGACAGAAGGCCAAGACCCGGGCGTAGAAACAGAATGATACCGAAAAGAATAGAGAGAATGCCGGCAATCGCCAGAGCCCACTCCTGCGCCATAGAACCACGAATCACAAAGACCGCCGCAATCTCCATAATCCCAGTTATAATAGCCCAGGCCGCAACAATATAAAGCAAAACCACCGCCGTCTCGCCCGGATAGGCAAAGGCGAGAATACCAGCGATAATACTCAGAACACCCTCGGCCAGAACGAGCCCCCAACGCCTGAGCACACCTCGTTCACGCAACGCAACGATTATAGCAACAACCCCATCGAAAATGGCGTAGACCGCGAAGACCGTAATGAAAGCGAAGAGTGCAATACCAGGAGCCAGGAGCGCAACGAGACCAAAGAGAATAGCAAAGACACCGCGCAGCGCCAGCATCCACCAGGTACGCGAAGAAACTTGAGCATTGACGTTCTGAAACATCGAAAGTCCTCCTTTTGATGCCTTACTCATGCGAATATGCAGATCAAAAAGACGCACAAAAACACAATTGGAAGTATCGATATATACTTCCCAAGTGCTATTACGCTTGAGGTTGCGAGAATGTTACAACATGTTTGCCCTCAACGCGTCCCGTCGCAATAAGCCAGATTGCGAACCCAAACAAGGGGACGAGGCCAAACGCGCCCACGGGAGCCGCGATATACGGATTGCCCCACGTGAAGAGTGACGTGAGCCCCAGGCTCGCGATCGTATTGACAACAGCATGCACCAGCACCGTCGGCCAGATGCTCCCAGTTCGAAAACGCAGCCAGGCAAACACGACACTGATCGGAATCGTAAACAGTAGAAAGAAAAAGACACCCAGCACAGCAAAAAAGGTACGCCCGCAAACTTCAAAAAAAAGATCGCCCAGGAAATCGCAAAAGCCAGGAGGAGATACCAGTCCACGCCCCGCCAATCCACAGTAGAAGCCGGATGAGCCGCAACTTCATTCGGATTATTGAGGTCCCGTGCAGCTTGCATAAGAAAGCATCCTTACTATCCTTCATAAGAAGGACAGTGTTCTGCAGGGGAGCACTGAAAAAACTCAGCAAAGTGATCTCTTTTGTTTTCTCCCAAAG
>CAXTXB010000124.1:1441-3747 GCA_964247965.1 uncultured Dictyobacter sp. | reverse complement strand
ACGATAAGCCAGAAAATGGGTTTATGAGAGGTGTTTTTCCGTGCTCGTTGAGGCAGTTCGGAATTCGTGGGTTGTCTGCTCTAAAACCACCATCAGGCGATTCAGCGTCGGCGTGGCGAGGGGTGAGGAGCGCAGTTGCGCCATGATCTCCCGTGCCACCTGATGTATCTCTTCCATGTCGTCACCGAGATGAGCATCGATCCCAAGCACCGCAAGACGCGTGCGCAGCAGCAATTGGAAGAGGATGACCGTAAGCCAGCGGGGAAGCCAGAGAAAGAGCGCGGTCAGATAAAAGGGCGTCAGGGGCGTGCCCAGCGCTCGCAGAGCCAGCAGCCCTTCACGCATGGCCTGAACCAGCATCACCACGTGACGGCGCGACCGCGCAAGCTGTGCGCTCCCCCCCATCATCATGACCGCGACGATGATGATCCCCATATCCATGATCGCGTGGGTTTTCCACCACGTTTGCATGTCGGGACTCAGCTTCACAGTGAAGCCTGCCTGTTTGAAAACAGCCACGAGCTGGCGCAGACGCGGCGTCACACGGCCATCAACTTCGCCCAGCATTGTCGTACCCTGGGCCATATAGTGCACGACATCTCCTTTGCGTACACCACCAACGGCAGGAAAACCCGGAACGACGCGTTGTGGATCAAGCTCCTCAAATTGCCGCAGGCCAGCCGGATTGCTGAGCAGAAACAACAGAGTGGGAATCTCATGATTGGCTGCGAGGACGGGTAAGATAGAATGAAGCTGGTTGAGCCGTACGGTAACGATGACAACATCATATCTATCGGTTGGAGCCAGATGTTCAACGACGGAAACCTGGGTGGTCGTCCTTCGTCCGGTCGATGCATCCTCAAGTTGAATCCCATGTGCGCGCAACGACACCGCTCGTCGCCCTCGCGCCAGCAGCGAGATGTTGTGTCCCGCCGCCTTTAGCCTGGCGGCATAGACACTGCCAATAACACCTGCCCCATAGACCAGAATATCCATAGTTCGTTCTCTTTCTTTTTTCCTGCTTGAGATATATCCTTAAAAGCGGCGCAGAGCCAACGCGCCGTTGCAAAAAAAGCGTAACCGATGGTACAATGAGCGTCAATCAGCAATGGAACGAGATGTGTTGCCTATGCGACATGGGAGAAGAAAGTGATGCAAAAGTTCGATGACGTTGAAGATCTGAGGGTTCGTCGCACGCGCAAACTGCTCACGCAAGCGTTGATCGAAGGGACTCTTTCTCCGTCTCCGGTACCTGGTCCGTTTCGGTCCCCAGCCCTTCCCCATCAATGATCCGAAAGGTATCATGGCGCAGCACGAGTAATGCTGCGGCCCGCTCCAGATACTTCACTTGCACATCGGTGGCCTTCGCTTCATAGGACCATTCCAGAGCGGCAAGCACCAGATTCATCAGGTTATCCATGCTCACACGGCCAGAGCTGGCTGGATCGAGAATAATATGCGTCAGCCAATCATAAATTGAACTCGTCCACTGACGGAGGTTGAGTTGTGGCAAAAGTGGCTGAAAGACCGTTTCCAGGGTGGCGAGGATTTCTTCACTGGTATGGCCTGCAATCCGGCAGAACGGTTGCATCGGATCAGGTTACAGATACGCTCGTTCTCAAGCCGAACGAGCGTATCTGTAACCTCCTATCCACTCAGATACCGCTTTTCTCAACGACGTTGGCCGCCAGGGAATATCACTACACGTAGGGATCGATAGGAAGCCAGACTTGCATGGCTCCGGCCTCTCGGTTAGCCCAGGCGTAGTAAGGGATGGCGGTCAAAGATGTTGGCGTATACGTGGGTTTGGCGGCGGTGTATGGGCGATACAGGGCTGCTTCTGCTGTACTGGACTCACTGGACGTGCTGGAGCCGCCGTTAGCACTGGCGAGCAGGGCCTGTGTTTGGATGGTGCGGACGCCGCCGAGCAGGTCGGGTTGCTCGATTGTCTTCCACACGGGTTGGGCGGGCAGGACCACGTTGGCGAGATCGATGCCGGGATTGTCCACTTGCTCCGCGCAATAGACGAGCGGGCCACGCATCATGGCCACGCGGTTGTAATCATTTGCCACGTGGGCATTGCTGGTCAGCATGCGTACCTCCATGGGCAGAGAGAGGTGAACAATATCGCCGGACTGCCACTGGCGGTGGATCTCTAGATAACTGCCCGGCTCCACAGGCTGCGTAAGCGCCTCGCCATTGATCGTCACGCGAGCCCCCGCCGCCCAGGCCGGGATGCGCAAGAACAGGCTGAAGAGCGAGGGTGAGCCGAGTTTGACCGAGAGCTCGACCTCGCCATCCCAGGG